>JADZCY010000346.1 GCA_020851325.1 Acidobacteriota bacterium | reverse complement strand
CGTCCGCGCCGGTCACCTGCACCTGCGGCTGGATGAGCGCCGGGCTGGTGGCGGTAACCGTCACGCCCGGGAGCACGGCGCCGGTGTTGTCAGTGACGGTGCCGTTGATGCGGCCACGGAATTCCTGTGCCTCGAGGGGAAGGGTCCAGAGCAGGGCCAGGCCCAGCCAGACCACTAGTGGGAGTCTCAACCTGATCATCGTTCCTCCAAGGTGCGGTGAGCCGCACGAACACCACGCGCACGAAGGGCCGGAAAAGGCGCGGCCGCGGGACTCGAGCCGTGGCGACAGGCTGGACAGGCGATTGCCTGCTCGGCCGCTGCGGTTTGTACTGCGCGGGTTGCGACCGCGCAATACAGCCTCATGGAGGGAAGGATTACGGGAAAGACAGTAGAGGCCCTTCGGGCAGGCCGCGCTCCGCGCGGTGGACGGTGGCGCTCCACGAAGATGCCGCAGGTTGAAGGCTCGTGGAATCCCGCGAAGCCACCCGGGCGAAAACGAAAACGGCCGGACCACCGCAGTGATCCAGCCGTTGTGTATTCCCACCGCGCGAAGCGCGGCCTACCCGAGCACAGCGAGGGCCCACCCGAAGGGCCCACCGGGGACGCGGACCGTGGCCCGCGTCCCCGGCCCCCTAGAAGTCGTACCGCACGCCGAAGCGGACGATGCGCGGGTCGAGGATGCCAAGGACCCGCTTGAAGTTCGTGCCGGTCGTCGTCGCGAAGTTGACGACGGTGTTGTCGTTGAGCGCGTTGAACACGTCCACCATGGCCGTCAGGCGGCCGTAGCGGCCGAAGGTGAAGCTCTTGTCCGCGCGGAAGTCGAGGATCGACACCGCCGGCGCGCGGTTCGCGGTCACCTCTTCCATCCGGATGTTCTGCGTGCCGTCACCCGGGAACGCCACGGCGGTGTTGCGGCCCCACTGACGGCCGCTCTGCACCTTCCAGGAGCCCGAGAAACCGATTTCCCAGGGCATGGTGTAGCGGCCGATGACCTTGTAGTTCCAGAGCGTCGAGGTCTCGCGGCCCTCGTCGCCGTAGAGGCGCTGGTTCTCGCGCCACAGGTAGGACTTGCCCTGCGCCAGGGCATCCAGCGCACCGGTGTTGGTCGTGGTGGCGTGGAACTGGTTCAGCCACGTGTAGCCGAACGAGGTGAGCAGCATCCAGCGGCCCTGGAAGCGGCGGTTGATCGCGAACTCGATGGTCTGGAAGTCGCTGTTGTACGCCGGGTCCGTCGGGTTCGTGAAGAAACGGTTCTGGGCCACCGCCGCCGGGCGGTCGAGCAGGCTGAGCGTCTGGTCGTCGCCCGTGCCGCGGACGCCGTCCTCGCCGATGTCCACGAAGGTGAACGGGATGGTGAAGGCAGGCGCGCGGTTCGGATCGATCTCCACCCACTCGTTGCGGACGTTCTTGTAGACGTACGAGAACCGGCCGGAGAGCCCGGTGACGATCTCGCGCTCGAGGTGGCCCGAGATCTCCTGCGAGTACGGCCGCTTGATGTTGTCGTCCACGTTGACGAAGCCGGCGCCGCCCTGCACGGAGTTGAACGTGCCCAACTCCTGCGGTCCGCTCAGCAGGCGGTTGCCGTCGAGATCGTTCCAGCGGTAGCGCAGGCGCGCCGAGCCGACCGGGTTCTCGAGGTCGGCCAGCGTGTCGGCCGAGTTGAAGTAGAAGCGGCCGTAGTAGCCCTTGACGACCGTCCGGTTGTCGCCCGTCAGGTCGTAGGCGAATCCGGCGCGCGGCGAGACGTTGAACGTGTTCGCCACCTCACGACCGGTCACGCTGACGGGGGCGATGAAGGACAGGTAACGCGCGCGCTCCGTCGGGTTCACGTCCGCCGGCCAGTTGGCGAGCATCGCGTGCCCGTTCGGCGTGAAGGACTGATCCGGGAAGCTGTCCACGTAGTGCTCGAAGCGCACGCCCAGGTTCAGCGTGAGGCGGCTGTTCACCTTCCACGTGTCGCTGATGTGGCCCGCGTTGTAGACCACGTCGTTCTGCGACGTGTTGGGCGAGTTGTAGAGCTCCAGCTCGTTCACGTTGCCGTTCAGGTCCCGGTAGAAGATGTCGCCGCCGGGCTGCGGACGCGTGAAGAAGCGGCGGTCCCGCTTCCAGTCGTAGCCGACCTTGAAATCGTGCGAGCCCGCCCAGCCGTCCTTGAAGTACGCCAGCGAGACGTACACCTGCGGCTTGAAGCGCTTCTGGTCCTGGTACGAGTCGTGGTAACCCGTGCGCTGGTTCGTGCCCGTGTCGAGCCGGCCCGGCTCGACGTTGCTGGCGAACCCGTACTGGTCGGTCGGTTCCAGCGGGAAGAAGTTGTACCAGTTCCCGGCGAGCACGTCGAGGAACGCCTTGCCACCGAGGACACTGGTCCACTCCCACGTCCAGGGATAGTTGCGCGACGACTGGTAGCGCGCGGCCGACACGGGCACCAACGGGCCGAGATCCCGCAGCTCCTGCAGCTTCTCGCGCTTGTTCAGGAAGCCGATGACCTGGTTGTTCCGTCCGATCTGGAAGGTGCCCTTGAAGGTGTACTTGTTGGACAGCTTCGAGCGGGCGAGCTCGTCGATGCCCAGCGTGTACTTGTACTGGTCGTTCAGGCGGTAGCTGTAGAAGAACCACGCCTTCTGCTTCCAGAGCGGTCCGCCAATGTTGCCGTTGATGTCGTACTGGCGGTCGATGGGGTTGCCGCGCGTGAGCGGCGTCGTGACGAAGTAGCCGTCGCCATCCGGCGTGCGCGCCGTGCGGAAGGCATCCGGCACGTTGTCGCTGATGGTGGCGTCACCCTCCCAGTCGCTGTACCAGCTGCCCGTGAAGCGGTCGCCGCCCGACTTCACGCTGATGGACATGTTCGTGCCGCCGCCGAAGCTGTCGGCGCCGCTGCCGGCACCGCCCACCTGGAACTCCT
>JADZCY010000345.1 GCA_020851325.1 Acidobacteriota bacterium | reverse complement strand
CCCGAGTGCACCGGCAAGGTCGGCGCCGTCGGCTTCTGCTACGGCGGCGGCATCGTCAACATGCTGGCGACGCGCGTGCCGGACCTTGGCGCCGGCGTGCCGTTCTACGGCAACACGCCCTCGGCGGAAGAGACGGCGCGCATCAAGGCGCCGCTGCTCATCCACTACGCCAGCACCGACGAGCGCATCAACGCGATGTGGCCCGCCTACGAAGCCGCGTTGAAGGCGGCCGGCGTGAAGTACACGATGCACATGTATCCGAACACGCAGCACGGCTTCAACAACGACACGACGCCGCGCTACGACGAAGCCGCGGCCAAGCTGGCGTGGGGCCGGACGATCGAGTTCTTCAACGCCAACCTGCGGTAGCACCGCTTCGCAGGTCACGTTCGGGCGCGCCGGCCGTCGTGTCGTCGCGCCCGTCGTTCGTACCGCGCACGTCCGTGCGCACCCTCGTGTCGCAGCTTCGTGAGCACCCCCGTGCCGCACCTTCGTGAGCACGTCCGTGTCGCACCCCCGTCTTGCCTCCACTACAATTGAGCGTTGATGCGGCGGGGCGTGTGGATCGTGCTGTTCGTGCTGGCGGCCGCCGGGGCCATGCCGCTGCTGCTGGGCCAGGCGCCGGCGCTGACGCTCGTCTCGCGCGACGGCCGGCAGACCCTGCCGCTCGTCGTCGTCAATAACCAGGACTACGTCGCCGTCGACGACCTGGCCGGGCCGTTCGGCACCACCGCCCGCGAAGCGGCCGGCGGCCTCACCGTGACGGCGCGCAATCGCACCATCATCGTCACCGCCGACCAACCGGTGGTGTCGGTGGCTGGGCGCCTGGTTTCACTCGCGGCGCCGGCGCTGCGGCGCGACAACCGCTGGCTGGTGCCGCTGGACTTCCTGCCGCGCGCGCTCGGCACCGTGCTCGAGACCCGCATCGACGTCCGCCGCGCCTCGCGCACCGTCGTCATCGGCGACCTCCGCGTCCCGCGTGTCGTCACGCGCGTGGAAAGCGGCAGCGCCAACGCGTCCATCGTCTTCGAGATGTCTCCGGCGACGACGCCGCGCGTCACCGCCGAAGCCGGACGCCTCATCGTCCAGTTCGACGCCGACGCGCTGGATCTGCTCGTGCCCACGCTGCCGCAGCAGGCGTTCGTCACCGCCATTGCCGCCGCCGGCCCCACCGCGATCACCATCACGACGGGGCCGCGCTTCAGCACGTTCCGCTCGGCAACGAGTCAGCCCGATGCCGGCTCGACGCGACTCACGATCGATCTGCTGCCGGCCGGCACCGATGCCGCGCCCGCACCGACGGCGCCGCCAGCACCTGCGCCAGACATCCGTCCCTCGATCACGCCTATTCCCGCCGGCGGTCTCCGCACGGTCGTCATCGACCCCGGCCACGGCGGCGACGAACTCGGCGCGCAGGGGCCCAACGGCGCGCGCGAGAAGGACATCACGCTGGCCGTCTCGCGCAGACTTCGCACCCTCATCGAAAGCCGACTTGGCCTTCGCGTGTTCCTCACGCGAGACGACGACCGTACGGTGTCGCACGACGATCGATCGGCGTTTGCCAACAACCACCAGGCCGACGTCTTCCTCAGCATCCACGCCAACGCCGCCGTGCGTGCCGGCATCAAGGGCGCGGAGGTGTATTACCTCAGCGTCGAACGCGCCGATGCGGAAGCACGACGCCGCGCCGAAGACGCCGCCGTCACGCTGCCGGCCCTCGGCGGCGGCACGCGTACGATCGATCTCATCCTCTGGGAAACCGCACAGGCACGTTATCTGGAACAGTCATCGTCGCTGGCCGGCGCCGTCGAACAGGCGCTGCGGGCGCGCGTCGAGATGAGCCCGCGTCCGGTGCAGCAGGCCCCGTTCCGCGTCCTCGTCGGCGCCAACATGCCGGCGGTGCTGGTCGAGATCGGCTACGTCTCGAACCCCGAGCAGGAACAGCAACTGACGTCCGCCGCGTATCAGGACCGTATCGCCGAAGCGCTGCTCGACGCCATCATCAGGTTCCGCGCCTCCGTGGATCGGCCGACGCCGTGACGCCGCGCCGCGTCATCACCGTCGTCATCGCGCTCGTCGCCGCGGCCGCCTTCGGCTGGCTGGTGATGACCGCACTCGGACGCGTGCTGCGCACGCCGGCCCAGCCCGCCGAGGATCCCGCGCCCGCGGCGGAAGCCGTGACGCCGGCGCCCGCACCGCCGGCCGCCGGCCCACGCATCAAGGCCACGCTTTTCTACGCGTCCGAAGACGGCCAAAGGCTCGTGGGCGTGCCGCAGGACGTGCCGCTGGCCGAAGGCACCGTTGCCCAGGCGCGGGCGCTGGTCGAGGCACTGCTCTTCATGCCGCCGCCGCCATCACTCGCCGCCACCATTCCCGCCGGTACGACCGTGCGCGGCGTCTACGCGTCCGAGCGCGGCGAGCTGTTCGTCGATCTCGACGCGACGCTTCGCACGAAGCATCCCGGCGGTTCGATGCAGGAACTCCTCACCGTCTACAGCATCGTCAACACGCTGCTGGTCAACCTGCCGACGTCCACCGACGTGCAGATCCTGATCGACGGACAGGAGGCCGATACGCTGGCGGGACATGTGGACTTGCGGCGGCCCTTGCGGAAGAATGAAGGGCTCATCTTCTCCCCGGACGCCACACCACAGAACCCGCTCCCATGAATCGACAGTACGATCGCGCCCCCGGTGAACTGCGCCCGACGCAGATCACGCCTCACTTCCTGCT
>JADZCY010000344.1 GCA_020851325.1 Acidobacteriota bacterium | reverse complement strand
GAGTTGCAGCAGTCCGGCGACATGCCGGCGTGCATCTCCATGAACACCTTCGGTCGCGGGCCGGTGGCCTTGGCGACGCGCGCGGCAATGGCGTCGAGCCTGGCGCGGCGATACGACGCGAACGCTTTCGCCTCGCTCTCGCGGCCGATCAGCGCACCGAGGATCAGCAGGCTCGGCTCCTGATTCTCGAACGGCTGCACGAAGAAGTCGATGAACACCACCGGCACACCGGCGGTTTCCAGCAGCTTGAGTTGCGCGTCGGTGGGACCGCGGCCGAGCGAGAAGATCGCCACGTCGGGCTTGACGTCGAGCACTTGTTCCAGGGAGAACGTCCCGGCCGAACTCGCCACGCGCGGCGCCGTCGCCAGCGCCGGATGCACGGCCTTGAACTGCTCGTACATCCGATCGCCGAGGCGATTGACGTCGTGCGGCCACGCCGCGATGAGCGACGCCGGCTGCGGATGAATCAGATCGAGCGCGACCAGAAAGCGGCTGTCGTCGATCAGCAGTCGCGTCGCCGGAGCGGGGATGGTGACGCTGCGGCCGCGGAGATCCTTGACGGTGATGGGCGCGCGCGCGGCCAGAGCCGGCGCGGCGCACACGCACGCGATGCCAAGCGCCAGCGCGAGGCGCGTCCATCTGAATCGGAACACGGGGAGGGTCATCGCGAGGTCACCACTTCGGGAAACGGCCAGGTTGCCGCCGCCGGCGGCAAGGCAAAGCGCAGGGCGCGAGCCAGAGAAAGCATCGCCACGGAGGCGTGGTCCTCGCCAGGAAATACGTGAAAGTCGACGCCACCAGTGGCGACGGGCGCGAGTGCCGACGCGACCTCGCCGGCGTTGTCCACCATGCGGCGATCGGTGCGACGGCGCAGCGCGTCCTCGGTGAAGAGGCCGTCGGGCTGCCACGGTGCACGCCGCTGCTCGAACTCGCCCACCGTGATCATCAGACGCGGCCGGTTGGACGCGATGGTGCCGGGGCGTGGCTCGATCGCCGCACGTCCCCACCAGATCGACGGGCTGACGGCGATGTAACTGGTGAACGTCGCCCCGTTGAGCAGCGCCCACAGCGCGAAGTACCCGGCCAGCGAATGACCAAACAGCACGCGATACGCCGGATCGATCGGCGCCATCGTCTCGACCCACGGTGCGAGGTCGTCTTCGAGGAACCGCAGCAGCGCTGGCGCGCCACCGGCGGCGTCGCTCGAACCGATCTCTTGCGGCGAGCCATCCGCGGCGGGTGCTGGCGTGAAGTCGAATGTGCGCGACACGGGCTTACCCGGCTCGAGCGGCAACGCCATCACGCCAACGACGACGGCTGGTCCCACACCGGTCGCGTCAGGACGTCGAGCACGGGCACGAATGGATTCCACGGCGGTGGCGAAGATGCGTTCCGCGTCGAGCACCATCAACATCGGGAAGCCGGTTGACGGCGGTGGCGTTGCCGGCACGGACAGGAACACGCGGAACGCTCGTCCTGCCGAAGACGTGAGCGTGAACGCGGAAGCGCCGTCGAGGATTACCGGGTCGCCGCCCACGACGCCTCCTCCATCCGTTCGCTGTCGACCAATCCATCCACCAGCACGTGCGCCTGTCCACGCGAGCAGTGCTCCACGCGCGCGCTCACGCCGTATGCTTCCGCGAGCACCGCCGGCGTCAACGCGTCGGCTGGCGTGCCGGCGGCCACGAGTCGACCGCCGCGCAGCACGACAAGTGCCTCGGCCCAGCGCGCCGCCAGGTTCAAGTCGTGCGCCACGACAATGACGATGCGGCCTTCGTCGGCCAGCGATCGCACCAGCGACATCACCGACACCTGATGCCGCAGATCCAGCGCGCTCGTCGGTTCGTCGAGCAGCAGCACGCGCGGATCACGCACGAGTGTCTGCGCCAGGCTTGCCAATTGCCGTTCACCGCCGGACAGTTCATCCAGCGGGCGATGCGCGTAGTCGCGAATGCCGACGCGATCCAGCAGCGCGACGACGCGTTCCTGGCTTTCGCGGCTGGCGCCAAACACCGCGCTGTCCGCCGAGGCGTTCATCGCGCTCAGCAGTGCCTCGAATACCGTGAGGTGCACGCCCTGCGGCAGGCTCTGCGGCATGAACGCCACGGTGGCGGCGTGCGCGCGCGGCGGCATGCGGAGTAGATCAACAGCGCCGAGCCACGCGGTGCCTTCGGCGGGCAGCAGTCGCGCCACTGATCGCAGCAGCGTCGACTTCCCCGCGCCGTTCGGTCCCACCAGCATCGTCACCGTGCCGGCGGCGAGCGGCGGCAGCGTGACGTGATCGAGCACACGGCGCCCGGCATAGCCGGCCACCAGGCCTTCGATCACCAGCGACGCGTCGGCAGCCCCGCTCATGCGAACGATCCGCGCCGCCATATGAGCCACACGAAGAACGGCACGCCGATCAATGCGGTCACGAGCCCGATGGGAATGAGCACGCCCGGGATGATCAGCTTGCTGACAACGGAGGCGGCCGAGAGGATGAGCGCGCCGCTGAGCGCGCTGGCCGGGATGAGGAAGCGGTGGTCTTCGCCGACGAGCAGGCGGCCGATGTGCGGGCCGACGAGGCCGACGAAGGCAATGGTGCCGACGAACGACACGGCCGTGGCCGTCAGCAGACTGACGCGCAGCAGCGAGTGCAGGCGCAGGCGTCGGACGTCGATGGCCATGGCGCGCGCGCGCTCCTCGCCGAGGCGCAGCGCCGTGAGTCGCCACGAGGCGCGGATGACGAACGGCAGCACGAAGGCGATCACAATGGCCAGCACGCGCACTTCCGGCCACGAGGCGCGGCCGAGGCTGCCCATCGTCCAGAAGACGAGTTGCTGCAGCGCCTGTTCGGTGGCGACGAACTGCGTGATGGCGACCAGCGCGTTGAAGGTGAAGAAGAGCGCGATGCCGAGCAGGACCAGCGTTTCGGAGCCGCCGGTGCCGCGACTGGCGGCGGCGCGCAGAATCATCACGGAGAAGAGCGCGAAGACGAACGCGTTGGCCGGGACGATCCACTGCGCCGGCACACCGGGAATCGAGATCTCGAGAACGATAGCGAGGGCGGCGCCGAAGATCGCCGCGGACGACATTCCCAGCGTGAACGGACTCGCCAGCGGGTTGTTCAGCGTCGTCTGCATCTCGGTGCCGGCGAGCGCGAGGGCAGCGCCGACGAGCAGCGCCATCAACGCCTGCGGCAGGCGGATCTGCCAGATGATCACCGACTGCGTCGCGTCGAGGTTGCCGAGCGAGACGACGCCGCGGAGGACGTCGACGGCGGTCATGCGCGAGGGACCGGTGACGAGGTCGAGGGCGACGGTGGCGCAGAGACAGACGGCGAGCGCCGCGAGCAGCAGCACGCGGCGGCGCACGGTGCGCCGATAGTGGACGAGGACGGCGGAGGCGTCGGCGCGGGGCGTACGCGCGGCGGCCGCGCTCGACCCGCCGGGGACGGCCGGTTGGGTGGCAGCCAGGCTCATGATTGGCCGGCGGCACCCATTCTGAGACCCGTTCTCAAGATGACAAGCACGTTAGCACGGATTGCCGACCTGTCAAGTCGGCAATCGGTGACAAACCGTCTTCGCTTGCCGGGACAGGTCCGCTCACTGCGGCCGGTGGGGTCACACAGCCGGTGGGGCCGGTGGGGTCGGTGGGGTCGGTGGGGTCGGTGGGGTCGGTGGGGTCGGTGTGGGGTCGGTGGGGTCAGGTCACGATTCGTGAGTCGATCGTCGCTCGACTACCAGCGCTGGCGACCCAATCAGGCGACGCCGCAAGATGTGGCTTGACGCTCACGAATCGTGACCTGACCCCAAAGTTGATTCGAATCGTGACCTGACCCCAAAGTTGATGACCCCAAAGTTGACCCCAAAGTCTCCCCGGCGCGATTAGTCCTGGCGGAGCGCCAGCAGCGGCGCCGTGCGCGACGAGCGCAGGGCGGGAATCGCGCAGGCGGCGAGGGCGACGGCCAGCAGCAGCGCGGCCACCAGCAGGTAAGCCGTCGGGCTGAGCACGTCGACGCCGACGAACGCGGCGCGGGTCACACGTGCCGTCGCCGCCGCCAGCGCGAGTCCGGCAACAAGCCCCGGCCACAGCAGGTCCAGACCGCTGCGAAAGACCTCCGTCGCGATGTCACGCGCGGATGCGCCGACAGCGATACGCAGCGCAAACTCGCGCCGGCGGCGGCTCATGGCGTGCAGGATCACCGACGCCAGTCCGCTCGTCGCCAGCGCGAGCGCCAGCAGCGCACAGCCGCCGAAGACGGCCCGCAGCGTGGCAACGGGCCATAACTGACGCTCCAGCCGGCTGGCCAGTGTCTGCACGCGCAGTGCGACATTGGAGTCAATCGCATACGCCGCATCGAGAAGGGGCTGCGTCAGTCCGGCCGGCCGCGACGCGCGCAGCAGCAGCGCCACATCACCGGCAAACGTGCCGGCGTCGAGCGGCAGAAACACCGTCGGCACGTCGCGATCGAGTCCGCGCATCTTGATCGGCGCCACCACGCCGACGATCGTGCGCGGTCTGCCATCCACGCCCAGCCGCAGCGTGCGTCCGATCACCGCGCCGTCCGTCGAGAGCTCCCAAGCCAGCGGCCCGTTGACAATCACCTCGCTGCCCGCCGCGACACCGGCGGCGCTGAAGTCCTGTCCTTCGGCCAGCCGGGCACCGGCCGTGCGAAAGTAGCCGGCGCTCACGGCAAACGCCGTCACCGTCTCGCAAGGTTCGACGGCCGAGCACGTGCGTCCGTCCGGCCACAGCGTGAGCGAACGATCCGCGCCGAGGAAGAACGGCGCTCGATCGGCGACGGCGACGTCGACGACGCCCGGCAGAGCGCGCGCCCTGGCGGTCAGCACATCGACGTAGGCGGCAGCGCGTTCCGCGGTGTAGCCGTGTGATGCCGGCGCGAACTCGGCGACGAGCAGTTCGTCCTGCGCCAGCCCCGTGTTCGCGGACTGCAGCGCGCTGAACGACTGGACGAACAGCACGGCCAGCACCAGGAACGTCGTGGCGCCGGCCACCTGCGCGCCGACGAGCCACCGGCGAACCGGCGACGGCCGGCCGCCGCTCCAGCCGCCTTGTCCAGCCAGCGCGCGAACGACGTCGACGCGCGACGCGGAGATCGCGGGCCACAATCCCGGCAGCACGCCGGCCAGCGCGATCACTCCGACGAGAAAGGTGATGACGCGTGCGTCAGGTCGCAGGTCCACCCACTGCGGCGTGTCCAACGGCGGCGCCAGGCGCGTCAGCAGCGCCGTCGTCCACCAGGCGAGCAGCGTGGCGACGATGCCGGCAAGCGAGGCGAAGAGCAGGCCTTCGAGGGACATCTGACGGAGTAGTCGCCAGCGTGACGCGCCGAGGGCCGTGCGCACGCCCATGTCGCGCTCGCGCTCGATGGCGCGCGCCAGCAACTGGTTGGCGACGTTGAAGCACGCCAGCAGCAGCACC
The DNA here is from genome assembly GCA_020851325.1 of Acidobacteriota bacterium. GTDB lineage: Bacteria > Acidobacteriota > Vicinamibacteria > Vicinamibacterales > UBA2999 > VFZN01. Next base: position 19,533 of record JADZCY010000344.1, on the reverse strand, counting down.
AGACCGATCGTGCCCATCACCAACGCCGCGGCGCGGTTGCCCGTCGCCGACCACACCTCGCCGAGCGGACGTGCTGCAACCTCGCGCGGCTCGCCGGTGTCAGCCCGAGCGTCGCGCGCGATCGAGATCGCCGCCAGCTGCGCCTCGAGCGCCGTCATCGTCTGGCTCGGTCCGGGACGGGCGATCGCGAACAGCCAGCGTTCGTCCGGTCCGCGCAGCGTTGGCGACGTGCGCAGCAAGGTCAGTTCGTCAAGCGGGATCCAGACGTCGGGGGAATACGTGCCGGCTGGCCCGGTGAACTCGCGCGCGATAATGCCGCTCACCTCGACCTGCACGCCGTTCAGCAACAGGCGGAGGCCGGTGAGCGACGGGGCGCCCAGGGTGTCGCGCCAGAACCGTTCGCCGATGACTACGGACGGCGCATCGTCGTCGATCGACACGACGACGCGGCCAGCGCGCACCGGCGGTGTCACAAGCGTGAAGTAGTCGCGCGATACGGCAAGCGCGTGGATGTAGGTCGTGCCGCCGTCGTGCAGCCACGACAGCCCGAGCCGGCCCTCGGCGGCCAGCGTCGCTGGCGCGGAGAGCGCCTCGTCGAAGCGCTGGAACTCGTCGAAGGACAGCAAGCCGCCGTCTTCGCCCGCCGGTGTCATGGACACACGCAACGTGTCCGGCACGACGTGCGCAGTGAAGCCGCGCAGAAAAACGCCGTTGACGAACGTGAAGGCGACGGCGTTGACGCCCATGCCGAGTGCGAGTGTCGCGACGGCGAGCAGCGCGAAGCCGGGGCGCCGCCGCAACTGGCGAATGGCGATAGTGATGTCGTGGATCCAGCCGGACATGGGCGATTGGACGGGCCGCGCACCGAGCCAGTTCCGCCCGCTGCACCCCCCGCGGCCAGGGGGTCAGGTCACGATCGTGAGTCGATCGTCGGCCGACTACCAGCGCTCAGGGCGCAGTCGGCCGGAACTTCGATATGTGTATGCGCGATCGACATCCTGCGGGGTCAGCTCATGATCTGCGAGTCGATCCGCCGAGTTCACACTATTCTCGTTCGAAGGAGGTGACACCGTGCCGCTCGCTCTCCATCTGTTCAACGCTGTCGCGTTCCTGGGACTGGGCGTTGGAATCGCGTGGACCCACTTCACCGGCAGGCGCCAGGCGGCGCGTTGGCTGTGTGGCATCGCAGCCGCCTGCGCTTGGTCCCGAGCCCTGATGCACTGAAAGCACGACGGGGTCAGTCGCCAATGACGGAGGCTACCGGGACGACAGGGGTCGGGGTCAGGGTCGATCGGGGTCAGGGGTCAGGTCACGATTCGTGAGTCGACCGTCGCTCGACTACCAGCGCTGGCGACCCAATCAGGCAACGCCGCAAGATGTGGCTTCAAACTCACGAATCGTGACCTGACCCCAATGAGCTACCTGCTCTCGGCGACTTGCTCGCCCATCCGCTCGGCGATGCGCGTCGCCAGCGTTTGCAGGTCCGCGGGTGTGCCGACAAAGTCCTCCACCCACACCTTGCGGTCGCGAGTGGCGTCGACGAGCCGCACTTCGGCGCGCACGCCGGCGCCGAGGCGGTGGACCATGGCCTCAACGAGCCAGTCGGCGCGCAGCGCGGCAATCGTTTCGGCGGTGACACGCGGCGCGGAGGGAAACGCGGCGGCGCTCCGGCGCGGGACGACATCGAACTGTTGCCGTTGAACGAGGGCGGAGGTGACCTCGCCGGTCAGCGTCGAGGCGATGGTTTCCAGTTCCGCATCACGCGCTAGCGTTTCGAACGGCAGCACCGCCAAGCGCGGCAGCGCCGGCGCGCGCCACAGGTGGGTGGCGCCGGCCGTGGCGACCACCGCCAGAAACAGTGCCGCGGCCAGCAGGTATGGACGGCGCACCCGTTCGGTTCGGCCGGTGCGAGTGGCGTCACCGGCGGGGCGCACGACGGCAGCCGCAGACAGCGCCACCGCCGCTGCGCCGTTGCCGTGAATGCCTGAGACGCCGGTCGGGGACCAATCGCCGCGGCCGCCGTGCTGATCCCCGCGGCTGTCGTGCTGATCCCCGCGGCTACCATGCTGATCGTCGCGACGGCCGTTCGACGCCCCCGGCACGCCGTCGTGGGGCTCGGCGTCCGGCAGGTCACTCCACTCGTCGGCGATCACGCTCAGGGGGTCGCCGCCGGTCGTGCCCCGCGGCACGAACAGCGGGACGTAGCTGCCCTTGCGGAACCGGATGTTGACTGGCCTGGCGTCGCCGACGCGCGCGCCGTAGTGCTCGTCGAGTTTGGTGCGCAGGCGGCGCATTTCAACGCGGACGATGGAGTCGAGGCGGGGGTCGTAGGCGGGACCGCGATCGAAGACCTCGGTGCCAACGACGAATTCCTTGATCTCGCGGTCGCGGCCGTCGAGTGTGCGCTCGACCAGGAAGCGGAGCAGCCGGCTCAGGCGCTCGGCGTTGATGAAGTCGTCGCTGGCAAGGAGCCGGTCGAGTTCCGCGCGCACCAGTTCGTGCGGGACGAGCATGGGACGAGTATGGGGCAAGGGACGCGGGTTCGGAACGGCCTCCACGCGTTGGGAAGGTCAAATTGTGTGGAAAACCGCCTGATGTAACGGTCAGGTAACGGTGACATCACCGCGACTGACGCCACAAACCGCACCGCCTGCCCCACCATCACCCCCAAGCCGCTACGTCCCCGCGGCTGGAGGTGACACCCACATGACGACACGACACACGCTCTGCGGCCTGGCGCTGACCGCCGCCCTGCTGCTACTCCCAGCCGCCGCCCACGCCGGCCCGCCACTCCTCTGCGATGCCTTCGACCCCGGCCCCGGCCACGCGCTCCTGCCCTGGGCCGACGGATCCGCGGGCTGGAACAGTCCGGACGCCGGCTACGACCGCCAGCGTCTGGTCGCCGACACCCTGCGTCTCCTGTCCCCGGACGCGCCGATCCTGGCCCGCATGGAGAACCTGCGCCGGGCTACCATCTACGCCGCCGGCAACGCCGACGTCGCCGCCGCGCTGGCCGCCACGGTCATCGCCCGCAGCCGCGACACGTCGCAGCCCACACGCCTGCGCGCGCTGGCGCTCTTCGACGCTGGCGTGCTGCTGGAAAGCTACGCACAGGCCAGTCAGGTCTTTCACTGGGCCATGCTGAGCGCCGACGCCCGTCGCACCTGGACCATCGAACGCGCGCCCGCGGAACGCGGCTATCCGCTGCTGCAGCAGGCGATCGCACTGGCGCCAGACGATGCCGGCATGCAGTTCGCGGCATCGCTTGCCACCACGGGCGACGCCGCCGCCGCGCATCACCGCCGCGCCGTTTCGATGGCGCGTGGCGACGCGGCGCTGGCGCGCCACCTCGCACGGTGAGCCATGGCGGGGCTCTGGACCGACCTCCGTCACGCGTGCCGCGCGCTCGCCCGCACACCCGCCCTCGCCGTCACCATCGTCGTCACGCTGGGCGGCGGGATGGCGCTGTGCACGACGGCACTGGCCATCGCGTTCGCGTACGTCGGCCGGGCCCTGCCGTATCCCGCACCCGATCGGCTTTACAGCCTCGAGTGGGCGACGCCCGGATCACCCACGCCCCGCGGGCTGGACACGCTCGACTGGACGCTCGTCTCCGACGTCATCGAACACGCGGTGGCGTGGGATCTCGATGTCTTCTACCTGAGTGGCGGCGAGTATCCGGAGTCCGTGCCAGGCGCGTGGGTGACGCCTGGCTTCGCGGATGCGCTCGGTGTGCGGACGCTGGCCGGACGCAGCTTCACCCAGGACGACTTCACGCCCGGACGGCCACCCGTTGCGCTCATCAGCGAGCAACTCTGGCAGCAGCGGTTCGCCTCGGATCCACGCATCGTCGGGCGCACGTTCACGGCGTATGTCAGCGATCGGCCCGGCGAGCCGGAAGTCTTCACCGTCATCGGCGTGCTGCCGTCGGACTTCTGGCACGTCAACACCTACACCGGCATCCTCGTGCCGCTGACCGCGCCGGCGTATCCCTACATGGTGCAGGCGCGCGCCGGCGTTGCGGCGGCCACCGTCGCTGATCGCCTCACCGCATTCCTCCGAAGCGGCGGGATCGACGTCGCGCCAGACTGGCGCGTCTCCGCTGCCTCCGTTCAGGACCGCTACACCGCATCGCTGCAGCCCGTGCTGCGCGTACTCGTCACCGTGGCGGCGCTGGTGCTGCTGATCGCCGGCGTCAACGCCGGCATCCTGCTGCTCCTGCGCGGACATCGGCGGCAGAATGAAATGGCCCTGCGCATGGCGCTCGGTGCCGGACGCGCGCGTGTGCTCGGCCTCGTCGCCGCTGAAGCCGCACTCCTTGGCGCGGCGGCCACCATCGCCGGCGTTGCCGGCGGCCTCGCGCTCGTTCGCGCGATGCACTCTGGCCTCGAGCTTCCGCTGGGTCGGCGCGTGCCCGGCGGCGTCAACGCATTCCTGCCGGACGCCGCGGTGATCGCGATGGTGATCGTGGTCGGCGTCGCGACAACCATGGCGCTGGCGATCGCACCGATCGTGACGACCGGACGCGGAGCCGGCACGATCGTGCCGGGCGCGGCACGCACCTCGACGGACACGCGTCGCACTCGCCGCCTCCGCGACGGCTTCCTCGCCATCGAACTCGCGGCGTCACTGACGCTCGTCGTCGGCGCGCTGCTCGTGGTGGACAGCGCGCGGCGCGTGCTCGCCGTGGAGTCCGGCTTCGCGGACGATGTGATGACGGCGGGGACGGCGCTGCGGGATGCGACGTATCCCGATGCGGCGCAGCAAGCCGCGTTCTACGATCGCCTGCTGCCGCGCGTGGAAGCACTGGTGCCGGGCGGCACGGCAGCGGCCGCGGACTGGTGGCCGCTGCAACCACCGCGCGTGCACGGCGTGGAGCGCGCGGGAATGACGTGGCAGAGCGCGCAGGCGGGCGTGCTGGCCGTCAGCGCGCACTACTTCGATGTGCTGCGCATCGCGCTCCGCGATGGCCGCCCGATCGAAGCGCGCGATCGCCTGGACAGCGAACGCGTTGCCGTCATCAGCGAATCGCTGGCGCGCCGCTTGTGGCCGGGTGCGCGAGCCATCGGCGACACGCTGACGATCCTCCCGCGTGACAACGACAACGACACCGCGACCCCCATCAGCGTCCTCATCGTCGGCGTCGTCTCCGATGTGCGGCAGACGCACGACGACAGCAATCTGGAGGATGTGTATCTGCCGCTGGCGCAGCGGCCGAATCGGTTCGCGTATGTGTATCTGCGCGGCGTCGGTGTGGAGCGCCTGCCGGCGCACGCCATCCGCGAAGCGGCCGCCGTCGCGGGGCGTGACGCGGCGATGGGTGAACCGCGTCTGCTGTCAGCCGCCGTCGCCGAATCGCGCGCGCGCCCGCTGTGGCTGGCCGGCGTGCTGGCGTCACTCGCTGCAGCCGCCACGGCGCTGGCGTTGATCGGCCTGTACGGCTCGATGAGCTACGCGGTGCATCAACGTCAGCGTGAAGTCGCGATCCGTGTCGCGCTGGGCGCCACTCGTGCAATCGTGATGCGGCTCTTCCTGAAGCACGGTGCGCGCGTGGTCGGCCTCGGCGTGATCCTCGGCTGCGCCGGCGCGCTCGCGCTCGGACGCATCCTCTCGAGCCAACTGTTCGGCGTCTCGAGCACCGACGCGCGCCTGCTCTCGGCCGGCGTGCTCACGATCGTCATCGGCGCCGTTCTGGCCATCTGGCGCCCCGCGCGCCGAGCCGGCAGGCTGAGGGGTGGCATTGGTGATTGACGGATCGGCGGATTGCGCGATTGTTGCCGATGCGTGATTGACGATCGGCGATTCTTCGCTGCTCATCAGTGCCATCTGTGGCCTCTGCGTCATCTGCTATCTGTGCCATCTGTGGCCTCTGCGTCATCTGTGCTATCTGTGCCATCTGTGGCCTGTGCCATCTGTGGAGTGTGCCATCCGTGGCCTGTGCTCATCTGTGGCCTGTAGCCTGTGGCGTCTGTGGCCATGACCGTGAAATCTGTGGCATCTGTGCCATCTGTGGCGTACCGTGACGCCATGCGCATCGCCGCTATCACGCTCACTGCGATCGTCGCTGCGGCCGTCATCACCCTCGGCGCGCGGCAGGCATCGCCGGCCCTCACCGGCACCGTCGTCGTGGTGAACCAGCAGTCGGATTCCGTCACGCTGATCGATCTGAAGACGATGGAGGCGTACAAGCATGTCCCGGTGGTCGGCGGGCCGCATGAGGCAGCGGCGTCGCCGGACGGCCGCCGCGTCATCGTCACCAACTACAACAAGGCCGGCGTCGGACAGCAGAAGACGCTGAGCCTGTTGGCCCTGCCGAGCGGCGACGTGCTGAAGACGATCGACCTCGGCGAGTACCGCGCGCCGCACGACGTCCGCTGGGTCGACGGCTCACGCGTCGTCGTGACGTCGGAAGCGAATCAGGCGCTGCTGCTGGTGAATGTCGAGAGCGGCGCCATCGAACGTGTGTTCCGCACCGAGGCCGGCGTGTCGCACATGCTGGCGTTGTCGACCGACCGCACGCGCCTTTACTGCTCGAACATGCGCGACGGCAGCGTCAGCGCGTTCGACTTCCAGAGCGGCAAGAAGATCAAGGACGTGAAGACCGGCGCCGAGTGCGAGGGTGTCGGCGTGACGCCGGACGGCCGCTGGGTGTGGGCCGGCAATCGCGCCGAGGACACCATCTCGATCATCGACACGCAGTCGCTGGAAGTGGTGAAGCGCCTGCCGTCGCCCGGCTTCCCCTATCGCGTGCAGTTCACCCCGAACGGCCGCTTCGCGCTGGTGCCGCACGCCAACGCCTCGTCGCTGGTGATGGCCGACGTCGCGACGCAGACGATCGCCAAGTCGATCCCGCTCGGCATGACCAAGGTGGACAAGCCATCCACCGCCGGCGTGTTCCCGCACCCCGACAATCGCCACGCCTTCGTCACCGTCCGCAACGACAATTCGATGCTCGTCCTCGATCTCGAATCCGGCCGCACCCTCGCGCGCGTGGAAGTGCAGAACAGCCCGGACGGTGTGACCTACTCTCCGACACAACGGTAGCCGCACCCCTCAGCACCTTTCAGCACCCTTCAGCACCTTTCAGCACCCTTCCTTCCCATGCCCCCTGTCCGGGCATCGTCGGCTCCGGCGGCGCGTCGGTCACGTTCCGTCACGCACTGATCATCGATGGACAGATCGCCGGCCACGTGCTGCTCACTGCTTACCAGTCCGGGTTGTGGAACACCGCGCGATCGTCCCGCGGCGTGAAGGTCGCGGTGACGCCGCTGCGCCCACTGCTGAAGCGCGAACGGACAGACATCACCCGCGCCGTCAATCGCGTCGAGCAGTTCTACCAAGGTCTTAGGTCCTAAGTCCTAGGTCCTAGGTCCTAAGTCCCAGGCGCGGAAAGCGTGAGTTCCCGCGCTACCGCAGTTCGTTCCACCGCTGCCCAAGTGCCGCGGCCGCGTCTTCCACGAGCTTCTCTTCCACCGGACCGAACGCCGCCACTTCGTGGCTGTCGATGTCGATCTGTCCGACAACCACGCCCTGCGGATCGCGGATCAAGACGACGAGTTCGGACTTCGTCTCGATCGAACACGCGAGGTAATTGTCCGAGGCGGCGACGTCCGGCACGTTCATGTTGGCGTCGCGCGCGACGGCCGTGCCGCACACGCCGACGCCAACCTTGATGCGCGTGTGCTCGGTCGGCGCGCCGACGAACGGCCCGAGTTCGAGCGTGTCGCCGTTCAGCAGGTAGATGCCGGTCCAGTTGAACTTCGGCGACGCCGCGGCCAGCGCTTCAACGGTTTCGGTCAGCGCCGCCTGGCGATCGGTCGCGGTGGAAGGTGTGCTCATCGATGATGTCCGTCAGTTGAGAGGAATGAAAGCCAGCGCGTTGTTCGCGTTCATCGGGATCACGAGCTGGCGCGCTCCCTCGTCATAACACATCGAGGCCGCGCTCGGGATGTTGCGCGCGATCAGCTCGGCCTGACCGCCGGGCCGGATGCGCGACACGCCGCCGAGGATCACGCTGCTCACGTACTTCGTGCCGTCGGGCATGATCACCAGCCCGTCGCTGCCGCTCTGCGCCGCCTTCTCGGTGGCCACCAGCGTGCCGGCCGGCGAGAACGTCAGCACATCCTCGTTGCCCATGTTGGCGACGACAATGTTGCCCTTCGGATCGAGCGCGATGCCGTTCGGCTGGCGAAGCGGCGCCCCCTGCACGAACACCGACGCCTCGCCCGCCGGCGTGATCTTCCACACCTGCCAGGTGTCGCCGTTCTGTCCACCCGTCTGTGTGGCGTAGATGGTGCCGTCCGCGGCCACCTCGATGTCGTTGAAGCCGGTGGACTGCGGGATGCGCACCTCGCCCGCCGGCTCCCCGCTCTTCATGTCGAACTTGCGCACGACGGACACCGAGGGATCGCTCTGACTCGTGCCGCCATCGCGATCGGCGAGATAGAGCACGCCGTTGACGATGTCGCTGCCGAGCGGTTCGTTCAGCACCAGCGGCGGGGTGAGGCGCGCGCGCTGGTCACCGGGATTCTGCACGCCAATCCACCGCGCGGTGTGCACCGAGCCGTCGTGATTGAGGAGCGACACCCAGGCGTTGTTCACCTGCACGTTCTGGGCGACGCCGCGATTCGGCACGACGATGAGCTGGCGGACCGGGTCGTACGAGCAGCTTTCCGCGGAGTAGATGGCGCCATAGACCTTGACGTTGTTCGACATCGGTTCGAACTTGCCATCCGGCGCTGGTGTCACCGGCAGGCCGAGCGGCTGCCCGACCGAATAGGGCTGCGGTCCCGCCGGTGGCTGTGGCGGTTGCGCCAGCGTCGACGCCGAGGCCAGAAGAATCGCCAGACCGGCGGCGCCGGACAACGTGAGAGTGCGCGTCATGATGCGGAGTGCTCCTCGATGAAAGTGAGTGGGGACGTCGTGGAGTTCAGAAGTTCACGGCAAGACAATGCGTTGCCGACGATGAGTCTGACCGGTGGTCCGGCCTGGCAGCAACACGTAACGACATGATACGGTCGTCTCGTTCGGCGGCGCCGCGGTGATCGACTGATGCGCTTCGCGCCCTCGCCGCGCCGCGGCATCCCGGAGGAAAGTTTCAATGGTCGGTCCCCTGCTGTTCGTCCTCGTTCCGCTGCTGGCCGCAGCCCCTGCCGCCGCGCAAACGGCAACTCCGCCGGCCGCGCCCGGCGCCGCCCAGCCCGCACGGCCCGGCCCGCCACCCGCACCGGCGGTGGATCCATTCCCAACGCCGATCGAAGCCACCGCGGATGTCATCCGCGTCAACTATCGCGAGTTCGCGACCATTCCCGACGCTGGCGCCGATCCGGCGCGCATGAACCTGCTGGTCGACGAACCCGGCACGCGCCGACTGTTCGTCAACACGATGCAGGGGATGATCTACAGCGTCAGTTACGACGGCAAGACGGTGACGCCCTATCTGGATCTGAACGCGATGCCGTTCGACGTGCAGGTGGATTCCCGTGGCAGCGAGCGCGGCTTCCAGAGCTTCGCCTTCCATCCGCAGTTCGCCCAGCGGGGCACGCCGGGCTACGGCAAGTTCTATACGCACACCGACACCAGCCGCATGCCGGCAACGGTGGACTTCAAGCCGAAGGGCGACACGCGCACGCACGACACCGTGCTGCTCGAGTGGACGGCGAAGGACGCGTCGGCCGCGCGCTACGACGGCGGCACGCCGCGCGAGATGTTCCGCATGGCGCACCCGTACGCCAACCACAACGGCGGGCAGATCGCGTTCAATCCACTCGCGAAGCCCGGCACGCCGGAGTTCGGTCTGCTCTACGTCGGCGTCGCCGATGGCGGCAGCGGCGGCGATCCGCAGAATCACAGCCAGGATCTCGCGTCGGCCTTCGGCAAGATCTTCAGAATCGATCCACTCGGCAAGAACAGTCCGAACGGCAAGTACGGCATCCCCGCAGACAACCCGTGGGCAAAGGACGGCAAGGACGACACGCTCGGCGAGATCTACGCCTACGGCGTGCGCAACCCGCAGCGCTTCACCTGGGACTCGCAGACGCGGACGATGTATGTCGCCGACATCGGCCAGAACATCGTCGAGGAAGTGAGCCCGGTGACGCTGGGCGCCAACCTCGGCTGGAACGTGTGGGAAGGCAGCTACCGCTACGCCAATCGCAGCATCTCGCTCGAGAATCCACGCAGCGCGCCGGGGCTGACCTGGCCGGTGGCCGAATACGACCACCGCGATCCACTGCTGGGCCGCGTCGCCGTCACCGGCGTCCTGGTGTATCGCGGCAACGCCGTGCCGCCACTGCGCAACCTGCTGATCTTCGGCGACAACCCCAGCGGTGAGATCTTCTACCTTCACGCCGACAAGCTGCCGAATGGTGGTCAGAGCGCGATTCGCCGGGTGCTGTTCAACGACAAGGGCGAGGCGAAGACGCTGCTGCAGTTGATCCGCGACAAGAACGCCAGCCAGGGCAAGGCCGCCGCGCCGCGTGCCGACCTGCGCTTCGGCACCGGGCCGGACGATCGACTGTTCGTGCTGAACAAGCGCGACGGCACCATCAGGGAATTGGTCAACCGGTAAGTTGGCAAGGTTGCTGCTACGTGTGTAGCTCGTGACACACCGCAGCACCTCGTTCATGCTCCCCACCGGCGTCCTGCAGGGACGTCCACCGGTCACCTGCCCGTCGTGCCGGATTGCCAACATCATCGAAACTGAACGACATTCGCAGGGGATGTTCTTCCGATGCGAGGACTGCGGCCACGCCTGGGGCGTGACGCGGACTCGCGGTGCCAGCGGCCGCTCGAACTAACACGAGGGTGGTACGTTACCCAACATGGGTGACGGCCTTCCCAATCTCGACCACGGGGCCACGACGCTGCTCACCGGGCGTGGCGCACGTGCGCCCGGACTCATGCCTCGCACCGTCTCGTCTCCGTCGTCCCGTCCCCTCGCTGCTGCCGGAGTGCGGCGGTGAGCCCCTGGCGGTTCGGTGACGCGCGCGGGATCACGCCGCAGCGGCCGCTCCGCGACGATCTCCTTCATACCGAAAGCCTCGACGACCGCGCCGCCGCGCTGGCCGCCGGGCTGACGCTCGATCCCGACGCCCGCCGCCGTCCGAGCGACACCTTCCCGCGCTTCGAAGACAACGTCCGCGTGCTGGGCCTCGCCTACCACACGCTGACCGACGATGTCCGCGCCGGTGAGTTCGTCGGGCCGACCGGCGAGTGGATTCTCGACAACTTCCCGCTGGTGATGTCGGAGGTGTCCGACATCCGCCGCAACCTGCCGCGCAGTTACGCGCGCACGCTGCCGACGCTCGCCTCGCGCCAATACGCCGGACAGGCGCGCGTCTATGCGATGGCCGTGGAAGTGGTGCGACACAGCGACAGCCGTCTGTCGCGGCCGCTGCTGGTGCAGTTCCTCGCCAGCTTCCAGCGCATCGCGCCGCTCACCATCGGCGAGTTGTGGGCGTGGCCGAGCATGCTGAAGCTGGCGCTGGTCGAGAACCTCCGCCGCCTCGCCGACGAACTGCTGACGGCTCGCAACGCCCGCCTCGCCGCCGACACCTACATGGCCGAGGCCGATCGCCAGCCGGACGTGCGCGTCCTCGACGGCGCACCGGACGCCTTCCTCGTGCAGGTGCTGCACCGCGCCCGTGAGTACGGCATGCGCGTGTCGGCGATCAGAAGCGCCGTCGACAACGAGCTGGCGCGGCGGCACACCACGGCCGAAGACGCGGTCCGCGCCGAGCACCAGCGGCAGGGCGTGGCCCAGGCCTCGGTGGCCAATGCCATCACCAGCTTGCGTCTGTGCGCCACGCTCGATTGGCCCGACTACGTGGAGGCCGTGAGCCTCGTCGAGGAAGTGCTGCGACGCGACCCATCCGGCACGTACGGGCGCATGGACTTCCCGAGCCGCGACGAACTGCGGCAGGCCGTCGAGGAACTGGCGCCAACCTCCGGCGAGGGCCAGATGCGCGTCGCGCTCAAGGTGGTGGAAACGGCGCGTCAGGCGGCCGCCCTCAGCTCGGTGCACGATCGCACGGCATTCGTCGGTTATCACCTGGTGGATCGCGGTCGCGCCGGCATCGAAGCCGACCTGGCGTTCCGCCCGCCGGTGCGACTGCGGCTCCGGCGCGCGCTGCTTCGTCACGCCGCGGTGTTCTATCTCGGCACGATCACGCTGCTCACGCTCGCTGGCGTGATTGGCGTCGTCATGGCGGTGCAACGGCTCGGAGGCGGACCGTGGTCGCAGGTTCTCGCCGCCATTGTCGCGCTCCTCCCCATCTGCGATCTCGTCGTCGTGATGCTGCACTACGCGGTGACGCGACTGGTCGGTCCACGTCGCCTGCCGCGCCTCGACCTCGCCACCGGAGTACCCGACGAGGCGCGGACGATGGTGGTGATCCCGACGCTACTGACGAGCGACGCCGGGGTGGACGCGCTTGTCGATCACCTCGAGGTGCTGGCGCTCGGCAACGTCGATCCGCACATCCACTTCGCGCTGCTCACCGACGTCGCCGACGCTCCGGAACGCGAGATGCCCGGCGACGCGCAGTTGCTGGCCCGGGTGCGCGACGGCGTCGAGCAGCTGAACCTCCGCCACAGCGGACCCGAAGCGAATCGCTTCTTCCTCTTCCATCGCGAACGCCGCTGGAACGCCGGCGAAGCGGCGTGGATGGGCTGGGAACGCAAGCGCGGCAAGCTCGAGGAGTTCAATCGCCTGCTGCGCGGCGCCACCGACACCACCTTCACCACGCAGGTCGGCGCCCTCGACGTGCTGCCGCTGGTGCGCTACTGCCTGACGCTCGACACCGACACGCGCCTGCCGCGCGATGCGGCGAAGCAGCTGATCGGCGTCATCACCCACCCACTCCATCGTCCTCGTGTCGATCCGGTGCTGGGCCGCGTCACCGAAGGCTACGGCATCCTGCAGCCGCGCGTCAGCGTGACGATGGCGAGTGCGGCCGGGTCGTTGTTCGCGCGGATCTATGCCGGGCACACGGGTGTGGATCCGTACACGACGGCGGTGTCGGACGTGTATCAGGACCTGTTCGGCGAAGGCATCTTCACCGGCAAGGGTCTGTACGACGTCGACGCGTTTGCTGCCGCGCTCGCGGATCGCGTCCCCGAGAACACGCTGCTCTCGCACGATCTGTTCGAGGGACTCTTCGCGCGCACGGGCCTGGTGACCGACGTCGAGGTGGTGGACGACTACCCGTCGAGCGTGCTCACGCATGCGCGGCGACAGCACCGCTGGGTGCGCGGCGACTGGCAGATCCTCCGCTGGCTGTTCGCGCACGTGCCGTCACGTCGCGGCTCGGTGCGCAACACGCTGCCGATCATCGCGCGCTGGAAGATCCTCGACAACCTGCGCCGCAGCCTGACACCGGCGGCGACGCTGGCGACGCTGGTGCTCGGCTGGACGCTGCTGCCCGGGCGCCCCGCGGCGTGGACGGCGCTGGCGCTGGCTCCGGCGGCGTTCCCGATCGTCGCGCGGCTGATTCAGGCGCTTGGCGGCCCGGCGCGGCGACAGACGTGGCACGCCTACGCGCACATTGCCGTGGAAGACCTGGAGGACGCGACGGCGCGGCTGGCGCTCGACCTCATGTTCCTTGTGCACGACGCCGGTGTTCGCGTGCACGCCATCGCCACGGCGCTGGTGCGGCTGGGCGTCACCGGCCGGCGACTGCTCGAGTGGGAAACGATGGCCACGGCGGCGGCGCGCAGCGACGGTCGGCTGTCGGCGTTCGTGGCCAGCATGGCGGCCAGCCCGGTGCTGGCGGCGATCGTGCTGCTCGTCGTGGCGATGGCGCGGCCTGCAGCGTTGCCGGTGGCACTGCCGGTGCTGATGGCGTGGCTGGCGGCGCCGTGGGTCGCGTGGGTGCTGAGCCGCCCGACGGTCGATCGACAGGTCACACTCTCGGAGGATGACCGCGCGTATCTGCAGGAACTGGCGCGGCACACCTGGCGCTACTTCGACACGTTCGTGACGGCCGGCGATCATCATCTGCCGCCGGACAACGTCCAGCTCACGCCGCAGCTCGTCGTCGCGCACCGGACCTCGCCCACCAACATCGGCCTCGGCCTGCTCGCCACGCTGGCGGCGTACGACCTCGACTACATCGATGCCGCCGGGTTGGAGGAGCGCGTTGGCGCAACCCTGACGACGATGGAAGGACTCGAGCGTTACGAGGGCCATCTGCTGAACTGGTACGACACGCAGACGCTGGCGCCGCTGCTGCCGCGGTATGTGTCGACCGTCGACAGCGGCAACCTCGCCGGCGCGCTGGTCACGATCGCCGAGGCGCTGCGCGATCTGTCGCCGTCGCTGGCGGCGCGGGCCACGGCGCTGGTCGAGGCGATGGACTTCACGTTCCTGCTCGAGCCGAAGCGGCAGCTCTTCTCCATCGGCTATCGCCTCGCCGATGCCGACGGTCCCGGGCGCCTCGACGCGTCGTTCTACGATCTGCTCGCCTCCGAAGCGCGTCTGGCCAGCTTCCTGGCGATCGCGCGCGGCGATGCGCCGCAGTCGCACTGGTTCCGCCTGGGCCGCCCGGTGACGGCCGTGCGCGGACGGCCGGTGCTGCTGTCGTGGAGCGGGACCATCTTCGAGTATCTGATGCCGCTGCTGCTGATGCGCCGGTACGCCGGCACGCTGCTCGACGCCACCTGCCGGCTCGTCGTGCAGCGGCAGATCGATTACGCGGTGGATCGCGAGGTGCCGTGGGGCATCTCCGAGTCGGCGTACAACCTCGTCGATCGCCACGGCACGTATCAATACAAGGCCTTCGGCGTGCCGGGCCTCGGCTTGAAGCGCGGCCTGGGCCACGAAGTGGTGGTGGCGCCGTACGCGACAGCGCTGGCGCTCGGTGTGGATCCAGCGGCGGCCACCGCCAACCTCCGCGTCCTCACCAGCCAGGGCGTGCGCGGCGAGTTCGGCTTCTTCGACGCCGTGGACTACACACCGCGCGGCGCCGATGCGCCGGCTGCCGACGAGCCGCATGCCGGCGTCGTCGTTCGCGCTTACATGGCGCATCACCAGGGCATGACGCTGGTGGCGCTGGTGAACGCGCTGCTGGCCGAGCGCATGGTGGAGCGCTTCCACGCCGATCCGCGCGTGCAGGCGACGGTGCTGCTGCTGCAGGAGCGCGTGCCGCGCGACGTCGCGCCGATCGATCCGCGGCCGCGCGACGAGATCCGCGTCACGGGTCCGCTGGCGTCGGCGCCGGTGCGTACGTTCCGCACGCCGGACACGCTGGTGCCGCATACGCAGTTCCTGTCGAACGGGCACTACGTGACGGCGGTGACCAACGCCGGCGGCGGTGGCTCGATGTGGCGTGGTCTGCCGGTCACACGCTGGCGTCGCGACACGACGCGCGACGCCGACGGTCAGTTCCTCTATTTGCGTGACATCCGTACCGACGCGATATGGTCGGCGACGTCGCAGCCGACACCGGCACGCCCCGACGACTTCGCCGTCACCTTCACGGCCGAACGCGCCACCTTCCGTCGTCGCGATGGCGACCTCGCCACGGTGCTCGACATTGCCGTCTCGTCCGAAGACGACGTGGAGGTGCGGCGGCTGACGGTGCACAACCGCGGTCTGCGTCCGCGCGAACTGGACGTCACCAGCTACGCCGAAATCGTACTGACGACCGCCGCCAACGATCTCGCGCATCCGGCCTTCGGCAAGCTGTTCGTGCAGACCGAATACGTGCCCGAGTGCGCGGCGCTGCTCGGCCATCGGCGCCCGCGCGATCCGCGCGAGCCGGGCGCGTGGGTGTTCCACTGTCTCAGCCTCGATGGTCGTCCGCAGGGGCCGCTCGAGTGGGAAACCGATCGCGCGCGCTTCCTGGGCCGCGGCCGCACCACCGCCAACCCGCAAGCGCTCGACGGACGCGCACTTTCGGGCACCACCGGCACGGTGCTCGATCCGATTGTCAGCCTGCGCCAGCGGCTGCGCGTGATGCCGGGGATGTCGGCGCGGCTGTCGGTCGCCACCGGCATGGCGCCCGATCGCGAAACCGCCGTCGCCCTGGCGCGCAAGTATCGCGACGCCGCGGCCGCATCACGCACATTTGCCCTCGCCGCCACGCATGCGCAGAGCACCTTGCGACACCTCGATGCGTCGCCCGACGAGGCCGAACTGTTCGAACGTCTGGCCTCGCGCGTGCTCGGCACCGACACGACATTCCGTGCGGCAGCGGATGTCGTCGCCGGCAACACGTTGGGACAGCCGGGCCTGTGGGCGCACGCAATCTCGGGCGACCTGCCGATCCTGCTCGTCCGCGTGACCAACGACGCCGCCGTCGCGTTGACGCGGCAGGTGCTGCGCGCCCAGGAATACTGGCGGCTGAAGGGTCTGGCCGCCGACCTCGTGATCCTGAACGAATACCCGAGCGGTTACTTCGACGAGATGCAGTCGCAACTGTCGGCGCTGCTGAACGACGGACCGTGGAGCACATGGCAGCATCGACCGGGCGGCGCCTACCTGCTGCGCGCCGACACGACATCAGCCGCCGATCGCCTGCTGCTGCAAGCCGCCGCCGCCGCGGTGCTGCCCGGCGACGGCACCGACCTGCGATCGATGCTCGACCGGCCCGACACGGCGCGCACGGTGCCGGTGCCGCTGACGCCGGCGCGCGACGCGCGCGAGGAAACAACGGAGTCGCCCGGCGTGCCACCCCTGGCGCTCGACAATGGACTGGGCGGATTCACCGACAACGCGTCCACATACGCCATCGTCGTCGAGGGCCGCGACGAGACGCCGATGCCGTGGGTCAACGTGCTCGCCAACCCGGCGTTCGGCACCATCGTCACCGCCAGCGGCGCCGCGCACACGTGGGCCGGCAACAGCCGGCAGAATCGTCTGACGCCGTTTGCCAACGATCCGATCAGCGATCCGACGGCCGAGGCGTTGCTGCTGCGCGATCTGGAGACCGGTCAAAGCTGGGCGCCGACGCCGGGGCCGTTGCCGCGCGTGGATGGCGTGCAAACGCTGGTGCGCCATTCGACGGGACTCACGACGTTCACCGGCCATCGCTACGGCATTGGTCACCATCTCGAGGTGTTCGTCCACGCCGTCGATCCGGTCAAGTTCTCGGTGCTGACGCTGACCAACGACAGCGATGTCGTGCGCACGCTCGACATCTTCGCCTACAACGAGTGGACGCTCGGCCCACCGGTGGAAGGCGGCGCCGCGCACGTGGTGACCGAGGTGGATGCGGGCTCTGGCGCGGTCTGCGCACGCAATGCCTACAACCAGGAGTTTCCCGGTCACGTCGCGTTTGCCTGCTCCAGCGCCGTGCCGGTGGCGGTCACCGGCGATCGCCGCGGCTTCATCGGTCGCAA
This sequence comes from Acidobacteriota bacterium, assembly GCA_020851325.1. GTDB lineage: Bacteria > Acidobacteriota > Vicinamibacteria > Vicinamibacterales > UBA2999 > VFZN01. The sequence continues at coordinate 2,190 of JADZCY010000344.1, read as the reverse complement.
CGGCTCGCTGAGCGCACCGGCTGCACTGGCGGAAGCCACACTCTCCGGCATCACCGGCGCCGGACTCGATCCGTGCGCCGCACTTCAGGTGCGCGCAGTGTTGCAACCCGGCGAGGAGCGGCAGTTCGTGTTCCTGCTGGGCCAGGGCAACAGTCTCGACGCCGCGCGAGCGCTGATGCGGAAGCATGCGTCACCGGAGGCGGCGACTGCGGCCCGGGACCAGGCGCGCGCCTCGTGGGATGCACTGCTGGGCGCCGTCCGCGTCGAGACGCCGGATGATTCCTTCGACGCGCTGATCAATCGCTGGCTGCTCTACCAGACGGTGAGCTGCCGGCTCTGGACGCGTGGCGGCTACTATCAGCCCGGCGGCGCGTTCGGCTTCCGCGATCAACTGCAGGACGTGATGGGGTTGCTGCTGACGCGTCCGGATCTGGCGCGCGCGCACATCCTACGCGCGGCGGGTCGCCAGTTCGTCGAAGGTGACGTGCAGCACTGGTGGCACGAGCCGTCGGGCCGCGGCCTGCGCAGCCGCTGCTCCGACGACATGCTGTGGCTGCCGTTTGTCGTCGCCGAGTACGTGCTGGTCACCGGCGACACGACGGTGCTCGACGAACGCGCGCCATACCTGACCGCGCCGCCGCTCGCCGACGATCAGCACGAGTCCTACGATCTGCCGGGAACCGCCGCCGAGGACGGGACGATCTTCGACCACTGCCTGCGCGCCGTCGAACGCGGCAGCACCAGCGGTGTGCACGGCCTGCCGCTCTTCGGCGCCGGCGACTGGAACGACGGCATGAACCGCGTCGGCGAAGGCGGCCGCGGTGAAAGCACATGGCTCGGCTTCTTTCTGCACGGCGTGCTCTTCGACGTCGCCGCGCTCTGCGAACTGCGTGACGATCCGGAACGCGCGCGCCGTTATCGCGACGATGCCCGCCGCCTCGCCGCGCATCTCGAACTCACGTGGGACGGCGAATGGTATCGCCGCGGCTACTACGACGATGGGACGCCGCTCGGGTCGGCGCAGAACGACGAGTGCCGCATCGACTCGGTGGCGCAGTCGTGGGCGGTGCTGTCGGGCGCGGCGCCGCCGCGCTACGCCGAGCGCGCCATGGATGCGGTGCGATCGATGCTGCTCGATCGCCGGTCGCGGCTGCTGCGGCTGCTCGATCCGCCGTTCGACCGCTCGGCACAGGAACCCGGCTACATCAAGGGTTACCCACCGGGCGTGCGCGAGAACGGCGGTCAGTACACGCATGCGGCGGCATGGGTGGTGATGGCGGCGGCGCGCCAGGGCAACGGTGACGAGACGGTGGAACTGTTCCACATGCTCAACCCGATCAACCACACGCGCACCATGGAAGGCGTCCAGCGCTACAAGGCCGAACCCTACGTCGTCGCGGGCGATGTGTATGGCCGCGCGCCGCATGCGGGACGCGCCGGATGGAGCTGGTATACGGGATCGGCGGCGTGGCTCTATCGCACCGGCATCGACAGCATCCTCGGGCTGCGCCGGCGCGGCGACACGTTCACCGTTCAGCCGTGCGTGCCGGCGTCGTGGCCGGCGTTCACCATCACCTGGACGATCGACGGCACGACGTATCGCATTGCGGTGGAAAACCCCGAGCACGTGTGGCGCGGCGTCGCGCACGCGTCGCTCGACGGCGAAGACGTGGATCCGTCGGCGATTCCGCTACGACCCGACGGCGGCAGGCACGAGGTGACAGTGGTCCTAGGACTTAGGTCCTAGGTCTTAGGTCTTAGGTCCTAGGTCTTAGGCAAAGACTTCTGATCACGGGTGCTCGACTGTCGTGGACACAAGTCCTTTTCCTAGGACTTAGGACTTAGGACCTAGGTCTTAGGTCTTAGGTCTTAGGTCTTAGGGCAAAGACTTCTGATCACGGGTGCTCGACTGTCGTGGACACAAGTCTTTTTCCTAGGACTTAGGACCTAGGACCTAGGTCTTAGGTCTTAGGTCTTAGGTCTTAGGTCTTAGGGCAAAGACTTCTGATCACGGGTTCGTTCGACTGTCGTGGACACAGGTCTTTGGCCTAGGGCCTAGGACCTAGAAGCTATCTCATAAATGCCCGCAGCAGGATTCGGGCGCACGCGAGTTGCACCATGCCGAGGTAGTTCTCGACATGGCGTTCCCAGCGGGTGACGACGCGGCGGCAGTTGTGGAGCCAGGCGAAG
>JADZCY010000343.1 GCA_020851325.1 Acidobacteriota bacterium | reverse complement strand
GCTGAGGCCCGGCGGAGCCTCAGGAGCCGGCCATCATCCCGATGAACCACGACACGACCGACACAATCAGGGCGCCGAGGATGGCGGAGCCGAGGCCGGCGACGCTGAATCCCGGGACGACCGCGGCCGCCAGGCCGAACGCCGCCGCGTTGACGATGAAATAGAAGAGCCCGAGCGTGACGAGGGTGAGCGGCAGGGTCAGGAAGGTCATGACCGGCCGGACCACGGCGTTGACGAAGCCCAGCACCAGGGCCCCGATCACCAGCGCCGTGCCCGACGCCACGGTCACCCCGGGCACCAGATACGCCGCCGCCGCCAACCCGATTGCCACGATGAGCCAGTGCATCAAGAAGATGACCATGGGGCCTCCCTGTGCCGCCACCCTATCACGCTCGAGCGGACCTCGTATCTCTTCAGGCGACGTCGATGTTGATCGCGCGAGGCTTTGATTCCTCGCGGAACGGCAGCCGCACGGTGAGCACGCCGTTCTTGAACTCCGCCGCGATCTTCGAGCTGTCCACCGTCGCCGGCAGCGCGAACGACCGGCTGAAAGCGCCGAACGAGCGCTCGATGCGGTGGTACTGGTCCTTCTTCACTTCGGCGTCGTGCTTGCGCTCGCCGCTGAGGGTGAGGGTGTTGTTCTCCACCGTCACCGACACGTTTTCGCGGGCGACGTCGGGCAGTTCCGCCTTCAGCACGAGCTCCTTCTGCTCGTTCTGGAAGATGTCCACCGCCGGCACCCACTGGCTGAACGCGTTCTCGTCGCGCGCGGCGTAGCCCTCGCCGAACAGACGGTTCATGCGGTCGTGCAGCACCGCCATGTCACGGAACGGATCGAATCGGGTCAATGCCATGGTTCTCTTGCTCCTTCTCTCGTGAAATATCCGGTCAGCGGGTCTCGGCGAATTCCGCGTCGACCACGTCGGCGTCCTTCACTCCGTCGCCGCCGCTGTTGGACGGTCCGGCACCGGGCTGGGACGCGGCTTTGTAGATCGCCTCGCCCATCGCCTGCGACGCCTGCTGCAGCGTCTCACCGGCCCGGACGATGGCGTCCTTGTCGTCGCCCTTGACGGCGGTGCGCGCCGCCTCGAGCGCCTGCTCCACTCGCGCCGCGAGCGCGGCATCGAGCTTCGTCTTGTTGTCGGTCAGCGACTTCTCGGTCGCGTAGACGAGCGCGTCCACCTGGTTGCGCGCGTCGATGGTGTCGCGCCGCGCCTTGTCGTCGGCGGCGTGCGCTTCGGCGTCCTTCACCATGCGGTCGACCTCGTCCTTGCCGAGGCCACTCGATCCACTGATGGTGATGGTCTGCGCCTGGCCCGTCGCCACGTCCTTCGCCGCCACGTTGACGATCCCGTTGGCGTCGATGTCGAACGTGACTTCGATCTGCGGCACGCCGCGCGGCGCCGCCGGCAGGCCGGACAGATGGAAGCGGCCGAGCGTGCGGTTGTCGCGCGCGAACTGCCGCTCGCCCTGCAGCACGTGCACCTCGACGGAGGTCTGGTTGTCGGCCGCCGTCGAGAAGACCTCGGTCTTCTTCGCCGGAATCGTCGTGTTGCGGTCGATCAGCGTCGTCATCACGCCGCCAAGCGTCTCGATACCGAGCGAGAGCGGCGTGACGTCCAGCAGGAGAAGGTCCTTGACCTCGCCCGCCAGCACGCCACCCTGGAGTGCCGCGCCGATCGCGACCACTTCATCCGGGTTGACGCCCTTGTGCGGCTCCTTGCCGAACAACTCCTTCACCACCTGCTGCACCCGCGGCATGCGGGTGGATCCGCCGACGAGCACCACCTCGTCGATGTCCGCCGGCGACACGCCGGCATCGGCCAGCGCCTGCTTCACCGGCCCCAGCGTGCGCTGCACCAGCGGCTCGACGAGCCGCTCGAGCGCGGCGCGCGTCAGCTTCAGGCTGAAGTGCTTCGGGCCGGTGGCATCCGCGGTGATGAACGGCAGATTGACTTCCGTTTCCAGCACCGACGACAACTCGATCTTGGCCTTCTCCGCCGCTTCCTTGAGGCGCTGAAGCGCCATGCGGTCCTTGCCGAGGTCGATGCCGTCGGTCTTCTTGAACTCGGCGATGAGGTGTTCCATCACCGCGTGATCGAAATCGTCGCCACCAAGGTGCGTGTCGCCGTTGGTCGACTTCACTTCGACGACGCCGCCGCCGACCTCGAGCACCGAGATGTCGAAGGTGCCGCCGCCAAGGTCGTACACCGCAATGGTTTCGTCAGCCTTCTTGTCCAAGCCATAGGCGAGCGCCGCCGCCGTCGGTTCGTTGACGATGCGGAGGACGTTGAGGCCGGCAATCTTGCCGGCGTCCTTGGTGGCCTGGCGCTGCGCGTCGTTGAAATACGCCGGAACGGTGACCACGGCTTCGGTGATCGGCTCGCCCAAATGATCCTCGGCGGCCTGCTTCAGCTTCTGCAGCACCATCGCCGAGATCTCGGGCGGCGAGTACTGCTTGCCGCGCACGTCGATCCAGGCGTCGCCGTTGCCGGCCGCGGCGACGCGGTACGGCACGCGACGCGTTTCGTCGCTGATTTCCGTGAACTTCCGGCCCATGAACCGCTTGACCGAGAACACCGTGTTCTCGGGATTGGTGACGGCCTGACGCTTGGCCACCTGGCCGACCAGCCGCTCGCCGTCCTTTGTCAGCCCGACGACCGAGGGCGTCGTCCGCGCACCTTCCTGGTTGACCACGATGGTGGCCTGCCCGTTTTCGATGACCGCGACGACCGAGTTGGTGGTGCCGAGGTCGATGCCGATGACCTTGCTCTTTGCCATGTGAATGCGTCTGCCTCCCTGAACCTGGATTAGTATACGGCGCTAGTGAGCGTAATGCAATCATCATTTATGAGTCACACACACTCACCATCTAACCGATACGAGCAGCGGCACTTCCGCGGTTCCCGCCAGCCGGCCGGGGCGTTAGAATCGACGTGATGTCCTACATGGCCGCCCCGTACGACCCGACGGAACTGGCCCAGGAGGTCCGCCGCCTGTTCGAGGATCTCAGCCGGGCGCGACCGGAGCGCCGCTCGCTGGTGTCGGGCGAATGCTCGCCGACGCTCGACGTGCTGGAAAGCCAGGACGCCGTCGAAATCGTGGTGGACCTGCCCGGATTGACGCCCGACGGCCTGCGCGTGCTGGTCAAGAACGGCGTCGTGCTCATCGTCGGCGAGAAGGAGCGGGCCGAGCCGTCGCGCACGCCCATGAGCTATCACCTGGTGGAGCGCGACTTCGGGCGCTTTGCCCGCGCCGTCCGCCTGCACACCGCGGTGGACGCGGCGCGCACCCGCGCCACACTCACCAACGGCGAACTCCGGGTCGTCGTCCCGAAGATCCCCGAGCGCCGCGGCCGCGAAATCATCGTCCCGATCGAACTCGGCAGCTAGCCACCTCGAGCACGCTCGTGAAACTGCTCTTCATAGGCGACATCGTCGGCCGCCCCGGGCGCGACATGGTGACGCGCGCCGTCAAGGTGCTGGTGCGCGCGCACGGCCTCGACCTGGTCATCGCCAACGGCGAGAACGCCGCCGCCGGCGCCGGACTGACCCGCGAGAACGCCACCGACATCTTCAAGGCCGGCGTCCACGTCATCACCGGCGGCAACCACATCTGGGACAAGCGCGAGATCACCGCCTTCATCGACAGCGAGCCGCGCATCGTCCGCCCGGCCAACTACCCGGCCGGCGCGCCGGGCCGCGGCGGCACGGTGGTGACGGCGGGTGACGGCACGCGGGTGGGCGTCATCAGCGTGATGGGCCGCGTGTTCATGAACCCGCTCGACGATCCCTTTGTCGCCGCCGAGCGTGAAGTGGCCCGCGTGCGGGCCGACGGCGCGCAGGTCATCCTGGTGGACGTGCACGCGGAAGCGACATCCGAGAAGATCGCGATGGGCTGGTGCCTCGACGGCCTTGTCACCGCGGTGATCGGCACGCACACGCACGTGCAGACGGCGGACGAACGCATCCTGCCCGGTGGCACCGCGTGCCTGACGGATGCCGGCATGACCGGGCCGCACGACGGCGTCATCGGCATGGACCGCGCCGGCATGATCGCGCGCTTCCGCACCGCCATGCCCGGCCGCTTCGATCCCGCCACCGGCGATGTGAAGCTGCACGGCGTCGTCGTCACCGCGGATCCGCAGACCGGACGCGCGCAAGCGATCGAGCGCGTGCAACTGAGCGTCGAGGCACTCGACGTGCTGGCGCAGCAGATGGCGGCGGAGGTCACGCCATGAGCCAACTGCCTTTCGACGACGAGCCCGAGAAGCCGCCGACCGCATTGCCGACAACGTCGAAGCCGCGCGCATTCACCGAACCTCGCCAAGCGGTCGAGCCCCGGCGTTCCACCGCGGCGCCAACACCAACTCGCGAGACGGCGGTCACGCCGTCGCGCGGGACGGAACCCGAGCGGCGACGCGCGGTGCTCTCCGTGTCCGAGCTGTCGGCGCGACTGCGTGGCCTGCTCGAAACCACCTTCATCGACGTGTGGGTCGAAGGCGAGATCTCGAACGGCCGCGCCTGGAACTCCGGACACTACTACTTCACGCTGAAGGACGCCGGCGCGCAGATCAAGGGCGTGCTGTTCCGCAACACGCTGCGCCTGCTGCGTTTCACACCCGAGGACGGCCTCCGCGTCGTCGCTCGCGGACGCATCAGCGTCTACGAGCCGAAGGGCGAGTATCAGTTCGTCTGCGAGCACATGGAGCCGCAGGGCTACGGGCCGCTGCAACTCGCCTACGAACAACTGCGGAAGAAGCTCGCGGCCGAGGGGCTGTTCGACGAAGCGCGCAAACGGCCGCTGCCGACCCTGCCCCGCCGCATCGGCATCGTCACGTCGATCGACGGCGCGGCGCTGCGCGACATCGTGCGCGTGTTACGCCGACGCTATCCGAACGCGCACCTGGTGATTGCGCCGACGCGCGTGCAGGGTGAAGGCGCCGCGGGAGAAGTGGCGCGGGCGCTGCGCTTCATCGCCCGCGTGGATGACGTGGACGTCGTCATTGTCGGACGCGGCGGCGGCTCGCTCGAAGATCTGTGGGCGTTCAACGAGGAAGCCGTCGCGCGTGCGATTGCCGCCTGCCCCATCCCGGTGATCTCGGCCGTCGGGCACGAGACCGATGTCACCATCGCCGACTTCGTGGCCGACCTCCGCGCGCCGACGCCATCGGCGGCGGCCGAAATGGTCGTGCGCAAGAAAGACGAGTTCACCGCGCACATCGATCGGCTCGCGGGTCGTCTCGACAGTTGCGTGCAGATGCGGATACGACGTCACGAGTCGCGCCTGCACGCGCTCGACGCGCGGCCGGCGTTTGCCGGCTATCGTGCACGACTTGCCTGGCGAAGCCGGCATGTCGCCGAACTCTCGACGGATCTCGGCGCGAAGATGCGCACAGGTCTCACGACGCGGCAACGTCGTGTGGACACGCTCGCCCGCACGCTGGCCTCCTTCGATCCACGCCACCGGCTCGGCCGCATCCGCGCCACGCTGCTGACGCTCGAGGGCCGTCTCGGCGCGGCAGCGGCACGGCGACAGCATGCGGCGGATGGTCGGTTCAGGGCGATCGCGGCGCGGCTCGAAGGCCTGAGCCCGCTGGCCGTGCTGGGACGCGGCTACGCCGTCTGCTGGGACGCCGACAACAACCGCATCGTCCGTGACGCGTCCGCGGTGGCGCCGGGACAAGCCATCCGCGTGACGCTCGAGCGCGGTGAACTGCACGCCCGCGTCTCGACGCCGCCTCTCGACCCGGCATTACAATGAGTGCGCCGTCCATGGACCCGACCATCAAGGATTTCGAAGCCGCGATCGCCGAACTCGACGGCATCGTCCGTCGACTCGAGGAAGGCGACCTGCCGCTCGAGACGTCGCTCGAGTTGTACGAGCGCGGCGTCACGCTGTCGCGCTACTGCCACGGCCGCCTCGAGGCTGCCGAGCGACGCATCGAGATCCTGAACGATCGCGGCGAGGTCCGTCCCGCCCCGGCATCGCTCGGCCTCGATCGCGACGACGAGGCGTGAGCGCGGTGTCGCTGCCCGCGTACCTCGACGAACGACGCCAGGCCGTCGAGACGGCGCTTACCACCTGCATTCCCGACGCTCCACCAGTCATCGTCGACGCCATGCGCTACTCGCTGCTCGGCGGCGGCAAGCGCCTGCGTCCGGTGCTGGCGCTCAGCGCCTGCGAAGCCGTGCAGCGCCGCGAGGGGCCCGACGCGTGGGCCATGGCGATGCCGGTAGCCTGTGCGGTGGAAATGATCCACACGTATTCCCTCATCCACGACGACCTGCCGGCCATGGACGACGATTCGCTGCGCCGCGGTCGCCCGACGTCGCACGTGGTGCACGGTGAGGGCATGGCGATCCTTGCCGGCGACGGATTGCAGGCAGAAGCCTTCGCGCTGCTCGCGCGTGAACCGGTGAGCGACGACCCGCGCATCGCCGTCCGCAAACTCGCGGCGCTGCAGACGATGGCTGAAGCGGCCGGCGCAGCGGGGATGGTGGGCGGTCAGGCGCTTGATCTCGCCGCGGACCCGAAACACGCGCGCCCTCAACAAGCACCGCCGGCGCCGGTGATGGACGCGCAGGCGCTCGCCGACATGCACGCACGCAAGACCGGTGCGCTGATTCGCGCCAGCGTGATCGCCGGCGCCATCATGGGCGGCGCGACGGACCCGGCCCTTGCGGCGCTCGATCGTTACGCGCGCGAGATTGGTCTCGCCTTCCAGATCGTCGACGACATTCTCGACGTCGAAGGCGCGTCCGCGGATCTCGGCAAAACCGCCGGCAAGGACGCCGCGTCGGGCAAACCGACCTACGTCGGACTGTATGGGCTCGATCGCTCGCGCGAACTCGCGGCCGGCTGTCTGCATCGCGCCGAAGCCGCGCTGGCCGACGCGCCGCTCGACGGCGCGCGACTGGCCGGCATCGCCCGCTGGATCGTCGATCGCCGCACATGACCACCCGCATGCGGCTCGATGCGCTGCTCGTGCACAAGGGCCTGGTCGAGTCGCGCGAGAAAGCGCGCGCGCTGATCCTTGCCGGTCAGGTGGACGTCGGCGGTCGTGGCGCGCAGAAGGCCGGGACAATGGTGGACGTCGAGGCGGACGTCCGCGTCATTGGCCCCGAGCATCCGTGGGTCAGCCGCGGCGGGCTCAAGCTGGCGCACGCGCTCGACCATTTCGGCCTCGATGTCACCGGCGCACTCGGCCTCGACATCGGCGCCTCGACCGGCGGCTTCACCGACGTAATGCTCCAGCGCGAGGCGCGTCACGTGATTGCCCTCGACGTCGGTCACGGGCAACTGCACTGGAAGATCCGCAGCGACCCGCGTGTCACCGTCATCGAGGGCGCGAACGCGCGGCATCTCGCGCGCGAACAGTTGCCGGACCTCGGCGCCGGCGCGAACATCATCACCATCGACGTGTCGTTCATCTCGCTCGGCTTGATCTTCCCCGTCCTGCCGTCGCTGCTCGCGCCGGGGGCGCGCATCGTTGCACTGGTGAAGCCGCAGTTCGAGGCCGGGCGCAAGGACGTGGGCAAGAAAGGCGTGGTCAGCGATCCGGAGGTGCATGCACGGGTCGTCGAGACGGTGACCGCCGCGGCCGCTGAAGTAGGATTGGACCGCCTTGGGTTGACGGAGTCTCCCATCACCGGCGCGCAGGGCAACAAAGAGTTCCTCATGCTGCTCGGGGCGCGCGAATGAGAATCGGGATCGTCACCAAGCCGGGGCTCGCCGACGCCGGCGACACGTTGATCGCACTCGAAGGATGGCTGGCCGACCGGCGCGTCGACGCCGCATGGTCCGCCGAGGCGGCGCAGACGCTGCCGCCGCGTGCCGATCGCGCCATCATCGATCTGGCGGCCATGCCGGCCGCCGTCGATCTCGTGCTGGTGCTCGGCGGCGACGGCACGCTGCTCGGCATGGCGGATCGCATTGCCGCCGCCGATCGCGACATTCCGATCCTCGGCGTGAACTTCGGTTCGCTCGGGTTCCTCACCGAGATCACGCGGCCGGAGCTGTTTACCTCACTGGAGGCCGTGATTGCCGGGCAGGCCACGCACGACGAGCGCATGATGCTGCGGGCGCATGTCCGCGGCGGTCTCGTCGATCGCACGTTCATCGCGCTGAACGACATCGTGTTCACGCGGCCGGCGATCTCACGCATGGTCGAACTCTCGGTGTGGGTCGGCGAGCAGTTCGTGACAACGGTGAAGGCGGATGGATTGATCGTGGCGAGCCCAACGGGATCGACTGCGTACAACCTGTCTGCCGGCGGACCGATCGTGCACCCGGCGATGCACGCCATCGTGCTGACGCCGATCGCGCCGCACACGCTGAGCAATCGGCCGATCGTCATCCCCGCCGAGCGCGACGTGCGCGTCGAAGCCGACCGCACGCACGCCGGCGCCGAGGTCTACGTGACAGTGGATGGCCAGACCGGCTTCGGCATCGACCAGTCGTGCACGGTCACCATCGCTCGCGCCCCGCGTCCGCTGCGCCTGGTCCGCGC
>JADZCY010000342.1 GCA_020851325.1 Acidobacteriota bacterium | reverse complement strand
CCGTCCTGGCGTTCAGCCAGCGTCACCGACACGGTTTCGCTGCGGCCGTTGCGCCGGATCTCGATGGCGACGCCGGTGCCCGGGCGCGTGCCGGCGATCTGGTTGCGAACCTGGTTGGCGTCGATCACCGGCCGGCCGTCGATGGCAATCAACTGGTCGCCCTGGCGCAGACCTGCACGCGCGGCCGGACCGCCGGGTTCGACTTCGGCCACCACCGCGCCGCGCGCCTCGGCGACGCCAAGCGTATCCGCCAGTTCCGGCGTCATCGGCTGCACCACGATGCCGAGCTTCGACCGCCGCACGACGCCGCTCGTAATCAGCTGATCCGCCACCGCGCGCGCCATCTCGGACGGGATCGCGAAGCCGAGACCGATGTTGCCGCCGCTCGTCGACAGGATCTGCGCGTTGATGCCGACCAGGCGTCCATCCAGATCGACGAGCGCGCCACCGGAGTTCCCCTGGTTGATGGCGGCATCCGTCTGCAGGAAGTCTTCATAGCTGCCGTCGCCCACGCCGGTCGCCCGACCCTTCGCGCTGACGATGCCCATCGTCACGGTCTGGCCGACGCCGAGCGGGTTGCCGAAGGCGAGGACGACGTCGCCGACCTTGGTGCGGGCGGAATCACCATAGGGCACGACCGGGAGGTCGCGCTCGTCGACGCGCAGCACGGCCAGGTCGCTCGCCGGATCCGCACCGACGAGGCGGGCCGGCCACGACCGGCCGTCGCTGGCATCGACGCGAATGCGCTCGGCGCCGTCGATCACGTGGTTGTTGGTCAGGATGAATCCGTCGGCGCGGACGATCACGCCCGACCCCAGCCCGCGCTGCCGCTGCACGCCGCGGCCGCCCATCATCGGCCACATCGCCGGCGACACCTCCACGTCGTGCTCGGTGCGGACGGTCACCACAGCCGGCGCCACGGCGTCGACGACGCCGCTGTAGGAGGTCAACGGTCCGGGCACGCGCGCACGGTCGGCGACCACCGGCGCGGCGGCGGTCATCGCGCCGGTACCGGCCGAGACGGTGGCTCGGCCACCGGCATAGCCGGCCACCAGCGTCGTGGCGGCCAGCGCAAGAGCGGCCAGGCGCGGGGCCCGGCGGCGAAGCAGCGTTCCGGTTGCGGTCACGTCAGTCATGGGTGGCCTCGGCAAGATAAGAGTTCGAACACCGAATGCGGCGTTCATCTCTTAGGACGCCGGCGCGACTTGCCGAGTCCTGTCGCCAACATGACAGTTATGAAAGGTTCGGCAACCGCACCGTGAAGCGGCTGCCGGTGCCGGGCGCGGACGCGACGTCAACCTCGCCGCCGTGCGCACCGACGATGGCCTTGACGAGCGACAGCCCGAGGCCGAGGCCGCGCGTGGAGCGCGTCGGATCGGCGCGGTACAGGCGATCCCAGATGAACGGCAGTTGCTCCGCCGCGATGCCGATGCCGGTGTCTTCGACGACGATGGCCACGCCGTTGCCGTCGGGCGTTGCCGACACGCGGACCGCGCCACCGGCGTCGGTGTACTTGACGGCGTTCTCGATGAGGTTGGCCAGCACCTGCCGCAGCCGGGTGCGATCGGACACCAACGGCAGATCGGGCGGCACGTCTTCGCTCAGCCGCACGCCCTTGTCGTCGGCTTCGTCGGCAAACAGATCCACGGCCTCGCTGACGACCTCGGCGACGCGCACCGCATCGCGCCGCAGGGCCAGCGTGCCGGTTTCCGCCTGCGAGATGTCCATCAGCGCCGTCAGCGTCGCGTTGACGCGGCCGGCTTCTTCGAGCGCCTGCGCCAGTCCCTCGCGCATAGCCGCCGGATCGTCAGCCACCACCGCGGCTTCGGCGACGTTGCGGAACCGGGTGAGCGGCGTCCGCAGATCGTGGGCGACGTTGTCGAGCGCACCACGCATGCCACCCACCAGTTGCTCGATGCGCGCGAGCATCTGGTTGACGAGCATCGTCAACTGGTCGAGCGGATCGTCCGAGGTGACGGCGCCTGTCGGAACCCGCGTGTCGAAGCGGCCGGTGGCGAGGATGCCGCGCAGGGTCGCATCCAGCGTCCGGAGCGGCGCCAGGGCCGCGCGTGTCAGCAGCACGCCGCCGGCGCCGGCAATCAGCACGATCAGCAGCCCGACTTCGAAGGCACGCTCGCGAAAGCGGCGCAGCAGGTCATCGCGCACGTGCGAACTGCGGCCCACCTGCACGCGCAGCCCGCCGCCCAGGTTGGCGGTGCCGAGTTCGAGCGTCGCGCCGCCGTCGGGATCGTCGGCGTTCAACCATCCGGCCTGCGGCCCCTGCGGGCCATCGAGCCGCCGGAAGTCCACATCGTCCCAACCTTCCGGCATGGCGAAGTAGACGAGATCGGCGCGGCCGGTGACGACGCGGACGAGCAGGCGTTCGTGGCGTCCCTCACGCGCGTCGGTGCCGATCAGGCGCTCGAGGCCGCCAAGACCCGACCGCGAGTACTCGGCGACATAGCGCGTCAGCATCGACTCGAGCACGTCGTGGTCCTGCGCCGCCAGGGCGCGCGCCAGCAGCACGTAGGTGACGACGCCGAGCACGACCGCGCTGGCGACGAAGAGGCCGGCGTAATACAGGCCCAGCCGCCAGGCCAGTGTCTGTCCGACCGCGCTATTCCTCCTTGAGGACATAGCCGACTCCACGGACGGTGTGCAGCAGCTTCGGCGAAAAGCCCTTGTCCACCTTCTCGCGCACGCGGTGCATCAGCACGTCGACGGCGTTGGTGCCGGTGTCGAAGCTGTAGGACCACACGTGCGAGACGATCATCGCCTTCGACAGCACGCGGCCGGGATGGCGCATCAGGTACTCGAGCAGCGCATACTCACGCGGCCGCAGTTCGATCACCGTGCCGCCGCGTTCGACGCGCCTGGTCAGGCGATCCAGCCTCAGGTCGGCCACCGTCAGTTCGGTCGGCTCCTGCGCCACCTGCCCGCGGCGCGTCAGCGCCTGCACCCGCGCCAGCAGTTCGGCCAAGGCAAACGGCTTGGTGAGGTAGTCGTCGCCGCCGGTCTGCAATCCCTTGACGCGATCGTCCACGGTGTGGCGCGCGCTGAGGAACAACACCGGCGTCTGCACGCCGCGTCGCCGGAGCGCCGCGACGAGGCTCAGTCCGTCGAGGCGCGGCAGCATGACGTCCACGATGGCCGCGTCGTAGGTCGCGGCCTGCGCGCGGTCGAGCCCGTCGACGCCGTTGTCGGCGACGTCGACGCTGAAGCCTTCCTGCCGCAAACCACCCGCCACGAACTCGGCGATGCGTCCATCGTCTTCGACGACCAGCACGCGCATCGTCCGATCCTAACGTGACCAGCCGTCGAGGAAGGCGCCCAGCGAGTCGGCGAGCGCGTCCACGGCGTAGCCGCCCTCCTGGACGATCACCGTCGGCACGTCGAGGGCACGGATGCGCGTGGCGATCCCGCGGAAGTCGTCGCTGTCGAGCGCGAGGACGCCGATCGGATCGCGGACGTGCGCGTCGAAGCCGAGGGCGACGACGAGGGCGTCGGGGCGGAAGTCGCGGATGCGGGCCACCGCCGCGTCGACGGCCGCATACATCGCCGGCGCCGTTGAACCGTGCGCCAGTGGCAGGTTGAGGTTGCAGCGCATGCCTTCGCCGAAGCCGGTCTCCGACTCGTAGCCGGTGAAGAACGGGTAGTAGCGGGACGGATCGGCGTGGATCGACACCGTGAGCACATCGCCGCGGTGATAGAAGATCTGCTGCGTGCCATCGCCATGGTGCGCGTCGACGTCGATCACCGCCACGCGCGACGCCGTGGCGCGCAGGCGGGCGGCGGCGACGGCGGTGTTGTTGACGAAGCAGAAGCCCGACGCGCGATCCGCGCGCGCGTGATGCCCCGACGGCCGGCACAACGCATAAGCCGCAGACGCGCCAGCGGCGACGGCATCAGCCGCCGCCACCGCGCTCTCGGACGACCGCGCGATCGACGTCCACGTGTGCGGTCCCATCGACACGGAGAGATCGCCGAGATACCAGCCGGTGCGCGCGACGAGGCTGTCGGCCGGACACTCGGGCCGCGCCGGCATGTCTTCGCGTCCACTCCAATACGGAAAGGTGTTGGGCCACACTTCCGGCCCGTGGTCGGGCAGATCCTGCCAGCGCGCCCACGCCGTCTCGAGATAGTTCAGAAACCCGTCGGTGTGCACGGCCGCGCGCGCCGCTCCGGCATCGACATCCGGAATGTCCGGCACGATGCCGCGGGCCGACAGCGCCGACAGCAACGCTTCGGTCCGCGCCGGCACGTCCTTGGGACTGACGATGCGGCCGTGGCGCATGAACTGCTGGGGATCGTGAAGGACCTGATCGGGATGATAGAAGGCGCGCATACAGCGGCGATTGTACGCCGCGTCACGCGCGCCCATGGT
>JADZCY010000341.1 GCA_020851325.1 Acidobacteriota bacterium | reverse complement strand
ATCGCGTGCATCGGCGCCGACAAGACCGGCACGCTCTTCAACGTCAACGCCGACACGATGGCCGGCAGCGTCGCGGCTCGACTGGGCGCGCGCCGACTGGTGATTGCCGGCGGCACCGCTGGCGTGCTCGACGAAACCGGCGCGACGATCATGGCGCTGAAGCCGGCCGACGTGCGCGCACTGGTGCGCGCCGGCACCGCCAGTGCCGGCATGGTCGCCAAGCTCACCGCGTGCACGCAGGCGCTGAGGGGCGGCGTGCGGGATGTGGTGATTACTGACGGGCGCGACATGAAACGGCTGGGCGCCGTCGTCGCCGACGTGAAGGGGCGGGCGCCGCTGCCGGCAGGAACCAGGGTGACGTCATGACGAGCGAACAGGTTCGGGCTCTCGAAGCGCAGCACGTGCTGCAGACCTACAAGCGGCAACCCGTCGTGTTCACGCGCGGCGAGGGTCGTCGTCTGTTCGACGTCGATGGCCGCTCGTATCTCGACTTCCTGTCCGGCATCGGCGTCGTCGTGCTCGGTCATGGACATCGCGGCCTGGCGGAGGCGGTGGCGGATCAGGCGCACACGCTGATCCACACATCGAACCTCTACTACCACCCGCTGCAGGGACAACTCGCCGCCCGGCTGGCGGCGCTGTCGGGACTGCCGCGCGCGTTCTTCTGCAACAGCGGCACCGAAGCGATGGAAGCGTGCCTGAAGTTCGCGCGCCGCTACTGGTATTCGCAGGGCCTCACGGATCGCACGCGCTTCGTCGCGCTCACGCACGGCTTCTCGGGCCGGACGATGGGGTCGTTGTCGGTGACGTCGAACCCGGCGTATCGCGAGCCGTTCGGACCGCTGATCCCCGGCGTGACGTTCGTGTCGCCCGACGATCCGGCCGCACTCGTCGCCGCGGTGACCGACAAGACGGCAGCCATCGTCGCCGAGCCGATCCAGGGCGAAGGCGGCGTGCGTCCGCTGCCCGAGGCGTTCGCGGCGGCGATCGCCGACGTGACGCAGCGCACCGGCACGCTGCTCATCGCCGACGAGATCCAGTGCGGCCTCGGCCGCACCGGCCATCCGTTCCACTTCCAGGCGTTCGGCTGGACGCCGGATCTGGTGACGGTGGGCAAGGCGATCGGCTCGGGTATTCCCGTCGGCGCGGCGCTGGTGTCCGAACGCGTGGCGGCGCAGATCTCCGCCGGCGATCACGGCACCACCTACGGCGGCAACCTGCTGGCGATGCGCGCGGCCCTCTACGTGCTCGAGGAGCTCACCGGCAGCACGGCGGCCGAACCCTACGTCTCGGGCGGCGTGATGGGTCACGTGCGCGAGATGGGGCCGATCTTCGGTGCGCGACTGGATAATCTGCGCGCGCGGCACGCCATCGTGAGCAGCGTTCGCGGCGCCGGCCTGATGCGCGGACTCGAACTGACGATCGATGCGCAGCCGGTCGTGGAAGGCGCACTCGCGGCGGGACTGCTGGTCAATCGGACGGCGGAGCGCGTAGTGCGGATGCTGCCGCCGTTCACGGTGACGGCGGCGGAGATCGATGAAGCGGTCGAAATTCTGGATCGGGTGCTGGCGGAGGTAGCGGGATGAGCATGCGCATTGTCGTCGACAACGATCGGGTGGTCCTGCGCGAGGGCAACACGGCCGACGCGCACGCGCTGCACGCGCTGATCGAGGCACACGTGCGTGAAGGCCATCTGCTGCCGCGCACGCTCACCGACCTCACCGCGCACGCTGCACGCTTTGTCGTCGTCGAGCGCGCCGGTCGTCTGGTTGGCTGCGCCGAACTGGCGCCGCTGTCGCCGGCGGTGGCGGAAGTGCGCTCGCTGGTCGTGGCCGCCGAGGCGCGCGGCGAGGGGCTGGCGCTGCGCATGGTGGAATCGCTGTCGCGGCGGGCGCGGCGTGACGGCTTCGATCGCCTCTCCGCGTTCGCGCACGACGCCGGCTTCTTCGTCCGGCTCGGCTTCTCGATCGTGCCGCACACCTGGGTGCCGGAGAAGGTGGCGCACGACTGCGCGACCTGTCCGCTGTTCCGCTCGTGCGGGCAGCTGGCGCTGGTCCTTGATCTGGACGAGGTGTCGGATCGCCATGTCGGGCGTCCGCACGCCGTTGAAGCGCAGGTGCTCACCCATGCGTAGCGCGCGCATCACTGACGGCAGCGTCACCTCGCCGCGCGGGTTCCGCGCCGCCGGCCTGCACTGCGGCATCAAGGCGAACGGCCGGGCGGATCTGGCGCTGCTCGTGTCCGACGTCCCGGCCACCGCTGCGGGCGTGTTCACCACGAACCTGGCCAAGGCAGCGCCGGTGCGCGTCAGCCAGGCACACTTGATGTCGGCCAGTCATCGCACGCACGCCATCATCACCAACAGCGGCTGCGCCAACGCCTGCACCGGCCCGCAAGGCGACGCTGACGCGTCGGAGATGGCGCAGCTCACTGCGACGACGCTCGGCTGCGCGGCGGATGAAGTGCTCGTCGCCTCCACCGGCGTGATTGGCGTCAACCTGAAGATGGACGCGATTCGCCGCGGCATCCCGCTGGCGATGGCCGCGCTGAGCGAAGACGGCGGCGCCGCCGCGGCGCGCGCCATCATGACCACCGATCCGTTTCCGAAGTCGGCCGCGGTGCAGGTCACCACGGACGTCGGCACGTTCACCGTCGGCGGCATGACGAAGGGCTCGGGCATGATCGAGCCGCGCATGGCGACGATGCTCGGCTACCTGACGACGGATGCGAGTGTTGATGCGACGCTGTTGTTCCGCGCGTTGACCGAGGCGTGCCGTTTTACCTTCAACGCCATCACCGTGGACGGCGAACCGTCGACGAACGACTGCGTGTTCGCGCTGGCCAACGGCATGAGTGGCGTGGTGATCGACGAGACGCTCTACCCGGCGCTTGTCGAAGGGCTGCGACAGGTGTCGCACGAACTGGCGCTGGCCATCGTCCGCGGCGGTGAAGGCGCGACCAAGCTGGTGGCCATCACGACCACGGGCGCGGCCACTGACGCGGATGCGTGGATGGCGGCACGCGCGATCGCCAACTCGCCGCTGGTGAAGACCGCCGTGCACGGCGCCGACCCGAACTGGGGCCGGCTGGTGGCCGCGGCGGGACGGTCCGGCGCGGCGTTCGTATTGGATCGCGCCCGCGTCCGCATTGGATCGCTGGTCCTCTTCGAGAACGGCCGGCCGTTCGACGAGCGCGCACCGGAAGCCGCGGCGTATCTCGGCGGCACCGACCTCGCGATCGAAGTGAATCTCGGTGCCGGCGGTTCGCACACCGCGACGGTGTGGACCTGCGACCTCACCGCCGAGTACGTGAAGATCAACGCCGAATACCGGACATAACCTCCTCCCTCGACCATGGCTCGCAACTTCCTCTCGATCCTCGACTTCACTCCGGACGAACTGCGCGACACGCTGGACCTGGCGGCGCGCGTCAAGGCCGACCGTCCGCGCGGTCCGCAAGCGCCCACCGCCCAGGCGCTGGCCGGGCGCCACATCGGCCTGCTGTTCGAGAAGCCGTCGCTGCGCACGCGCGTCACCTTCACCATCGGCATCCGCGAACTCGGCGCCGACATGATCGAGATCCCGGCGGACGTCATGCACGCCGATCGCGAACCGCTGCACGACGTGGCGCGCAACCTCGAACGCTGGATGGACGCCGTCATCATCCGCACCTTCGGCCAGGATCGCCTGCTGGAGATCACCGAAGCGACGCCGCGGCTCTCGGTGATCAACGCGCTGTCGAACGAAGAGCATCCGTGTCAGGCGCTGGCCGACATGTTCACGCTGGCCGAGCGCTGGCAGGGCCGCTTCGAAGGCAAGCGCATCGCATTCGTGGGCGACGGTAACAACGTCTGCACCTCGCTCGTGCACTCGGCGATGATGCTCGGCGCGTCGGTGCACGTCGCCACGCCGAAGGGCTACGAACTCGCGGACGACACCGTCGATCAGGCGGCGCAGGTGTCGCAGCACGGCGCTGGTCTCACCGAGTTCACCGACCCGAAGGCAGCCGTGCGCGATGTCGACGCCGTCTACACCGACGTCTGGACCTCGATGGGCCAGGAAGTGGAATACGCCGAACGCAAGCGCAAGTTCACGCGGTATCAGGTGAATGAAGCGCTGATGGCGCTGGCGAAACCCGACTCGGTGTTCCTGCACTGCCTGCCGGCGCACCGCGGCGAAGAGGTCACCGACGAAGTGATCGAATCCGCTTCGTCGCTGGTCTTCGAACAGGCCGAGAACCGCCTGCACGCGCAGAAGGCGATGCTGTTGAAGGTGCTGACGACGCCCGCGTAGGGCGTCGGCGATTGACAGCCGCCGATCGGCGGCACACACTGCGACGTGCTCGAAGTGATCGCGCTCATCGGCACGACGCTGGCCATCGCGTTCTTCGCCCTCCCCTTCTGGAGCTTCATCCGCGTCAGTCGGTTGACGCGGGAAGTGGAGCATCTGCGGACCCGGCTCGATCGCCTGGAGCGTCCGCCCGTCTCGCCGCCACCTCCGGTTCCAGCGGCCACGCCAAGTCCGGTGACGGCATCTGTCGACGGGGCTGCCTTCGACGCTGCACAGGCCGCGGAAGCCCCGTCGCTCCCCTTGCCCCCGCCGCTCCACT
>JADZCY010000340.1 GCA_020851325.1 Acidobacteriota bacterium | reverse complement strand
CGGCATCTGTCGCAAGTTCGTCGTCTCTGTCATGCGTTGACAGATCGCGGTCTCGGGTGCGGCGAATCGCCGATTCGTCGTCGTTCAATCTTTCGTAGGCGCGCAACGAAACGCTGGAGGGGGTCCCAGAGATGAACAACTTCCCAATCATTGGCGCTCGCGGCAGGCACCTGCTGCTCGCCGCTGCAGGTCTCATGCTGTCGGTCATCATCGGCGTCACGAGCGCTACGGCTCAGGTGCAGACCGGATCGATTCTGGTGCGCGTGCAGGACGAGCAGGGCGGCGCGGTGCCCGGCGTGAGCATCACCATCAGCAGTCCCGTGCTGGTGGCCGGCACGGCCAATGGCGTCACCGACAGCAACGGCGTCAATCGCTTCCCGTCGCTGCCGCCGGGCACCTACACCGTGCGCGCCGAATTGTCGGGCTTCCGGCCGGTGCAGCGCGAGAACGTCACCGTGCTCACGGGCCAGACCATCTCGCTCGATTTCTCGCTCACGGTCGCGACCGTTGCCGAAACGGTGACCGTGACCGGCAGTTCGCCGGTCGTCGACACCACGACCGCCACCGTGGCGGTGAACCTGGGCGAGCAGTTGCTCCAGGGGACGCCGGGCGGACGCGACATCTGGTCGCTGGTGGAATACAAGGTGCCGAGCCTGCTGATCACGCGGCCGGACGTCGGCGGCACGTCGGGCGGCCTGCAGGGCACCTACAGCGCGCGCGGCACACCGTCATCGCAGAACTCGCAGTATCTGAACGGCATCAACGTCGGCGACCCGCAGGCGATTGGCGCCGCCGGTTTCTACTACGACTTCGACGCCTTCGACGACATCCAGGTGTCCACCGGCGCGCACGACATCACGGTACCGACGAGCGGCGTGTTCCTGAACATGGTGACCAAGGGCGGCACGGATCAATGGCGCGGCCGCACGACGTTCACCTGGCTCGGCGACGCCACGCAGGGCCAGAACATCGATGACGACCTGCTGCGCTACGGCTTCCGTCCCGACACCAACTCGGTGGACTTCGTCTCGGACATCAACGTCAGCGGCGGCGGTCCGGTGATTGCCCGCAAGCTGCGCGTCTTCGCGTCACTGCGCGACTGGCGTGTGCATGTCAACGTGCCGGCGGCGTTCTCGGCGCTGGTGCTCGACAAGACCGACATCACGTCGGGCATGGTCAACGCCACGTATCAGATCAACGACAAGAACCGGCTGACGGGATTCTTCTCGCGGCAGTACTACAAGAAGCCGAACCGCTTCCTCGTCTCGCCCACCACGAATCTCGAGCAGGCCTCCACCAGCAACGAGGACGACGTGTTCGACGTGTACCAGGCGCTGTGGAACACGGTGCTCACCGATCGGTTCTTCATCGACGCGCGCGTCGGCCTGAACAAGATCTTCTTCCCGACGTATCTGAACGGCAACGATCAGACGCTGCTCGACGCCGCCACCAGCATCCGCACGCGCAACTTCACCTCGGGGACGGAACGCTGGCGCGATCGCTACCAGGCCAACGCCACCGGGCAGTACTACCTCGATGAATGGCTGGGCGGCCGCCACGAGTTCAAGTTCGGGTTCGATCACGCGCATGCGCCGGTGGAAAACCGCGTCTCGCGCTTCGACGATGTGGAGCTGACCTACAACAGCGCGACGGGCGCCTCGCAGATCGTCACGTTGTTCGGCACGCCGTTCTATTCGAAGTCCGCGGTAGACGTCACCGCGCTCTACGCGCAGGACAGCTACGCGATCAATCGCCTCACCATCACCGCCGGCGTCCGCTGGGAGCGCCTCGAGGCGTATCTGCCGGAGCAGAGCAGCCCGCCCTCGCGCTTCTTCCCGAACCTGGTGCGCACGTTCCCCGAGCAGCGCGACATCCTGCTGTTCCACACCGCCGGTCCGCGGTTGAGCGCGGCGTACGATGTGTTCGGCAACGGCCGCACGGCGCTGAAGTTCGGCGCCGGCCGCTACTACTACATCATCCCCTCGGGCGGTGGCGTGCTCGACACCGCCAATCCGAACGGCAACTACTCGCAGCAGTTCGGCTGGAACGACATCAACCGCGACCTGCACTATCAGCCCGGTGAGGAAACCGGCACGCCGATCATTTCGCAGGTCAACCTGTCGACGGTGTCGTTCGATCCCGACTACAAGCGCCCGTACACGGACGAATACACCGGCAGTCTCGATCACGAACTCGCCGAAGCGGTGCGCCTGAGCGTCGTCTACACGTATCGCCGCGAGAAGTATCCGCAGGCGACGGCGAATCCCGCCAATCCGTTCGACACGTTCCTGACCGCGCGCGTCGACACCGGCCGCGACGGCGTCGCCGGCACCGCCGACGATGGGACGTTCAGCTTCTACAACCGCAACTCGGCGGCCAATCTGATCTATCTGACCAACGACCCGACGAGCCTGCAGACCTACAAGGGCCTGGAGGTGACGATCACCAAGCGCATGTCCAACCGCTGGCAGGTGCTGGCCGGCTACACCTACTCGCAGAACCGCATCAACGGCGTCAGCGTAAACCCGAACCCGAACCTGCTGATCAACACCAGCGGCGTGTTAACCGGCCAGGTGCCGGGTGCAAGCGGTCAGTTGGGCGACCGGCCGCATCAGTTCAAGCTCACCGGCACCTACATCACGCCGTTCTATGACATCGGCGTCGCCGGCAACCTCAACTCGCAGAGCGGCATCCCGATCACGCGGCAGGTGAACACGCCGCTGGCCGTCGGCGGCAACACGACGGTGAACGTCGAGGAACCGGGATCGTTCCGGCTCGATCCGCGCACGTCGATCGATCTGCGCGCGTTCAAGACGTTCCGCTTCGGCGGCGCCCGCGAACTCGAAGGCTCCGTCGATTTCAACAACGTCATGAACAACAACGTCGCCTGGGACGCGCGGTCGCTGAGCGGGACGATCAACCTGCGTCAGAACGGCGACCCGGCCGGCGCCATCAACACCCTGCCGCAGTTCGGCTCGCCGTCACAGGTGCTCGGACCGCGGAACATCAGGTTCAACGTCGCATTTAGATTCTGACGGCTGGAGGGCTTGGAGGGCTTGGAGGGCTTGAAGGGCTTGGGGCCGGGGCGCGATGCTCCGGCCTCCTTGCCTACTCCTCCACCATCCGGCCGGCGAAAGTCTGCGTCGGGACGGTGTTGCGCAGCTTCAGCAGTTCGAGGAACTCCATGCGCGTGCGGGCGCTGTCGCGGAAGGCGCCGAGCATGGCACTGGTGACGGTGTAGGAGTTCTGCTTCTCGACGCCGCGCATCGCCATGCAGAGGTGCGTGCCCTCGCAGACGACGGCGACGCCGAGCGGCGCGATCTTCTCGCGGATCGTTTCGGCAATCTGGTTCGTCATGCGCTCCTGCAACTGCAGGCGGCGGGCGAAGATGTCGACGAGCCGCGGGATCTTGCTCAAGCCGATGACGCGGCCGTTCGGAATGTAGGCGACGTGGCACTTGCCGAAGAACGGCAGCAGGTGGTGCTCGCACAGACTGTAGAAGTCGATGTCGCGCACGATCACCATCTCGCTGTAAT
>JADZCY010000339.1 GCA_020851325.1 Acidobacteriota bacterium | reverse complement strand
CGCGTGCGCTTTGCCGCCGACGGCACGCTGCGCGTCCTGCTCGACGGCGACGAACCGGCGGCCGGCGATCTCGGTTCGCTCGAGGGCAAGCTGCTGCGGCTGAATGCAGACGGCACGACGCCGCGCGATCAGCGCGCCGCCTCGCCGGTGGAATTCGGTGCGCTGCACGATCCGGCCGGCATCGCCTGGTCGGCCACGGACGTGGCGTGGGTGCTCGATGCCGCCAGCAACGGCGTACCGAGGCTGCTCCGCTTGCAGCAGGCAACGCCGCGCCCCGAGACGCCGCAGGTCACGGCCTACGCGCTGCCGGATGGCTTTGCCGCCGCCGCCATCGCGCGCCTGCCTGGCGAGGTGGACGGTGAGTCGCTGCTCGTGCTGGCGCCGCTCACCGGCGACAACGCGTTGACGCTCACGGTGACGGCCGACGGCAGTGTGCGCGAAACCGCGTGGTGGCCGCTCGGCATCGCCGCGCCCGTGCGCGCCCTCGCCGTGGTCGATGGTCGGCTCTACGCCGCGACCCGTACCGCCATCTACCAAATCGCCCGCACGCCGTAGCGTGCCTTGGACGGCTTGAAGGGCTTGAAGGGCTTGGAGGGCTTGGAAAGGAAACCACGAAGGCACGAAGGCGGAACCTTGATCGCGAAGGGCGCAAAGGACACAAAGGTTGTTTTCCCTTTGAGCTCTTCGCGCTCTTCGTGCTCCTTCGCGCGCTTCGTGGTTTCCTTTCCGAACCTCTTTTTCTACCGGCCGTCGGCGACGTCGAACAGATACCGCCCGTAGGCGGACTTGCCCAGCGCTTGCGCGAGGGCGAGCAGGTCGTTGCGCGAGATCCATCCCATGTGGAACGCGATCTCCTCGGGACACGCGATCTGCAGTCCCTGCCGCGCCTGCAGCGTCTGGACGAAGTTGGACGCCTGCAGCAGCGCGTCGGGCGTGCCGGTGTCGAGCCACGCCGTGCCGCGCCCCAGCCGTTCGACGCGGAGCGCCTTGCGTTCCAGATACAGCCGGTTGAGATCCGTGATCTCGAGCTCACCACGCGCCGACGGCTTCAGCGACTTCGCGAGCGGAACCACGTCGTTGTCGTAGAAGTACAACCCGGTGAGCGCGTAGTTGGACTTCGGCGCCGTCGGCTTTTCTTCGAGACTGATCGCCTGGCCATCGGCGTCGAACTCCACCACGCCGAACGCCTCGGGGTTGCGCACCCAATAGGCAAACACCGTCGCGCCCTCGTCTTGCGACGCCGCCTGACGCAGGCTCTCCGGCAGGCCGTGCCCGTAGAAGATGTTGTCGCCGAGCACCAGCGCGCCGCCGCGGCCGTCGAGGAACGGCTCGCCGATGAGAAACGCCTGCGCGAGGCCATCGGGACTTGGCTGCTCGGCGTACTGAATCCGCAGGCCCCAATCGGCGCCGTCGCCGAGCAGGCGCTGGAACACCGGCAGGTCGTGCGGCGTGCTGATCACCAGGATGTCGCGAATCCCCGCCAGCATCAGCGTCGTCAGCGGGTAATAGATCATCGGCTTGTCGTACACCGAGAGGATCTGCTTGCTGACGGCGCGCGTCAGCGGATGAAGCCGGGTGCCGGAGCCGCCGGCGAGGACGATGCCGCGATCGATCATGAGCGTCTCGTGTAGTTGCGATCAATCCAGGCGCGGTATTCGCCGGAGCGCACCTGCGTCACCCAGTCGGGGTTGCCGAGATAGAACTGCACGGTCTTCCGCAGCCCCGACTCGAAGGTTTCCGACGGCACGAAGCCGCACTCGCGCTCGACCTTGGCCGGATCGATGGCGTAACGATGATCGTGGCCGGGACGATCCTCCACGTACTTGATCTGCCCGAGTAGTGCGTCGACCGGACGGCCCGTTTCCTCGGCCACCGCGGCGCAGATGGCGTGGACGACGTCGATGTTCTTCTTCTCGGCGCGGCCGCCGATGTTGTAGGTCTCGCCGAGGCGGCCCTTCTGGATCACCGCCCAGATCGCCTCGCAGTGATCCGTCACGTAGAGCCAGTCGCGCACGTTGGTGCCTTCGCCGTATACCGGCAGCGGCTTGCCTTCGGCGGCGTTGAGGATCATCAGCGGGATCAGCTTCTCGGGAAACTGACACGGCCCGTAGTTGTTCGAGCAGTTGGTGATGCGGACCGGCAGGCCATACGTGCGGTGATAGGCGCGCACCAGATGATCGCTCGCCGCCTTCGACGCCGAATACGGGCTCGACGGATCGTACGGCGTCGTCTCGACGAAAAAGCCGGTGGGGCCGAGCGAGCCGAACACCTCGTCGGTGCTGACGTGATGGAACGTCACCGGCCGCCGCTGCGCCTGCGCGCGCGTGGCCTCTAGCAGGTTGAACGTGCCGGTGATGTTGGTGCGCACGAACGCGTCGGGGCTGTGGATGCTGCGATCGACGTGGCTCTCGGCGGCGAAGTGCACGACGAGATCCGGCTGCACGCGATCGAACAGCGCGTCCACCGCGTCGCGATCGGCGATGTCGACGCGTTCGAACTGGTAGTTCGCGGCCTCGGCAATCGGCGCCAGGTTCATCAGGTTGGCCGCGTACGTCAGGACGTCGACGTTGACGAAGCGGTGTTCCGGATACCGCGGCACGAGCAGGTTGAGGAAGTGCGAGCCGATGAAGCCGGCACCGCCGGTCACGACGACATTCATGATGGCAAGGGGTCTCCGGGAACGGAAAGACGCCATTCTACTGCACGCCTCCTCTGCGCCGGTGCCGGCCGCTGCACACGTTCGCCACCTCTGTTCACGGTCTTAGGTCCTAGGTCCTAGGTCTTAGGTCTTAGGTCTTAGGTCCTGGGGCAAGAACCTCTTGCCCACCACCGACCCTCATTGCGTTCTCACGGTCCTGAGTTGCCGTCGCAATCAGCCGGGACCAGTCGCCGCGTCGGCCTGATCCAGACGTGTTACGATGCGCGCCGACAGCCCCCCACATCGACGTTCGCTCGGCCTTCCTGGAGGTGTCCGTATGCGTTGTGTTGGTGTACTAACGACCGCGTTCCTGCTCTGGACCGCGGTGGTCCCCCCGGCCGTCCTTGCCCAGACCCCCACGTTCACCGTGGAGGGTGTCGTCGCCGACGAGCAACAAGCCGTGCTTCCCGGCGTTGCCGTCACGCTCCGTAACGTCGCCACCGGTTTGACCCGCACGGCCACCACCGACGCCGGCGGCCGCTACGTGTTCTCCGGTCTCCCCATCGAAGGCCGCTACGAACTCCAGTCGGAGATCACCGGGTTTGCCACCCGTATCTTCAACAACCTGACGTTCACCGCCGGCCAGCGCGCGGTGCTCAACGTGCAGATGACGCTGTCGGCGGTGCAGGAAACGATCACCGTCGCCGGCGACGCGCCGATCGTCCAGACCACGTCGGCCGAGGTGACGACGACGATCGATCGGGCGCAGTTCGAGACGCTGCCGGTCAAGGAGCGCAATTACCTGCGGCTGATGACGCTCGACTCCAACGTCGTCGCCAGTCGTCCCGGCACCAACGCGGTGAACGTCGGTGGCGGCGAGGTGTGGAACTTCGGCACCTACGTCGACGGCACCAACAACCACTCCAAGTGGCTGACGCTGCAGCGCGCGCCGCAACTGGGTTCGGGCGGCTTCGCGCTCGAGACGGTGAAGGAGATGCAGATCATCACCAACCAGTTCTCGGCCGAGTTCGGCGGTCACGCCGCCGGCGTGTCGAGCATGATCACCAAGAGCGGCACCAACACCATCGCCGGGTCGGCGTTCGTGATGATCCGCCCGGGCGAGTGGGACGCCAAGCCGCCGCTGGCGCGCACCAAGGTGCCCTACAACCAGCAGCAGTTCGGCGGTGTCCTCGGCGGACCGCTGCAACGCGATCGCATCTTCTTCTTCGGCAGTTACGAGCGGCGTCGCGAACGCAGCGAAGTGGCGCTCACCTCTCCCGAAGCGACGGCTGCATCGGTCGAGACGCCGGCCGACGAGCATCAGGGCCACTTCCGCGCCGACATGCGCTTCTCGGAACGCAACTCCCTCGCGGTGCGCTACAACATGGTGCGCTGGCAGAAGGACAACGAATCCGGCGGCCTCAACCTGCCGGGCACCGGCTTCATCTGGAACAACAACGTCGACACCGTGCATGGCACGTTTCAGACGGTGAAGTCGTCGCGGTTCCTGAACGAAGTGCGCGCGCAGTACTCGCGCTACACCGACGAGCGCGCCGCCAAGTGCGAATCCGTCGCCATCGTCCGCACCGCGTATTCGACCAGCGGCTGTTACGACCAGGGCACGTGGGGCGTGCTGCCGGAGACGACCTACGACCTCGCCAATACCTCGACGTTCTGGCTCGGCAACCACACCATCAAGGCCGGCGGATCGTTCACCTATGACGTGACGAAGCAGTTGTTTGCGCCGCTGCAGAACGGCGTCTATCGCTTTGCCGGTTCGCCCGCGGTGTCGCCGACGCCGTTCCAGTTCGATCAGGCGTTTGCGCTCACGCCCGAGGCGCGGCTGATGTATCCGAAGGCGTACGTCGTCACCACCTTCATCCAGGACGACTGGCGCGTGCGCAACAACCTGACGCTGAACGTCGGCCTGCGTTACGACGTCGAGTTCATCCGCAACGTGCCCGACTACCCCGCGCCGGCCGACAAGGACAACATCGATCCGCGGTTCGGCTTCGCGTGGGACCCGATGGGCGATCAGAAGTGGGCGGTCCGCGGCGGCGCCGGCTATTTCACGCAGCAACATCCGATCTTCACCATCGTCAAAGGCGGTGTCGGTGGACGCAACGGCATCGTCACCGTGTCGCTGACGCCGACGAGTCCGTTGTTCCCGACCTATCCCGACGCGCTGCCGGCGTTCCCGCCCGGGGCCGTGCTGCCGGCACGTAACATCCAGGAGATCTCACCGACGCTGGAGAACGAGCGCGCGTGGACGGCCAACATCGGCTTCTCGCGGCAGCTTGGCTCGCGGGCGAGTGTCTCGGTGGATGCCAACATCAATCGCAGCCAGAAGCACGGCTTCCTCGACGTCAACCAGGCGACGCCGATTTCGAAGGACGTGTTGAACGCCGCCAACGGCGCCACCATCCGCACGGTTGCGGAAGCGGATGCCACGCGTCCACTGACGCCTGGCCCGAACGGTTTTCGCCGCATGGACGTGCTGACCAATGAAGGCCGCTTCTGGTATCAGGGCCTGCGCGTCTCGGCGACGCATCGCACGACACCGCTGACGCTCACGGCCTCGTACACGATGTCGAAGGCCGAGGATCGACTGAACCACTGGTTCGCGCCGGAAGACAGTTCGGATCCCGAACTCGATCGCGGCCGCACCGGCGCCGACACACCGCACAACTTCGTGGCGAGTGCGACGTGGGCCATTCCCGGCAGCAACGTCATCATCCGCGACTGGCGTTTGAGCGGCGTTGCCCGCGCCATGAGTGGCACGCCGTACTCGCTGCGCTACGCCGGTGATCCCACCGGCACCACGTTGAATCAGTGCAGCACGCGTGGTTGTCAGGTCAGCCGTCCCGGCGCACGCAACACCGAGCGCGGCGACTCGATTCGCTACACCGACGTCACCCTCGCGCGCATCTTCCGCATCGGCGACAACCGCCTCGAGTTCCGCGCCGATGCCTTCAACGTCTTCAACAACTGGAACCTCATCGCCGACGGCTACGTGAACGTCGTCACGGCGGCGAACTTCGGGCAACATACCGGCGGCAGTAACGTCTGGCCCGGGCGACAGTTCCAGTTCGCGGTGACGCACCGGTTCTGACGAGGCCGACATGCCACGCCTCGACCGCCGTCAGTTCGTTCATGTGCTCGGCATGGTCGGCGCCGCATCGCTGGCGCCGGCCGCACTCACTCGACAACGCGGTCCGGTCCGCGTTCGCGTCGATACCGCGCTCGGCGCCATCGTGCTGGAACTCGATCCGGTCCGCGCGCCGAGCACCACCGCCAACTTCCTGCGCTATCTGGACGCCGGCCATTACGACGGCGGCACGTTCCACCGCACGGTGAAGATGGACAACCAGCCGGAGAGTCCGGTGAAGATCGAAGTGATTCAAGCCGGAGTGAATCCGGATCGCGCGAAGGACGGCTTTCCGGCCATTCCCCTCGAACGGACGACGACCACCGGCATCCTGCACAGGGACGGCGTGGTGTCGATGGCGCGCAACACGCCGGACAGCGCCACGTCGGGCTGGTTCATCTGCATCAACGATCAGCCGTCGCTCGACTTCGGCGGCGCGCGCAATCCCGACGGGCAGGGCTTTGCCGCCTTTGGTCGCGTCGTCTCGGGGATGGACGTCGTGCGGAAGATCCAGCAGTCGCCTTCGTCGGCCGATCGCCGCACCAACGTCGAGGCGCAGAAGCTGACGCCGCCGATCGCGGTGACCAAGGTGTCTCGTGTGTCCTGACGGTGCGCGAGGCGTG
>JADZCY010000338.1 GCA_020851325.1 Acidobacteriota bacterium | reverse complement strand
GCCTGTGGCGAACCCTCACCCCTCTGTGGCCGTATAGTGGCTCAGAGGTAGTCCGATGATGCGCTCCCGTGCCCTGTCCCTGCTGCTGGCTGCGGCCGTCGTCGTCACCGGCGCCGCCTGCGACGTCCAGGTTGGCGGCGATGGCGACTTCTCCATCGACCTGGCTTCGGGCCGCGCCCAGGACACCTGGACCCGCTCCTATCCCATCCAGTCCGGCGGCCGCTTCGAACTCGTCAACGTCAATGGCCGCATCGACGTCGAGCCGGCCAGCGGCACCACCGTCGAGATCAGCGGCGAGCGGCTGGCCAAGGGCACCTCGGACGACACCGCCCGCGACCTGCTGAGCAAGGTCGAGATGCGTGAAGAGGCCAGCGACAGCCGCGTGCGTGTCGAGGTGCGGGCGCCGCGGACCTTCGGGATGTCGTCGCTCGAAGTGCGGTGGGCGGTGAAGGTGCCGCGCGGGATGGTCCTCGAGTTCCGCAACGTCAACGGACGCGTCATGCTGACCAATCTCGACGGCGAGATTCACGCCGAGACGGTGAACGGCGGCATCGAAGCCACCGGGTTGACGGCGCGGAGCGTCGACGCGTCGACGGTGAACGGCGGCGTCGATATCTCGTTTGCCGCGCCGCTCTCCGGGGACGGGCAGGTCGATCTCGAATCGGTGAACGGCGGCGTGGTGCTGCGGATGCCGGCCGAGAGCCGGGCGTCGGTCACCGCCCGCGTCACCAACGGCGGCATTCGTCACGACGATTTCTCGTTCCAGACCACCGGCGAGCAATCGCGCCGGCGGTTCGAGGGCACGCTGAACGGCGGCGGCACCCGCGTCGACCTGCAGACGACCAACGGCGGCGTGCGCTTGTTGAGATCAGAGGGTCACAGCTCGTCCCAATGAGGGTAGAGTTAGGAAGCGGGCGAGGCCGCCCGTCTTGCTATCTGCGCATCTGCGGCTGAAATTTCCGCATCTGCGGCAGCTTCCGTGACCGAAGACAAATCCACCCGCTATCATCGTCTCCGCCGCCGCGCCGATCTTGGCGGCACCACCGTTGCCGGTGCGCTGTTGCTGTTGTTCAGCATCACCGGCGCCGCCGCGCTCGTGCGCGCAGTGTTCCAGTGGATCACGTCACGCACGCTGCCGGCGATGATCGAAGCGCCGGTGCTGGTGCTGTTGCTGGCGGCCACAACCTTCGTCCTGCTGCACCTCGTCGAGTTTCCGTTCTCCTGGTATCAGGGATTCTTCCTCGAACATCGCTACGGCCTGTCGCGCCAGTCGGGCGCGCGCTGGCTGGCCGATCACGTGAAGGCGTCGAGCGTCGGCTTCGCGCTGATGCTTGGCGGCGCGACGTTCGTCTTCGCGACGATCCGCTGGTTCGGTGAGGCGTGGTGGCTCGTCTCGGCGATCGGCTTCGCCGTGGCCATGATCGGCCTCGTTCGCCTCGCCCCCGTGCTGCTGCTGCCGCTGTTCTACCGCTTCAAGCCGCTTGATCGTCCGGCGCTGGCCTCGCGGCTGCTGAGTCTGGCCGCCGAGGCGCGCACCGAAGTCGGCGGCGTGTTCGAGTGGGTGCTGAGCGGCCACACGCGCAAGGCCAACGCGGCGCTCGCCGGCATCGGGCAATCGCGGCGCATCCTGCTCTCCGACACGCTGCTCAGCGACTATTCAGACGACGAGATCGAAGTGGTGCTGGCGCACGAACTCGCGCACCACGTGCACCGCGATATCTGGCGTGGCGTGGCGGTGCAGACGGCGGTGCTGTTCGGCGGGTTCTTCGTCGCCAGCCGCGTGCTGAACGTCGCCGTGGGGCCGCTCGGTCTGCAGGGACCAGCGGATCCGGCGGCATTGCCACTGCTGATGCTGGCCGGCGGCTCGTGGTCGTTTGCCGTGCTGCCGGTGGTGAACTGGATCTCGCGCGCGCAGGAACGCGCCGCCGACCGCTACGCGCTGCGGGCCACGCGCAACCCGGACGCGTTCGTCTCGGCGATGAAGCGGTTGTCGCAGCAGAACCTCGCCGAAGAACGCCCCTCGCCGCTGGTGCGGCTGCTCTTCTATTCACACCCGCCAATCGGCGAACGCATCGACGCCGCGCGCGCATTCACGGAAACGTAGAGTCGCCCAAGCCCTTCAAGCCCTCCAAGCCGTTCAAGCCCTCCAAGCCTCCAGCCCTCCAGCCCCCCAGCCCCCCAGTCCTCCTGTCACTTGCCTTTCACCGTCATCGTCCCCCGCATGCCCGGGCACTCGGGATCGCTGGTGAGGCTGCAGTAGAAGTCGAACGTCCCCGGCTGATCGGCGCGGAACTCGAACGTGATCGTCTCGCCGGCCGCCACACGCTTGACGATGCGGTAGGCGTCGATGGCGAATGAATACGTGCGTCCCTCGGCGCGGAGCGTGACGCGGACGATGTCGTCCTGCGACACGTCCATCCGATTCGGCGTGAACTGGTGATCCTTCGCGACGATGGTGAACTCGCGCCGGTTGGGCGCCTGCTCCTGCGCGGTGACGACGGTCACGACGGTGACGAGCGCGAGCAGTGCGGCAACGAACCTCAGCAGACGCATGCCGCCATTGTAGGCCGTACATGACTCGGGCCGGAGCACCGCGCTCCGGCCCGAAGACATCGTATCGAACGTGCGACGGGCGCTATTCGCGGCGCGGGCCGCGGCGCGGTCCACGGTCACGACGCTCGCCACGGTCCTGGCGCTCGCCGCCGTTGTCGCGGCCGCCCTGGTCGCCGCCGCCCTGGTCGTCGCCGCTCGACGCCGGCGGTGCGCCGCCTTCTTCCGGCGTGATCAGCGCCTTGCGTGACAGACGGATCTTGCCGGTCGGGTCGATGTTGATGACCTTCACCAGCACCTGCTGGCCTTCCTTCAGCTCGTCACGCACGTCCTTGACGCGGTAGTGCGCGATCTCCGACACATGGAGCAGGCCGTCGGTGCCCGGCATGATCTCGATGAAGGCGCCGAAGTCGGTGATGCGCTGCACCTTGCCGAGATACGTCTTGTTCAGTTCGGCGGTGGCGGTCAGTTCCTGGATGATGCCGATGGCCTTGGCCGCCGCGGCTTCGTCCGCCGACGCCACGTTGACCTGCCCATCGTCCTGGACGTCGATCTTGACGCCGGTGCGTTCGATGATCGAGCGGATCATCTTGCCGCCCGGCCCGATGACGTCGCGGATCTTGTCCACCGGGATCTTGATGGTGACGATGCGCGGCGCGTAGGCCGAGATGCTCTGGCGGTGACCGGTGAGGGCCTCGGCCATCTTGCCGAGGATGTGCAGGCGGCCCTCGCGCGCCTGCAGCAGCGCGGCGCGCATGATGGCCGGCGGCACGCCGGTCACCTTGATGTCCATCTGCAGGGCAGTGATGCCCGCTTCGGTGCCGGCAACCTTGAAGTCCATGTCGCCGTAGTGATCCTCGGCGCCGGCGATGTCGCTCAGCACCGCGTACTTGCCGGTCGCCTCATCGAGGATGAGGCCCATGGCGACGCCCGCCACCGGCGACTTGAGCGGCACGCCCGCGTCCATCATCGCCAGCGATCCGCCGCACACCGACGCCATCGACGAACTGCCGTTCGATTCGAGGATGTCGGAGACGATGCGGACGGTGTAGGGGAACTGCTCTTCGGCGGGGATGACGGGGACGAGCGCGCGTTCGGCAAGGGCGCCGTGGCCGATTTCGCGGCGGCCGGGGCCGCGGAGGAACTGCACTTCGCCGACCGAGAACGGCGGGAAGTTGTAGTGCAGCATGAAGCGCTTGTAGTACTCGCCGTCGACGTGCTCGATCTTCTGCTGATCGTCTGAGGTGCCGAGCGTGGCCGACACCAGCGCCTGCGTTTCGCCGCGCGTGAACACCACCGAGCCGTGCACGCGGGGCAGCACGCTGGTTTCGATCGTGATCGGACGGATTTCGTCGAACTTGCGGCCGTCGAGTCGGACGTTGCGCTCGAGGATCTCGTCGCGCAGCACCTTCTCCTGCAGGTCGTGGAAGATGCTCTTCACTTCCGCCTTGCGCGTCAGCTGATCCTCGGGGAGGCCGGCGAGCAGTTCGTCGAGGACGACATCGACCTGGGCGTAGTTCTCCAGCTTGGTCCTGATGCGCATCGCCGCCGTCAGCGGATCGAGCGTCTTGCCCTGGATCTCGGCCTGGAACGCGGCGTCGACCGCCTTCACCGGCTTCGGCAGCTTGGCGCGGCCGACCTTGGCGGCCAGCGCGTCGATGCCGTCGCAGAGTTCCTTGATCGCCTTGTGCGCTTCGTCGAGCGCGGTGATCGCTTCTTCTTCGGTCACTTCCTTCGCGCCGGCTTCGACCATCACGATGCCTTCGCGGCTGCCGGCGACGACGAGATCGAGGCGGCTCTGCTTGCGTTGCTCGTAGCTCGGATTGATGACGTAAGTGCCGTCGATGAGGCCGACGCGGACGCCGGCGATCGTTTTCTCGAAGGGAATCTCGGAGATGGCCAGCGCCGCCGAGGCGCCGGTGATGGCGAGGACGTCGGCGTCGTAGTTGGTGTCGGCGGAGAGGACGAAGGCGATGATCTGGGTTTCGTTGCGCCATCCCGACGGGAACAGCGGGCGGATCGGCCGGTCGATGACGCGGCTGGTCAGCACTTCCTTTTCAGTGGCCTTGCCTTCACGCTTGAAGAAGCCGCCGGGGATGCGGCCCGAGGCGTACGCGTACTCGCGGTAGTCCACCGTGAGCGGGAGGAAGTCGATGCCCTCGCGCGGGCTGCCGGAATGGCAGGCCGTGACGAGCACCATCGTGTCGCCCATCCGGACGATCACCGAACCGTGGGCCTGACGCGCCCACTTGCCGGTCTCGATCGTCAGGGAACGACCGCCGAACGAAATCTCGCTGTTGTGCATAGAAACCCTTCGCGCGCCCGGGGCCGGTCCGCGGCGCCACGTGGCCGCCGACGGGTTTCGACCCCAGGCCTGCTGAACCGTGTGAGCGTGCTACTTGCGGATGCCGAGGCGCTTGATGAGCTCGGCGTAGCGGTCGACGTCCTTGCTCTTCAGGTAATCGAGCAGGCGCCGACGCTGGCCGACGAGCTTCAGCAGACCGCGCCGCGAGTGATGGTCCTTCGCGTGGGTCTTGAAGTGCTCGGTCAGATAAGTGATGCGTTCGCTGAGGAGGGCCACCTGAACTTCCGGTGAGCCCGTATCGCTGGCGTGCGTCTTGTACTCGCCGATGAGCGAGACCTTCTTGTCTTTCGTCAGTGCCACTGTGCCTCCACGCACGGTCCAGACGCGGCTGCGGGCCGCGGCTCCAGATCGCCGTATGTGACGGTCGGAGCGACCGTCAAGAATCGTTCATGTTAGCCCAAAACGACGGAGGGGTGCAAAAACCCCGCCCGCGAGGCGGGCACGGCCAGCCCCAGCAGCCGGCCCTGGTCGTCGAGCAGGCGGGTCAACTCGGGAGCGGCGGACCAATCGGGCGGGCAGGGCAGGTCCACACCGCGACGCGCCCGCTCGGCGGCGGCGGCATCGAGGGTCACCACCGGAACCGCCGGCAGCAGCCTGGCCATCGGGATGACGCGATCCCACAACACTTCCCGCGGCGCGCTGGCCAGCACGTCCACTGTGACGGCATCGTCCAGCGTGAAATCGCCGGACCGGGTGCGGCGCAGCGCCTCGAGGGCAGCGCCCATCCCGAGGTGCTGCCCGAGGTCGTGCGCCAGCGATCGGACATAGAAGCCGGCCGACACCTGCATGGTGAGCGTGGCGTGGTCATCGTCGAACGCGACGAGGTCCAGCGCGGCCACCTGAACGCGAACCGGATCGAGCACCGGCGCCGGTGCGCCGGTTTGCCGCGCCAGGTCGTAGGCACGATGCCCGTCGATCTTCTTGGCCGAGAACGCCGGCGGGATTTGGTCGAAGGTCCCGCGGAAGCGATCGAGCGCGGCCTCGACGGCGGCGCGTTCCGGCCTGAGCGGCGACGTCGCCGTGACCTCGCCCGAGGTGTCGTACGTGCGCGTCGAGACGCCGAAGCGGATCCGCGCGGTGTAGAACTTGTCGGCGCCGGCCATGAACTGCACGAGACGCGTCGCCGGACCGACGGCCAGGGCGAGCACGCCGGTGGCCATCGGATCGAGCGTGCCGCAGTGTCCGATCCGCCGCTCGCCAAGCGCGCGCCGCGCCACGGCGACGATGTCGTGCGAGGTCGGACCGGAGGGCTTGTCGATGACGAGCACGCCGGCGCGTGCGGCGGCGACGTCGCGGGTATCGGCAGAACGCATGCGGGAAGAGCTGCGAGAGGGGAGCGACGCGTCGCTCACCGTCCGACGGCGTCGGTCAGCAGCCGCGCAAACGTGGCCTGCCCGGCTTCGAGCGAGCCCTGCCAGCCGCAGCCCGAGGCGTTGACATGCCCGCCGCCGCCAAACTGCTTGGCAATGGCGCCGGTGTCCACCGCGCCCTTGGAGCGCAGGCTGACGCGCCAGTCGTCGGGCCCCGACTCCTTGAAGAACGCCACGGCCTGGATGTCCTTCACCGTCAGCGGGAAGTTGATCAGGCCTTCCGTATCGTCGTAGGTGCCGCCCAGCCGCTGCGCCTGGTCGCCGGTGATGCTCAGGATCGCCACGCGGTTATCGGCGTGCATCTGCATGTCGTTCAGCACCGCGCCGAAGATGCGGACGCGCGCCAGCGAGTTGCTGTCGTAGTGCGTGCGCGCAATCCACTGCGGATCGGCACCCGCGGCCACGCAGCGGCCGGCGAGTGCATACGTCCGCGGCGTCAGGTGCGAGAAGCGGAACGACCCGGTGTCGGTGAGGATGGCGAGATACAGGTGCGTGGCGATGTCCGGCGTCAGCGCCACGCCGAGCGCGTCGATCAGCGTGAAGACGAGCTCGCCGCAGGCCGCCGCCGTTTCGTCCACCCAGTTGTGCGTGCCGTAGAACGTGTTGCCGGGATGGTGATCGATGTTGATCACCGGTGATCGATCGAGCCCGGCGACGCCGCAGCGCGCCAGGTTGCTGCACTCCATCACCAGCACCGCGTTGACGCGTTCGTCCACCGATGGCGTGATGCGGATCGCATCGACGTCGGGGAAGGGCTGGAGAAACGACGGCGGCACGGCGTCCATCACCACCGTCGCCTGCTTGCCCAGCGCGCGCAGCGCGAGTGCGCCAGCCACCGCGGAGCCGATGGCGTCGCCGTCGGCGCGTTGATGCGAGGTGACGAAGAAGCGCTGGCCGTCGCGAATGGCCGCCAAAAGTGCCGCTGGTGGATTACTTGCTGTCGTCGTCATTGCGCGGCTCGGCGGCGTCGGTGGCAAGAGGCGCATCCGGTGATGGCGCCGATGTCTCCGGCGGTGGCGGGTTCACCAGCGCATCGAGTTCGGGATGCTCGGCGCGCTCGGTGTGGAGTTCCTGGATGATCTGCTCGATGCGGTCCTGCGCGGCCACTGACTCGTCGAACTGGAACTTGATCTCCGGCGCGCGCCGCAGCGTCAGGCGTTGGCTGAGCAGATGACGCAGATACGGCACCGTGCGGTTGAGCGCCTTGGCCGTGGCCTGGCGCTCCTTCGCGTCGCCGAGCGCGGTCCAGTAGACCCGCGCCAGCGACAGGTCCGCCGTCACCTTCACGCGCGTCAGCGTGACCAGGCCGACGCCGGGGTCCGAGACCTCGGTGGCGAGCATCTGACTCAGTTCCTCGCGAACCTGTTCGGCGATACGTTCGACGCGGTGGGAAAGGGCCATGAAGACGATGGTGCCACACAAAGGTGCTTACACGGGGGTGCTACACGAGGGTGCTACACGGGGGTGCTGCACGAGGGTGCTGCACGAGGGTGCGGAGAGTTGAGCGACGGGGCTTCAGCCCCGTCGAACCCTGACGCTAACGAGCACTACACGGTCGCGGCGACGCGCTCCATCTGGTAGACCTCGATGATGTCGCCCACCTTGATGTCGTTGTAGCCCTGCAGGCCGATACCGCACTCCGTACCGGCCTTCACCTCGGACACATCGTCCTTGAAGCGCTTGAGCGAGGCGAGGCGGCCTTCCCAGAGCTGGACGTTGTCGCGCAGCAGGCGCGCCTGCGCGTCGCCCTGGCGCGTGATGCGGCCGTCGTTGACGATGCAGCCGGCGACCGTGCCGAGCTTCGGCACCTTGAAGGTGTCGCGGACGGTGGCGCTGCCGATGCGCACTTCCTTGATCGTCGGTTCCAGCAGGCCCGTCATGGCCTTCTGGACTTCCTCGGTCACCGTGTAGATGACCGTGTGGTGACGGATGTCCACCTTCTCGCGATCGGCCACTTCGGCGGCGTTGCGATCGGGCCGCACGTTGAAGCCGATGATGATGGCGTCCGACGCGGCGGCGAGCAGCACGTCCGACTCGTTGATGGCGCCGACGGCGGAGTGGATGATCTTGACCTTCGTCTTCTGATCCGACAGCTTGGTCAGCGAATCGGCGAGCACTTCCGCCGAGCCCTGCACGTCGGCCTTGATGATGAGGGCCAGTTCCTTCATGCCGCCCTCGTTCATCTGCTGCTGCAGCGACTCGAGCGTCAGACGGCTGCCCTTGGCGCCGAGCGCCTTCTCCTTGGCCTGGGCCTGGCGGAACGTCGCGATCTGCCGCGCCTTGGCGGGATCCGCCACCGACTGGAACGGTTCGCCGGGCGAAGGCAGGGCCTCGAGGCCGAGCACTTCCACCGGCGTCGACGGACCGGCCAGCTTCAGCGAGCGGCCGCGGTCGTCGATGATGGCGCGGACACGCCCGACCACCGGGCCGGCGATGATGTTGTCGCCGACGCGCAGCGTGCCGTCCTGCACCAGCACCGTCGCCACCGGACCGCGTCCGCGATCCAGCTTGGTCTCGAGCACCGTGCCGACGGCGGCGCGCTTCGGGTTGGCCTTGTGCTCGCCGATGTCGGTGACGAGCAGGATCATGTCGAGCAGCGACTCGAGGTTCTTCTTCTGCTTCGCCGACACTTCGACGAACACGGTGTCGCCGCCCCAGTCTTCCGGCATCAGGCCGAGATCGGCGAGCTGACGCTTCGGCGTTTCGACGTTGGCGCCCGGCTTGTCGATCTTGTTGACGGCGACGATGATCGGCACGCCGGCGGCCTTGGCGTGATCGATCGCCTCGCGCGTCTGCGGCATCACGCCATCGTCGGCCGCCACCACGAGGATGACGACGTCGGTGATCTTGGCGCCGCGGGCGCGCATGAGCGAGAAAGCGGCGTGGCCCGGCGTGTCGAGGAAGACGATGCTCTTGTCTTTGCTCTCGCCGACGCCGGAGACCAGATAGGCGCCGATGTGCTGCGTGATGCCGCCGGCTTCGCGTTCGGCGACGCGCGTGGCGCGAATCGAGTCGAGCAGCGTTGTCTTGCCGTGATCGACGTGGCCCATCACGGTGACGACCGGGGCGCGGGGGAGCAGATCCTTCGGATCGACGTCCACCGACTCGGTCTGGATCAATTCCTCTTCGTAGGTGCGCGTCTCGATCTCGGCACCGAACGAGCGCGCCACTTCGCGCGCGGTGTCCATGTCCACCGCCGAGTTGATGGTCATCATCATCCGGCGGTCGAGCAGCGCCTTGAGCACTTCCTTGACGCGGATGTCGAGCTTGTCGGCGAGGTCCTTGACGGTCATGCCTTCGGCGAGCGTGATCTTGCGCGAGATGGGCGGCGGCGGCGTTGGCGCGGCCACCGATGGCATGCGCTGCAGCGCGTCACGACGCTGCGACGGACGCGGGCCCGACGGACGCGGACGGAACTGCTGGCCGAAGGGCGGACGGCCGCCACCCGGGGGCGGCATGCCCGGACGGCCCGGCTGATTCGGACGGACCGGCTGCGAGGGCAGCGGACGCGGACCGCCCAGCATGGCGGCCGGCACGCCGCCCGTGGGGCGGCCGGACGGCGAGTAGGGGCCACGCGGTCCACCGGGGCGCGGGTTGGCCAGGTTGCCGGTGGCAGCGGGCGGACGCGCCGGGGCCGCCGGACGCGGCGGCTGCTGCGGCACCACGGTACGACGGGGCACCAGCGGTGGCGCGGTCGGCGGCGCCTGTCCCGGTTCCTCGACGCGCAGGCGAATGCTCGGCGGCACGAAGCGGCCGGCGGGACGCGGAGCGGATTCGGTGACGGCGGGTGCGGCCGGCTGCGCGGCGGCCGCCGGGGCCGTCGGAGCCGCGGCCGCGGGTTCCACGATGGCCGGCGGTTCAACGACCGGCGCCGGAGCTGCAGGTTCGGCAGCGGGAGCGGGCGCGATCTCGACCGGCGGCTCCGTCGCCAGCACCGGTTCGGGCGTCTCGGCGACCATGGCCGGCGGCGGCTCGGGCGCGGCCGGCGCTGGCGCGTGAACGGCCGGCGCTTCGGAGGCCGCTTCGACCGGCGGCTCGACAACCGCACTCGCCGCGGCGGCTGGCGCCGAGGCTTCCATCGAGGGGGCGTCGGTGGCCGTCGTGGTGTCGGCCGGCTTCACCAGCACCGGCTTCTTCACCAGGCGCGGCGGCCCCAGCGTCGGAACGGCGGGCTTGGGCGGTTCCGGCGGACCGGCCTTCTTGCTGCCCGCGGCGCCGCTCTTGGCCCGTACTGACTTGGCCGCCTGCTCCGAAAAGATGTCGCCCTTGGGCAGTTCGATGCCCCGCAGCTTGGCCTGGCGCTCGACGAACTGCCGCGCCACGATCTCCTCGAGCGTGCTCGATGCGCTCTTCAGCTCGATGCCGTGGTTCTTCTTGAGCAGATCCAGGATTTCCTGGCTCGTTGCATTCAGCAGCTCGGCGACTTTGTAAATCCGGACAGTGGCCATTCGGTATGTGTGCTCTCGGGGCTACGGGCTAGACGGCTTCGGTCTGGTCGGGGCGCTGGCGGCGGCTCAGGCCACCGGCTTCGGCGTGTCGTCCTCGCCGGCCAGGTCGGCGTCGGCCGGCGTGGCATCGGTGGCGGGCTCCACCGCGGCGGGACCGGCGGCCTCGTCCACGGAGGTGGCGCTGTCGAGCGCGGCGGCCGGGTTCGTCTCGTCGGCCGGCACGTCCTCGCCGGAGTCGTCCGCGGCGGCGGCCTCGAGCGCGCCGAACTGCGCTTCCACTTCCTTGCGCTTCTCTTCTTCGCTCTTGATGTCGATGCGCCAGCCGGTCAGCTTCGCCGCGAGACGCACGTTCTGACCCTTCTTGCCAATCGCGAGCGACAACTGCTTGTCCTCGACGACGACTTCCATGACACGGTCCGGGTCGCTGACGATGGTGACGCGCTGCACCTTGGCCGGGCTCAGGGCGTTCATCACGAACTGCACCGGATCCTCCGACCACTCGACGATGTCGATCTTCTCGCCGCGCAGTTCACGGATGATTGCCTGCACGCGCGTGCCCTTCATGCCGACGCAGGCGCCGACCGGATCGACGTCCCGCTCGCGCGAGTAGACCGCCACCTTGGCGCGGTCGCCGGCTTCACGCACGGCGCCGCGGACCATCACGGTGCCGTCGTAGATTTCGGGGACTTCCTGTTCGAACAGCTTGATGAGCAGCGCCGGATCGGTGCGCGACAGCACGATCTGCGGCCCCTTGGCGGCCTTGCCGACGGCGCGGATGACGGCGCGGATGCGGTCGCCCTGCGCGTAGCTTTCGGCGCGCGACTGCTCCTTGCGCGGCAGGATGCCTTCGTTCCGGCCCAGCTCGACGATGATGTCGCCCTGCTCGAAGCGCTTGACCAGGCCGCTGATGACGTCGCCGACGCGCTGGTTGTATTCGGCGAAGACGTTCTCGCGTTCGGCCTCGCGAACCTTCTGGAAGAGCACCTGCTTGGCCGTCTGGGCGGCGATACGGCCCAGCTTTTCGGTCGGCTGCGGGAATTCGATCTGGTAGCCAGGCTCGATGTCGGCGTCCTCGCCGTAGATGGCCTTGGCCTCGGTGACGGAAATTTCCAACGCCGGGTTGGTCACTTCCTCGACGATGGTCTTGACCGCGAAGAGCTCGACCTGGCCGTTTTCGGGGTTGAGCTTGGCCTTGAGTTCCTCGCCGCCCTTGTACAACTTGCGGGAGGCGGTCACGACCGCCTCTTCCATCGCCTGGATCACGACTTCGGGCTCGATGCCCTTTTCCTTGGCGAGGGTTTCGATCGTCTGCAACACCGGATTCGTGCTCATGGTCAGCTCAGAACTCCACGTCCAGGCGGGCCCGCGCAATCAGCCCCAGAGGCAACCGCACGGGCTTTCCACCCTCCGATTCGAATAGCACCTCGTCGCCGTCGAGTCCGCGGAGAACCCCCGCGAACGCGGTCTGGCGGGCGACGGGCGCCGACAGCACGATCTTCGCGCGGCGTCCCGCGAACCGCTCGTAATCTCCGGCCGATCGCAACGGGCGATCGAGGCCGGGCGACGAGACCTCCAGCGTGTACCGATCCGCCGGCACGATGTCCTCGACGTCGAGGATCGTGCTCAACTCCTCGCTCACCCGGGCGCAATCCTCGAGGCTGACGCTCTCCTCGGCGGTGGCGTTCGGGCCGGGTCGATCCAGCACCACACGCAGCACCTGCCGGCCACCTTCGCGTCGCAGATCGACCTCGAAGATCTCCAGCCCGTAGCTGCCCGCCACCCGGGCCGCTGCCTCACGGATGCGCTCGAGCGGGCTCAAAAAGCCCCCCTAAACAGAAAGAGCGGGCACCAGGCCCACTCTGGTTTTCCCAGACTCAGAACCGAACAGAAATGATACCACAGGGGGTCGCCCTACCCGAGCGGGCGGGCGACCAGATCGTAGGCGTCGGCGCCCACCAGTTCGACCTCGAGCACGCGGCCCGGCACCAGCAGGTCGGGGTCGGCGTCGGTCAGGTAGACCACCGGGTCGATGTCGGGCGCCTGGCCGTCGAGACGGCCGCGCCACACCCACTCGTGCTCGGGCGCCGGGCCGTCCACCATCACGCGAGTGCGCTCGCCGACACGGTCCTGCTGGCGGCGGGTGACGAGGTCCCGCTGCGTCGCCATCACGCGCGCCTGCCGCGCCTCCTTCATCTCGTCCGGCACATCGTCTTCGAGGCCGAAGGCCGAGGTGCCCTCCTCGTGCGAGTAGGTGAAGACGCCGACGTGGTCGAAGCCGACGTCGATGATGAACTGCTCGAGCGCGTCGACGTCCGCCTCGGTCTCGCCGGGGAAGCCGACGATGAAGGTCGTGCGCAAAACGACGTCGGGGATGCGCGCGCGGATGCTGGCGAGCAGACGCTGGTACGACGCGCGGGTGCCGGGCCGCTTCATCCGCTTCAGCACCGGGTCCGACGCGTGCTGCAGGGGCAGGTCGATGTACTTGCACACCTTGTCGAGCGTCGCCACCGCCTCGATCACCTCGTCCGTGATCGTCGTCGGATAGAGGTAGAGCATGCGGATGCGCTCGATGCCGTCGACGTCGTTCAGCGCCCGCAGCAGGCGCGCCAGCGCGCCGCGCTCGCCGAGGTCGTTGCCGTAGAACGTCGTGTCCTGCGAGATGAGCAGCAGTTCCTTGACGCCCTGCGCCGCCAAACGCTGCGCCTCGTCGACGATCGACGGGATGGGGCGGCTGCGGTAGTGCCCGCGCATCTTCGGGATGATGCAGAAGGCGCACTTGTAGTCGCAGCCTTCGGCGATCTTCACGTAGGCGTAATGCGGCGGCGTGGCGCGGCGTCGCGGCGTCGCCGCGTCAT
This sequence comes from Acidobacteriota bacterium, assembly GCA_020851325.1. GTDB lineage: Bacteria > Acidobacteriota > Vicinamibacteria > Vicinamibacterales > UBA2999 > VFZN01. The sequence goes on along the minus strand of JADZCY010000338.1, from coordinate 34,672 downwards.
AGAGGTATGTCGGCAGGTCGACGCCGAATACCGGGGGGCCTTCGGACGCGATCGGCACCCCGTGCTTCGGGTCGCGGGCGTAGAAGCGCAGCGGTTGCACGGACGGTGCGGGTGAGGGCTTCGGCGCGCCGGACACGGCGGCGACGAAGCTGTTCACCTCGCCGGTGCCGAGCACGGCGTCGATCTCGGGGATCTCGGTGCGCAGTTCCTCGCGGTAGCGTTCGGCGAGGCAGCCGGTGACGATCAGCTTGCGGCCGGCCGCCTGTTTCTTCAGCTCGGCCATCTCGAGGATGGTGTCGATCGACTCCTGCTTGGCGCGGTCGATGAACGCGCAGGTGTTGACCACCAGCACATCCGCGCCCTCGGCTTCCGCTGTGATCTCGTGCCCCGCCTGTTCGGCCAGGCCGAGCATCACCTCGGAGTCGACAAGATTCTTCGGGCAGCCGAGCGAGACGAAACCAATCTTCAATCTTGTTCCTGGCGGAAAGAAACCACGAAGGCACGACGGAGCACGAAGGGCGCGAAGGCCACAAAGGGCTCAGAAAACTACGGTACTTCGGAGACGGTCACGACACAAGCAAGACGAGACGGCGATCCGGACATCGGAAAGCGATGCCGGCCTGTGGGACGAGTGGCAATTCCCTTCGAGTTCTTCGCGCCCTTCGTGTCCCTTCGTCTCTTCGTGGTTTCTTGTGACGCCGTTCACGGGTACAAGCGATACAGCATGCGCGGATAGGGGATGGTTTCGCGGACGTGTTCGAGGCCGCAGATCCAGCTCACGCAGCGTTCGACGCCCATGCCGAAACCGCCGTGCGGGACCGAGCCGTAGCGGCGCAGGTCGAGGTACCACTCGAACGCCTCCATCGGCAGGCCGTGCGCCTTGATGCGTTCGACGAGCAGGTCGTAGTCGTCCAGGCGCTGGCCGCCGCCGATGATTTCGCCGTAGCCTTCCGGCGCGAGCACGTCCACGCACAGCGCGCGATCGGGCTGCGCCGGATCCGGCTTCATGTAGAACGCCTTCACCGCCGCCGGATAATGCGTCACGCACACCGGCCGGTCGAACTGCTCCGACAGCACGGTTTCGTCGGTGCCGCCAAGGTCGCCGCCAACCTCGAAGGGCAGTCCCTTCTCGATCAGAATCTTCGCCGCCTGGTCGTAGTGCAGCCGCGGGAACGGCGCCTTCACGTTCTCGAGTTTCGACGTGTCGCGCTCCAGCACCTTCAATTCCTTCTGCCGCCGATCGAGCACGCGCCCCACCACCGAGGCCACCAGCCGCTCCGCCAGGCTGATCACGTCGTCCAGCGTGGCGTAAGCCATCTCGGGTTCGACCATCCAGAATTCGGTGAGGTGCCGCCGTGTCTTGCTCTTCTCGGCGCGGAAGGTCGGCCCGAAGGTGTAGACCTTGCCGAGCGCCATGGCGTTGGCTTCGTTGTAGAGCTGTCCGCTCTGCGTCAGGTACGCCGTGGTGTCCTCGAAGTACTGCACCGGGAACAGCGTCGTCGTGCCTTCGCACGCCGCCGGCGTGAAGATCGGCGTGTCGGCCAGCGTGAAGCCTTCGCCGTTGAAGAAGTCGCGGATGGCGTTGATCACTTCATGGCGCACACGGAGGATCGCGGTCTGCCGCTCGGCGCGAATCCACAGATGACGACGATCCATGAGGAAGTCGACGCCGTGCTCCTTCGGCGTGATGGGGAAGTCGTGCGCTTCCGACACCACCTCCATCCCGGTGGCGATCATCTCGTAGCCGCCCTTCGCGCGTTCGTCGGCGCGGACCGTGCCGGTGATGATGACGGCGCTTTCCTGACTCAGATGATCGGCGCGGGCGAAGGTCGCTTCGTCGACGTCCTTCTTGCCCATGACGACCTGCAGGAACCCCGTGCCGTCACGCACGACGAGGAAATGAATCTTGCCGCTCGAGCGGCGGTTCGCCAGCCAGCCCTTGACGGTGACGCTCTCGCCGACGTGCTCGCCGATACGGTCGATGTAAACGTGGGATGCCATCTCGCCCTCAGTCCAATCCCGTTGTCATGTCCATGTCGAGCCAGCGGATGATGCGATCGCGCGCTGCTGCGGCGTCGGCCAGGACCGCCGCCGGTTCGTCGGCCGGCGCCAGCTCGAAGATCCAGGCGCCGTCGTAGCCAACCTTCCGGAACGCCATCGCCACGCCTTCCCAGTCCACGGAGCCTCGTCCCGGCACCAGGTGATCGTCACGCCGCCGCCGGTTGTCGTGCAAGTGCGTGGTGACGATGTGGCCGGAGCATTCCTCGATGGCGGCCATGGCATCGCCGGTGAGGTGCGCGTGGCCGACGTCCAGGCAGATGCCGGCGCGCGGCAGCTCGACGTCGTCTTCGAGCCACTGCACCAGGCGCGCCGCCTGCGACAGCGAATTGGGAATCAGCTCGATCGCCACGGTGACGCCGGCGTCAGCGGCGGCAACGCCGATGTCCTCGAGGCTACGCGCCACGGAGGCGCGGCTGTTGCGCGTGTCGTCCGCGTCAGGCACGCCGAGGTGCAGCACCAGGAACGAATACGGCAGCGTTCGCGCCACGTCCACCGCGCGGATGGTTTCCTCCACCGCCTGCCGGCGTGCGGCTTCGTCCGCCGCACCGATGGTGAGCGTGTCGCCCCAGACACCGTTGCTGTAGCTCACGGTCGTTGGCGCGTGCATGCCGTGCAGCGCGACGCCGGTCTCAGCGAGCCACTCGCCGAGCGTGTTCGCCGCGGCAACGTCGTGATAGTCGAAGTGCGTGCGCGTAGCGTAGACCTCGACGAGATCGAACCCGTGCGCCTTGATCGCCGCAAGATGCGCGCGATCGAGCCGCTGGCCGTGGAAGAGATGTGTCGAGATGCCAAAGCGTGGAGGCAACGGGGAATTGTACTGCACCGTGCCGGGACTGCATCACCTCGGGGACAGCAGAACCTTCGGGACAGCACAGCGAGCGGGACCGTCACACACGCAACGAGAATGTCGGGAGGCGGGAGGCGGGAGGCGGGAGGCGAAGACTACCGCAACTCGGGCAGCACGTCGGCCAGCACGTCGCGTAGACGTCCGAAGCGAGCGTCGCGGGACAGGTTCGCGCGCAGGTAACTGAGCGTGCGCGGCATGTATTGCAGGTACACCGGATTGCCGCGCGTGGTGGTCTGATAGCCGAACGTGCCGAGCGCCTTGAGGTTGCGCTGCAGCGCCATGAGATCGAAGCGCTGCCGGTAGGTGGCCGCCGCGGCGGGCGTGGCGGCGGCGGCGCCGCACGTGAGCGCCAGGAAGTACGCGATCAACTCGTCCACCTGCGCCGGTGGGAGATCGACGTACGAGTCGCGCAGCAGCGACGCCATGTCGTAGGTGTCGGGCCCCAGGCGCGCGTCCTGGAAGTCGATGATGTAGAGCGAGTCGCGGTGCAGCATCAGGTTGCGGCTGTGATAGTCGCGATGACACAGCACGCGCGGTTCGGCGGCCAGCGTCTCGGCGATCACCTGCCATTCGCCGCGCAGCGCGTCACGCCGCGCCTCGGTGACGGCGGCGCCGCGATACGCCACCAGGTAGTGCTTGACGAAGAACTCGAGCTCCCACGTCAGCTTCTCGACGTCGAACGCAATGCCGTACGGTGGATACGCCGGCGACGCCAGTTCGGCGCCGCGCTGCTGGAGCGTCGCGATGAACATCACCGCCTGCCGGTAGAGCGCCGCGTGATCGGCCTCGGAGGCGACGCCGAGGTGCGCCTGCAGCGTGACGTCGCCGAGATCCTCGAGACCGAGGATGCCGAGTGCGTTGTCGTGGTGCAGGATCGCCGGCACCGGCAGCGGGATGGCGCGCATCAACGCCGCGACGGTGACGAACGGCAGCGTGTCGGCGTCGATGGGCCCGGCGTGCAACGCCAGCACGCACGGCGGACCATCCGTGAACATCACGCGGAAGTAGCGGCGGTCCGAGGCGTCGCCGGTGAGCGGCGTGACATGCGTGACGCGCGCGGCCAGGCCGTGGCGCTCGAGATATGCGGAGAGACGAGGTTCCATGCCGTTCTACAGGGAAGTGATGCCGCCGGTTGTGATCACCACATCCCGGTAACGCGCGCCAGCGCCAATCACCACGTCGTCGGTGACGATACACCGCTCGAGCACGGCGTTGTCGGCGATCGTCACGCGGTCCCAGAGGATCGTGTCGCGGAGCGTGGCAGTGGGCGAGAGGCGGCAGTCGCGACCGATATCCGCCGGGCCGTCGCCGTCAGCGGTGAACCGCAATGCGGTGGTCAGGTAGTCGCCGGGCGTGCCGATGTCGTGGAAGGCCGCATCCGACGGGTAGACACGGATCGCGCCTGGCGTGCGCCGCACGAGGTCCGCATACACGCCGCGGATGACGTCCGAATCCCTGTCGCGGGCGACGCCGGCAAACGCCGCGGCATCCACGGCCTGCACGCCGACGTAGTGCCACGGCCGCGCCCCTGGCGGCAGCGTGTCGAGCGGTGTGCCGCGCATCACCGAGCCAAGCAGGCGGCCATCGGCATCCGCCAGCAGCGCGTTGTACTTGTCGAGATCGGCCGGCGCCACCGTCATCGTCGCCGCCGCCCCCGATGCCACGTGCGCGCGCGAGAGTTCGGCGAGATCGACATCGCTCAGCGTGTCGCCATTGACGATGAAGAACCGATCGGCGGCGAGAAGGGGCAGCGCACGTGCCGGACCGCCGCCCGAGCCGAGCGGCGTGGTTTCCCAGGAATAGCGCACGTCGAGATCGAGCGCCCGGCCATCGCCGACCACGGCGGTGATCGTGTCGGCCAGATGATGCAGGTTGATCACCACGCGCGTGATGCCCGCCGCGCGCAGACGTTTCAGGATGCGGATGATGAGGGCGGTGCCGGCCACTGGCAGCGCCGGCTTGGCGCGCAGCGCGGAGAGAGGCGCCAGGCGTGATCCCAGACCCGCCGCCAGCACCAGCGCTGGCCACGTCGCCGCCGCGCTCATGCGCCGGCGATACTCGCGAAGGTCATGTCGGCCGGCGACTTGCCGTGCGTCGCCTTGTACTTGTCGAACAGCGCACGATACGAATCCGTGAGGTAGTCGTCACGACCGCGGCCAAGCGCCCGGGCGACGGCATCGATATCCGCTTCGGCGCCTTCGATCTCCACGAACACGCCGATGGGCGTTTCGTCGAGCGCAATCACCACGCGCGGCAACGCGAACTCCTCGCGATATTTCTCATAGCGGAACCAGACGTGGAAGCCGACCGCTTCGAGCACGGTCTGCATCACCTCGGCGTCGCCGACCGTGGTCTCCAGTTCCTCGCGGACCTTCATCACGCCCGGTTCCGGCGGTCCCTTGAACGTCACGCGGCTCTCGTGCCCTTCACGGCGCAGCCGCAGCGCCGATCGCGCCGCGCGCAATTGCCGTTCGTCCGTGTCGAGCAGCGCATCCTGCTGGAGTCGACGCGTGTGCAGTGGAGCCGCACCAATCCCCGCGATGGCGGCACGCGCGGCCGCCACCGACGGGAATGGGAGCTTCACTTCGCGTTCGACCGCCACGCTATCTGCTTCCTGCGACCCGCTGTCTTCCTATCTCTTCCTCACCGTCACGAACGTCTCCTGACCGTTGCGCAGGATGAGGAAGAACGCCGTGCTGCCGGTCTCGACCTGGCCGAGCAGGCGGCTGGCATCCGCCGGTGAACCGACCGTGCGGCGGTTCACCTGCAGGATGATGTCGCCGCGCTGGAGGCCGCCGCGGAATGCCGGGCTGTTGGGTTCCACGCCGGTGACCAGCACGCCTTCGGTATCGGCGGGCAGACGCAGGCGCCGCTGCACATCCGGCGTGATCGCACCCATCGTCAGGCCGAAGCCGGCGTCTTCCTGTTCCTGCGGTTCGGGCGTGCCGTCCGGTCCACCGCGCGAGCTGGCGGCCTCGCTTTCGAGATTCAATTCGTCGACGGTGATGTTCAGCGTGCGTTCCTGCTTGTCGCGGAGCACCTTGAGCGGCACGGTCGTCCCCGGCTTGGTGCTGGTGACATGACTCACCAATTCGTCGCGGTTGCGCACCGACTTGCCGTTGAACTCGATGACGATGTCGCCGGGTTCGAGCCCGGCCTTGGACGCCGGGCCACCGGGGGTGACGATGGCGACGAGGGCGCCGCGACGTTCCTTGAGGCCGAACTCGGCCAGCGCGTCGGCCGGCACCGGCAGCACCTGCACGCCGATGACGCCGCGGGTCACCTTGCCGGTACGCAGTTGCGTCAGCAGATCGCGCACCGTGTTGATGGGCACCGCGAAGCCGATGCCGATGTTCCCCTGCTGCCGCGAGTCGGTGTAGATGGCGGTGTTGATGCCCACCACTTCGCCGCGCACGTTCAGCAGCGGACCGCCGGAGTTGCCGGGATTGATTGCGGCGTCGGTCTGCAGCACGTTCTGCGAGCGGCTGTCGGCGATGGGGAAGGGGCGTTCCTTGGCGCTGATGACGCCGACGCTGACGGTGTGCGCCAGACCGAACGGGTTTCCGATGGCCATCACCCAGTCGCCCGGTTCCATTTGTTCCGAGTCGCCGAACTTCACTTCGGTGAGCGGCTGGCGCGGCTTCTCGATCAGTTCGATCAACGCGCTGTCGGTGAGCGGATCGCGTCCCACCACCCGCGCCTCGTGATAGACGTCGGCGTCTTCGCCGTAGAGCGAGACCTCGATCTTCGTCGCGCCCTCGACGACGTGGTTGTTGGTGAGGATGTGGCCGTCCTTGCTGATGATGAAGCCGGTGCCGGCCGCCTGTGTTTCCTGTTCGCGCGGCTGCCGGCCCTGACCGTTCTGGCCGCGGCCGCCGCCGCCGAAGAAGCGTTCGAGCAGGTCGTCGCCGCCGCCACCGCCGCCGCCGAAGAATTCGGTCATCTCCTGCACGCGCTGCCGCGACGTCGAGCGGATGTTGACCACCGACGGCGTCACCGCCTTGGCGATGTTGCGGAACGTCGAGGCGTCCACGGGCCCGCCGAGCGGCGCGCTGTTGGTCGGCGGCGCCGCCAGGGTTTGCGCCGACGAGGGCGACGACAAGTCCAGACGGGATGCGATGACCATGCCGACGGCCGTGAAGGCCACCGCCAGCAGGAGCGCGTAGAACAGCGTGGTTTTGCGGCTCGACATAAACCTCCTTACCTACCCGATCGAAATGATACCTGTCTGGCTCGGACCCGTCACGCGCGGACCCGCCGCGTCCCACACCACGTTGATCTCGGTGCGGACGCCAAAATCACTGAAGTAGACGCCCGGCTCGACGGTGAAGATGCTGCCTTGCATGAGCCGGCGTTCGTCGTGCGTTTCGTAGTCGTCGAGGTGTGCCCCGTTGCCGTGCACTTCCTCGCCGAGGCTGTGGCCGGTGCGATGGAGGATGGCGTCGCCGTAGCCGGCGTCGACAATCACCTGACGGGCGGCGCGGTCGAGTTCGAAGCCGCGGATGGCCTCTCCCGCGGCCGCGCGGGCCTGCACGAGCGCCACGGCGGCGTCGCGCGCCCGCACGATGGCGGCAAAGGCGTCGGTCATGCGCGACGGGATGGACGGGCCGGTGAACGCCACCCACGTGATGTCCGCATACACCGAACCGCGCTGCGGAAAGCGGCCCCACAGGTCCAGCAGCAGGAGTTCGTTGGCGCGAATCGGCCGATGTACGCTCGCAGTGGGCAGGTAGTGCGGATTGCCGGCGTTCTCCTGCGCCGACACGTTCGGCGCCGAACCTGCCACGAGTCCCTCGTCCGCGAACCAGCCGGCCATCGCCTGTTGCACCTCGAACTCGTTGATCGCCGTGCCGTCGCGCAAACGCCGCGACACCAGCTCGAACGCCTGATCCTTGATGCGGTAGAGCTTTTCGGACGCGGCGCGATGCGACTCGATGCCGGCGGCATCCCACAGCCCATCGAACCGCTGGACGAGGTCGCCGCTCGACGCGACGTCGACGCCCGTCTGTCGCACCAGTTCGAGTGTGCCGGCATCGACGCGCGACACGTAAGGAATGGCGTTGGCTGGCGAGTACTCCATGGCCAGACGCTTGACGCCGTTCACCAGTGCCGCCAGGCCCGACTCGAGCTGCGCGCGTCCCGCGTAGGTGGATGTGCGGCCGGGCAGATGGTCGAGGTTGTGGCGTTCGATGGCGTGGACGAGGCCGCGCGGCTCGCCGCTGGCGGGAATCAGGTAGAACCACCGGCGTGTGGCCAGGTGCCCGCCCCCCTCGCCGATGCCGGCCATGCGCGCGGCGATGGGGTTGAGACCCTGGAAGTCGTAGAGCAGCCAGCCGTCGAGACCTTCGTCGTTGAGCGCCTGCTGTACCGCGGGGACGTCGACTGCCATGATCTTCGGAGTATATTCCTCCCTCTGTTGGGTTGGACGCGACAGAGCCGCTCAAAGTTTTCCCGCGTCCTATAATGAGCGTGCCTGCCTTGCCTGGACGGACAGCCATGAAGAATCGCCTTGCCCTGCTGCTCGCGGCCGTCGTGGCCAGTGGCGTCGTCGCCGTGATGGCGGCGCAGCAACCCGCCCAGGCGCCGGCGCCCGCGCCGATTCCCGAGCAGCCGCCGGTGACCTTCCGCGCCGAGGTCAACTACGTCGAGGTCGATGCCCGCATCCTCGACGACAAGGGACAGTTCATCAGCGGCCTCACCGCCGGCGACTTCCAGGTGCTGGAGGACGGCAAGCCACAGAAGGTGACCGTGTTCTCGGTGGTCAACCTGCCGGTCGAACGGATGCAGCGGCCGCTCTTCGCGTCGCGCCCGATCGAGCCCGACGTCACCACCAACCTCGCCGGTCAGAACGGCCGCATCTATCTCGTCGTCCTCGACGACCTTCACACCAATCCGCAGCGCACCAGCCGCGTCAAGGTGGCGGCGCGGCAGTTCATCGAACGCTATGTCGGCGCCAACGATCTCGTCGCCGTGGTGCACACCAGCGGCAGAAGCGACGCCGGGCAGGACTTCACCACCAACCAGCGCCTGCTGTTGTCGGCGGTGGACAAGTTCATGGGCCGCAAGCTGCGCTCCTCGACGCTCAACCGTATCGATCAGGAATCGCTGACGCGCGGCATGCGGCAGCAGGGCGAGCGCGTCGACGACATCGACGATCGCGAGCGCGGCTTCCAGGCCCGCAACACGCTCGAGACGCTGCGGCAGCTGACGTCGTATCTTGGCGGCGTCAGTGGCCGGCGCAAGGCGCTGGTGCTGTTCTCCGAAGGCATCGACTACGACATCTCCGATCCGATCAACAACTTCGACTCCACCACCATCATCAGCAGCACGCGCGATCTGCTGTCGGCGGCGACGCGCGCCAATGTCGCCATCTACAGCGTCGACCCGCGCGGCCTTGGCGGCCTGGCCGAGGAAGGCATCGACGTCGCGGCGTTTCCCGACGACACGTCGCTGGGCATCAACTCGGGTTCGTTCATGAACGAACTGCGCCTTTCGCAGGACAGCCTGCGCGTGATGGCGAGTGAAACCGGCGGCTTTGCCATCGTCAACAGCAACGACTTCGCCAACGGTTTCCAGCGCATCGTCGACGACAACAGCTCGTATTACGTGCTCGGCTACTACCCGGTGAACGACCGGCGGGACGGCAAGTTCCGCAAGATCGAAGTGAAGGTGCCGAGCCGGCCGAACGCGCAGATCCGTGCGCGCAAGGGTTACATCGCGCCGCGCGGCCGCGCCACCGATACGAAGCCGGCCGGGCCGAACGACGTCACACCCGAACTGCGCAATGCCATGAGCAGCCCGCTGCCGCTGTCGGAATTGCCGATGGCCGCGACGGCGGTGGTGTTCAAGGGACCGCAGCCGAACGGCTCGGTGGTGATCTCCACGCTGATCGGCGGCGCGGCCCTGCCGCTGGTGGAGAAGGACGGGACGTTCCGCAACAACCTCGAGATCGCGATCTCCGCCGGCAACCAGAGCGGCAGGACGTTCTCGGGTGGCCGCAACACGCTCGACCTGAACATGAAGCCCGACACGATGAAGCGCGTCCGCGCGCTCGGCTTCCGCGTCATCTCGACGATGGACCTGCCGCCGGGGCGCTACACGATTCGCATCGGCGCGCGCGAGGCGAACGAGAAGAAGGCCGGCTCGGTCTCCTACGATCTCGAAGTGCCGGAGTTCAACAAGGACAAGCTGTTGATGAGCAGCCTGGCGCTCACCTCCGCCGCCAGTTCCATCGCGCCGACGGCCCGCACCAAGGATCCGCTGCAGCAGTTGCTGCCGGGGCCGCTCTCGAGCTATCGCGAGTTCCCGCAGAACGACGAACTGGCGCTCTTCACCGAGGTGTACGACAACAGCGGGAACCAGCCGCACAAGGTCGACATCACGGCGTCGATTCGCGCCGAAGGCGGCCAGTCGGTGTTCCAGACCAGCGAGGAACGCGACAGCTCGGAACTGAAGGGGTCGGCGGGCGGCTACGGGTTCGCGCTGCGCATTCCGTTGAAGAGCATTCCGCCGGGCCTGTATGTCGTCCGCGTCGAGGCGCAGTCGCGCCTGGGCGATCGGCCCTCGGCGCTGCGCGAAACCGTCATCCGCGTGCAGCCGCCCGAGCCGCCGCAGTGACGACGGGCAGTTCCACCGGTCTCGACGGCCGGATCGCCGCCATCCTCTGTTACAGCGCCTGGTGGATCACCGGCGCGCTGTTCCTGGTCATCGAACGTCGTGACACCGCCGTGCGGTTCCACGCCGCGCAGTCACTGGTGCTCTTCGGCGCGTTGTCGGTGCTGCTCTTGAGCACCGGCGTGCTGAGCGCGCTGGCGCTGGTGCTGTCGAGCGAGTTGTTCCGGGTGCTGCAACTGGCGGGCAACGTCCTGTGGGTGGCCGCTGCGTTGTTGTGGCTGGTGCTGGTACTGCTGGCGTGGCGGGGAGAAACCTGGCGAGTGCCGCTGGTGGCGGCACTCGCCGATGGCCTGGCGGCGCGGACTAGCTGGTAGGCGGCGTCACCACGAGCTTCGGGACGACGGTCGGCTTGATCGTGCCGTTGCCGTGCTTGAACTCGTACTTGTTCGAGTTCATCGCCGGGCGGCGCGGCGTCTTCAGCTCGATGCGGATCACGTCGTTCGGCATCAGCGGCCGCGGGTGACGGTAGATGTCGCCGCCGACGGGCGTGCCGGCCTTGTCGTACCAGTTCTCTTCGACGATCAGCCCGGCGATCGGCGCCGCTGACGTGTTCTTCAGCAGGATGACCGTCTGCACCTCGCCGGAGACCAGTTTGGTGTCGGGCTTGGTGATCTCGACGGTGGCTTCGCCGCGCTGCGGCGAAATCAGCTTGCGGGGGGCAGCTGGGGGCTGGGCCGCAACCGGCGCCAGCAGGACACCAACGGCCGCGAACGTGGCCAACACGCGCTGGCTCAGGCGAATCATGTGAACTCCTCCGGGTGATCGGGACAACGCGAAACGTCCGAATTATAGACGCTTACATCTCGCCGTTCCAGTCCTCCGGCTCGGCGGCCACGGACCGGAACACTTCCAGGTGCCACTTGCCGCCGCCCCACGGCTCGATCACCTCGGTGGCGACGACGTCGACGAGCAGTTCGGCGAACGTCCGGCCTTCCGGATCGCCCTCCAGGTGGTAGGCCGGGTCGTCCCACATGAAGTTGGGATAGAGCGTCATCGTCAGGAACAGGTCGTACCCGTCGTCGACGACGATGAGCTGGCCAACCGGCCGCTTCTGCGTGGAGTGATAGACGAGATACTTCTCGGCGCTGTGGGCGCGGATGTAGCGCTTGAGCACGAACTCGCGCGCGACGATCTCCTCGACCGCAATCTTCTTGTCCCAGCAGTCGCGGCAATAGCGTTCTTCACCGCGCGGTTCGGACACTTCCTTCGCGCCGCACAGGGCGCACTTGGTCTTTCCCACGGACTTGCGTGACATCCTTTCGATTCTACCTTTACCTTCGGGACCGCCGCTTTCGCGGCGGTGGGAGGGGCAGGGCCGCCGCTTTCGCGGCGGTGGGAGGGGCGGACCGCCGCTTTCGCGGCGGTGGGATTCAGGACCGCGCTTGCGCGCGGTTGGGGGACATCAGCGCCAAGCCCTCCAAGCCCCAAGCCCTCCAAGCCCCAAGCCCTCGAAGCCGTTCAAGCCCTGCAAGCCCTTCAAGCCCTTCAAGCCATCCAGTCCCCCAGCCCTCCAGCCCCCCAGCCCTACTTTCCGTTGCTTGCCGGCCCGTACATCTCGGTCACGTACTGCTTCACCATGCGTCGCGTCGAGAAGCGCGGGATGCTGGAGCGCATCGCTTCGCGCACCACCGCCACCCAGCGCGTCGGCAGCCCGGCCGGCGTGCGCTCGTAGAAGCGCGGCACGACTTCCTCTTCGAGGATCTTGTAGAGCGCTTCCGCATCGGCGTTATCGGTGGCCGCCTGATCGTCGGGATTGGTGCTGCTCTCGATCAGCCAGCCGTTGCGGCCGTTGTAGCCTTCGGCCCACCAGCCGTCGCCGACGCTCAGGTGCGGCACGCCGTTCATCGCCGCCTTCATGCCGCTCGTGCCCGAGGCCTCGAGCGGCTTGCGCGGGTTGTTCAGCCACACATCGCAGCCGTGCACGAGGTAGTGCGCGACGTGCATGTCGTAGTCGTCGATGAACGCGATGCGTCCGCCAAACGTCGGATCGAGACAGCGGCGGAAGACGCGCTGCAGGTGATGCTTGGCCGGTTCGTCGGCCGGATGCGCCTTGCCGGCGAACACCAGTTGCACCGGACGATCGGCGTTGGTGAGGATGCGCGCCAGCCGTTCGACGTCGTGGAAGATCAACTCCGGCCGCTTGTAGGCGGTGAAGCGCCGCGCGTAGCCGATGGTCAACACCGTCGGGTCGAGCATCGCGCCGGCGGCGACGATGCGGTTGGGCGTGACGCGCTCGTCGATCCAGCGGCTGCGCAGGCGCTCGCGGATGTAGTCGAACAGGTCGTGCCGCAGTTCCTGGCGGTGCTGCCACAACTCGGCGTCCGGGATCTCCTGCAACTGTTCCCAGAGCGCCTCGTCGTCCATGCGATCGAGCCAGCCGGCGCCGAGGTAGCGATTGAACAGCGCCATCAGTGACGAGGCGAGCCACGTCGGCGCGTGCACGCCATTGGTGATGAAGCGCACCGGCAGTTGATCGGCCGGCGTATCCGGCCACATCGGCCGCCACATCGATCGCGTCACTTCGCCGTGCAGTGCCGACACGGCGTTGATGTTCGCCGCGGTGCGCATGGCCAGCGCCGTCATGTTGAACTGCGGACCGTGACCGCTGTCGTACTGGCCGAGCGCGAGGAAGCGTTCGCGATGCTGGCCGATCTCGCCCCAGGTGCCGGCCAGATGTTTCTCGACGAGGTGGAATGGGAAGGCATCGTGCCCGGCCGGGACCGGCGTGTGCGTCGTGAACACCGTCGACTTGCGCACCGTCTCGAGCGCATCGTCGAACGACGTGCCGTGCTCCAGCTGCTCGCGGATGCGCTGCAGCGCGACGAACGCGGCATGGCCTTCGTTGAGGTGCCACACGGTGGGACTGATGCCGAGCGCGCGCAGCGCGCGCACGCCGCCGATGCCGAGCACCACTTCCTGCTGGATGCGCGTTTCGCGGTCGCCGCCGTAAAGGCGCGCCGACAGCTCGCGATCCCACGGCGCGTTCTCTTCGAGATCGGTATCGAGCAAATACAGGCGCACGCGGCCGAGGCGCACGCGCCACACTGCCGCCAGCACCGTGCGATCACCGAGCGGCACCGAGGTTACGCACGGGCGTCCGTCGGGGGTGAGCGCCGCTTCGATGGGCGCCGCCATCCACGACAGCCGTTCGTAGTGCTCTTCCTGCCAGCCTTCGTTCGACATCCGCTGGTGGAAGTAGCCCTGCGGATACATGAAGCCAACGCCGACGAGTGGCACGCCCAGGTCGCTGGCTTCCTTGCAGTGATCGCCGGCCAGCACGCCGAGGCCGCCGGCGTAGATCGGCAGCGACTGGTGCAGCGCGAACTCGGCCGAGAAATACGCCACGCTGCCGCCGGCGAGCGCGCCGCCGTGTTCCGCCCACCATGGGTGGACGAGCCGCCGCTCTTCGTCGCGGCCGGTGATGGCTTCGTCATACGCCTGCAGGAACGCCGGATCCGCCGCCGCCGCGCGCAGCCGCTCGACGGAGATCTGCTGCAGCATCTTGACGGGGTTGTGGGCGCTGCGGCGCCACAGCGCGTAATCCAGTTGCCGGAAGACGTCGCGGGCGCGGACATCCCAGCTCCACCAGAGGTCGACGGCGAGTTCGTGCAGGCGATGAATGCGGTCGGGCAGGACCGCGGCATAAGCAAAGCGTTCTTCGGACATAGATCGGGAATCGGACGCGGACCGTGAAAACGTCAATGCGACGCGGGGACCGCCGCCATCAGCTCAGCAAAGCGGGAGAGATCGATATTGCCGCCGGACACCACCGCGACGACGGTGCCGCGGCCGGCGCGGCCACTCATTGCCGCGGCAATCGCGCAGCCGGCGGCGCCTTCAGCGACGACGTGCACGCGATCGGCGGCATGGCGCATCGCCGCCGCGACATCGGCGAGCGAGACGACGATGGAGGCGTCCACCACGTCGCGCAGCAGCGGCCACATCGTCGGCAGCACCGACTTGCCGCCGGCGCCGTCGACGAACGACGCGGTCCAGCCGTCGAAATATCCGGGCGCGTCGCGACGCAGCGCGGCCTCGAGCGGCGCCGCGGTTTCGGGCTCGGCGGCGATGATGCGCACGCCGGGCTTCATCTGTCGCATCACGGAGCCGATGCCGGACAGGAGTCCGCCGCCGCCGATGGCCGTGACGACGGTATCCACCGCCGGCAGGTCCTCGAGAATCTCGAGCGCGCACGTCGCGTTGCCGGCAATGAAGTCGTCATCGTCGAACGGATGGATGAAGTGCCCGCGCATGCGATCGGAGCCGTGTGATTCCACCGTGCGCCACGCTTCGTCGTAGGTGACGCGGACGATGGACGCGCCGAGTTGATCGATCGCGTTGATCTTCGTCTGCGGTGCGGTGTCCATCACCATCACCGAGCACGGCACACCGGCGCGGCGCGCGGCGAACGCCACGCCCTGCGCGGCGTTGCCGGCGCTGACGGTCCAGACGCCGTCCTTCAGGACTTCCGGTGGGAGGCGGCGGATGGCGTTCCACGCGCCCCGCAGCTTGAAGGAGCCGATGGGCTGGAGCGATTCCAGTTTGAGGTAAATGTCGGGACCTTCGTTGTTTCCGAAGGGCAGGTCGAGCCGGACGAGAGGGGTGCGCACCGCGGCCTCGTACATGTGGGCGGCCGCCTCGCGCACTGCCTCGATCGGGATGGATCGCATGGGCAGGGCGAGGATCGTATCATGCGCTGTGCGAATCGCCCTGGCGCTCAGCCTGTGCATGGTGCTGCCGCTGCTGGCGCAGAATGACGCCCGCCCGCGGGCGCGCGATCTCGGCGTGGCGCCCGGCGTATTCGGGCCGGCGCCGCTCAATGCAATCACCGATGTCGACGGCGTCACGGTAGGGCAGGTCACGCTCGTCGAAGGCGACCGCATCCGCACCGGCGTCACCGCCGTCGTGCCGCACGGCGGCAACGTGTTCCAGGACAAGGTGCCGGCCGGCGTGTTCGTCGGCAACGCCTTCGGCAAGCTGGCCGGGTCCACGCAGGTGCAGGAACTCGGCACCATCGAGACGCCGATCGTCCTCACCAACACCCTCGCCGTCGCGGCGGGGATCGAAGGCATCGTCGAGTGGACGCTGGCGCGTCCGGGCAACGAGCAGGTGCGATCGGTCAACGCGGTGGTCGGCGAAACCAACGACGGCGGGCTCAACGACATCCGCCGGCGATCGGTCACGGCAACGCATGTGCGCACCGCCATCGAGAACGCGCGCGGCGGCGCGGTGGAAGAGGGTAGCGTCGGCGCCGGTACCGGCACGCGCGCGTTTGCCTGGAAGGGCGGCATCGGCACCGCGTCGCGTCGACTGCCGGCGGCGCTCGGCGGCTACACGCTCGGCGTGCTCGTGCAGACCAACTACGGCGGCGTGCTGTCGATCGACGGCGTGCCGATCGGCAAGCTCCTCGGCCGCTACGCCTATCAGGCGGCCAACGTCGCGGCTGCGGACGCGGATGCGCGCGGTGATGGCTCCTGCATGATCGTCGTCGCCACCGACGCGCCGCTCGATGCGCGTGATCTGGAGCGCCTCGCCGCGCGCGCCGTCTTCGGCCTCGCGCGCACGGGTTCGTCGTACAGCAACGGCAGCGGCGACTTCGCGATCGCCTTTTCCACGGCGACGTCTCTCCGCGTCCGCTTCGGCGCCGACGCTCCCGCCGCCCGCACCGTGCTGCCCACCGACGGCGTCTCGCCGCTGTTTCAGGCCGCCCTCGAGGCGACGGAAGAAGCCGTCTACAACTCGCTCTTCAAGGCGACGACGGTTACGAGCGCCGTGGGCAAGGCGGACGCGCTGCCCGTGGCCGAAGTGCGGGCCCTGCTGGAACGCCACCGCCCGCGCTAGGTCCGAACGCCACGCAGATCCGAGGCCTGACACTCCCGACCGCAATTCCGTCCCGCTAGCCGGGACCGTCCCGGAAACGTCGTCCGTCCCGGCGCCGGCGTGTTGCGCTCGCCTCCCGTCTCCCGCCTCCCGCCTCCCGCCTTGCGCTCGCCTCCCGCCTCCCGCCTCCGTCCCGATATCCCTGACGGTCCCGAATGCGCTGTCCGTCCCGGCGGCGTGCCGCCGCGATGTTCTTGACGACGCGGCACGCGCTTTGTAAACTCTTGTCACCCGTGTCGCACTCATACCCGTCTCCGGTCGCGCTCGACGCCAACCGTGGGTGGGGTGCGCTCGGCTGCCGGCTGATTACCCGCGTCCTTCTTATCGGGGGCCTTATTGGTCCCTCAGCAGCCGTTCGCGGGTAGCGCACACCAGTTCAATCGATCGTCGGATTGGGCCACTACCCGTAAGCGGGCAGTGGCCTTTGTTGTGTTTGGCTCCGAAAAGGAGTTGGAAGGGGGAGGCAGGTCATGAACGCAGGTCAGGCAGGAGGAACACGCGTCACGGTGACAGGACGGCCGGAGCAGGGGCAGGATGCCCGTGGTCTGGCCTCGCTGTGTGCCGCCGTCGAACGCGCCGCGCAGGCCCATCGTCCCGCCGGGTGCCAGGTGCGGGAAGTGGTGGTGATGCTGGAAGAGACGACGCCGAAATCCGCCGACGGGTTCGTCGACGTCGCTCCGGGTTACGGGCACGGGATCTGACGGCGCGACGAGACTTCGGCTCGTCGCCTGCCGGGAGCGTCTGACGTCGGTCGGGACGACACTGACCGTCGGGACTGTCTTCGCCCGTCGGGAGTGCTGGTGGCGACCAACGCAGAAGCTCGCTCGAACGTGGGCGCAGTCCGCGCTGCGCGGTCGCACCAGCCGCCGCGCGGAATGGGAGCTGGCGCGACACGGCGTGATAGGCGTTCAGAAGTCGAAGCGAAATCCGAACTCGACCTGGCGCATGGGCGCGTTGGCCAGCAGGCCCGTCGAGGTGCCGAAGCTGGCTGAACGCAGGTTCCCCACAGGACGCGCCAGGTTGACGTGATTCGTGAGGTTGAACGCCTCGCCGAAGGCTTCGATCCGGTAGCGATCGAACGAGAAGATCTTGGATACGCGTAGATCCAGCGCGTAGTACCCGGGTCCTTCCGCGGAATTCCGCTCCAGGCTGCCTGAGCGGCCCGTGAAGTCCGTGAAGTAGGTGGAACGCGACAGGGGATCGCCGCCGGGCTCCGCCAGGTCAGGCCGGTCCACGATGAACGAGTCGCGATTGTTGTCCGTGCCCGTCGTGACCGTGAACGGCAGACCGGATCGCATCTGGAAGACGCCTCCCACCTGAATGCCGAGAGGGAATTGCCAGGTCGCGCTCGCGACCAGTTGATGACGCCGGTCGTTGTCCGCACGCGACTTGTCGGCCTCCTTGTTCCGGAGGTCCTGCGGCGTGAACTGGAAGCCCTCGACGTCGCGCTCGGTGTTGGCCAGTGTGTACGAGACCGTCCACGAAGCGGTGGCGCCGCGCCGGTGTTCGATGCTGACGAGCAGCGCGTCGTACCATGAATGGCCGTAGTTGTCGTAGACGATGACGCGGCCCAGCGTCGGATCCGGCCGAACCCCGGTGATCGGGTCGGGGTAGTTCAGGTCATCCCACCCGTACTGGTTGTAGCCGCGGCTGTGTACGGCGTCCACCGACACGGCAAGACTGCGGGCAATCTCGCGCTTCACGCCCAGGCTGAACGTCCGAGTCTCTGGTGTCTTCGGCTCGGCGACCGTCGTTGCCGTACTGGGCGGCGTGTTCTGAACGCTGCCACGGGAGTACGGATCCGGGTAACCGGGATCGGCGATCACCAGTTCGACGGCGTTCCTCGCCGAGGCGACGTTCAGTTGGATATTGAGGAACGTCTGATCGACGTAGTGGCCGTAACCGCCGCGGACAGCCGTGCGTCCATCCGCGAACGGATCCCAGACGAACCCGAGACGCGGCTGGAAGTTGTTCCCGTCGTCCGGGACACCGAGGATCTTGTGAAACCCGCGCTCGCGGTCGTAGCGCATCCCGACGTTGAACGTCAGGTTGTCACGCGCGCGCCACGAGTCCTGCGCGAAGAACGAGAACAGATCGTTCGGCAGATCCTGGTACGGGTCGAGGATCGCCACCGAGTACTGGAACGGATACGTGGACAGGTCGGCGGCGTCGAATGGCGCATCGGTGCGGAACTGGAAGTTCCCATCGAGGTTGCGCGGAAAGAAGCTGTTGGCGCGGATCAGGCTGATGTCGGCGCCGGCCTTGAGCGAGTGCCTGCCCAGCGAATAGGTGAACATGTTGACCAGCTGATAGCGGTTCTCGTCCACGCCCTGCGGGTTGGCCTGCGACTTCCCCAGGTTGCCTGACGGACGGGTGATCTGCGGCGTGCCCACCGGGCTGAAGCCGATCGTGTTCGTGAAGGTGGAGCGTCGCGCGAATTGAAAGCGCAGTTCGTTCAGCGCCCGGGAAGAGGCCACCCAGGTTTCGTTGGCCACGATGTCCTGGTCGAGCCGGTCGGTATTGGTGCCGCGCTCACGCGTGGTCAGACCGCCAATGCCGTTCCCCTTGCTGACCGCCTTGTCCGCCCGATAGCGCACCGACAACTGGTGCGGATTGCTGATCCGCTGATCGATCTTCGCGAAGTACTGATTGCCCCCGTCGGATGCGGGAACCTCGCGCTCATCGGGTTGGGCGAGCGGCGAGGTCACGACGGAGGTCTGGCGCGTGCGTGCGCCTTCGTACGATCCGAAGAAGTGCATGCGATCGTGGAGGATCGGTCCGCCCAGGAAGCCGCCGTAGCGCTGCTGGCTGAAGGGCGCCTGGCCGGAGCCCTGCGCCTTGGAGAACGGGTCCTGGCTGTCGAACGAATCGTCGCGATGGAAGACGAACCCGCGGCCCTTGAACTCGTTCGTGCCCGATCGCGTCACCACCGTGACGATGGCGCCCGAGGCCATGCCGTACTCCGCCGAGAACTGGTTCGACATGACCGCGAATTCGCGAACGGCCTCGAGCGAGAATCCCCCGCGCTGGGAGGCGACGACGGTGTCATCGTTGCTGGCGCCGTCAATCAGGAAACTGTTGCTGCGGGTGGTTTGACCGCCGGAACTGATGCCGCCGCCGCCCACGCCCGCGACACCGGGTGACA
This sequence comes from Acidobacteriota bacterium, assembly GCA_020851325.1. Taxonomy (GTDB): domain Bacteria; phylum Acidobacteriota; class Vicinamibacteria; order Vicinamibacterales; family UBA2999; genus VFZN01. Next base: position 15,065 of record JADZCY010000338.1, on the reverse strand, counting down.
TGGTGGCGAGGTTCGAGAAGTTGCGCCCGGCCAGTGGCAGGTTGTCGAGCGACTCGCGCCTCACGGTGGTGCCGAGCGTGTTGTTGCTGGTTTCCACCAGCGGTGCCGCGGCCGTCACCATCACGGTCTCGGCAATCGTGGCCAGGCCCAACTGCAGATCGATCGTGGCCTCCTGCCCGATGGTCAACGCCAGCCCGGTACGCACGGCGGTGACGAAACCATCGAGCTCGGCCCTGATCTCGTAGACGCCCGGCGGAAGCGCGGGCGCACGATACCATCCGCGTTCGTCGGCCTGGAGATTGCGCGTGAGACCGGTCTCGATATTGGCGATGGTGACCGTGGCGCCGGGAAGAACCGCGCCCTGCTGATCGGAGATCGTGCCCTGCATCAGCGCGCCGGTGGATTGGGCCCGGGCGTCAACGGGCAGTGCTGCTGCCAGCAGCAGGACGAGCACCACGATCAGTTTCGCGCCGCGGGCGGTGACGGTCCCGCCAGCCAGCGTCCGTATGGTTCGCGTTCCGGATCGTGTATTCATATCGCCTCCCTCAACATGCAGCTCACTTCGATACGAGATGCGACCGTCTCGATCACGAGATGAGACGCCGCCATGCATGCCTGCTCTGAATCGATGCTTCTCGCGGAGACGTCGTGGGGGGATTCGCCTGTCTTGCGACGACCGTCTCAACGAGGGGGAGGAAGCGTGTCGACAGTAATGACCTGGCTGATGAACCTCCGAGGCTGACCGTTCGGATGCCGCACTACCTGCTATCTGCTACCTGCTCTGTGGTGCCGCTACACCGCGTGATACGTGTGCTGGCGATCGTGGAGATCGACCAGCGCCAGTTCGATGACGTCGGCCATCTCGCGTGTCGAGAGGTACGGCTCGCCTGGACCGGCGAGGTCGCGCGTGCGGGCGCCGGAGGCGAGCGCCTGATCGATGGCGCGTTCGATGGCCTCGGCCTCGCGCGGCAGTCGTGCCGTCAGGCGCAGGAGCATCGCGGCGCTGGCGATCGCGCCGATCGGATTGGCGAGCCCGCGGCCGGCGATGTCGGGCGCCGAACCGTGCACGGGCTCATAAAGGTCCACCCGGCCGCCGATGCTGGCCGACGGCAGCACGCCGAGCGATCCGGCAACCGAGGCCGCCTGATCGCTCAGGATGTCGCCGAACAGGTTGTCGGCCAGGATGACGTCGAACGACGTCGGCGCCGTCGCCAGCCGCATCGCGCACGTGTCGATGAGGACGTGCTCGAGCACCACATCCGGATACGCACGCGCCACCTCGGTGACCACCGTGCGCCACAAGCGCGACGTCTCGATCACGTTGGCCTTGTCTACCGACGCGACGCGATGCCGGCGCAGACGCGCCTGCGCGAACGCGACGTGCGCCACGCGCTCCACTTCGGCGCGCGAGTAGGTGAGCGTGTTGTAGGCGGAATCCGCCGACGTGTAACCGCGCGGCTCGCCGAAGTAGATCCCGCCCAGCAGTTCGCGGACGATGAGGATGTCGGCGCCGTGAACACGGTCGGCCTTGAAGGGCGTGCGATCGGCCAGTGGCGCATGGCACAGCGCCGGCCGCAGGTTCGCGAACCCGCCGAGCGTTTGCCGCAGCGCGAGGAGTCCGGCTTCCGGACGCTCCGCCGGCAGGCGATCGTCGAAACGTGGATGACCGACGGCGCCGAGCAGCACTGCGTCGGCCTCGAGACACGCGCGCACGGTATCGTCCGGCAAACTCTGTCCATGACGATCGATCGCATCACCGCCGATGGCATGCGTCGAGAACGTGAGAGCGTGGCCGTAGAGGTCGCCGACGCGCTTCAGAATGCGCGACGCTTCGGCGATCACTTCCGGCCCGATGCCATCACCCGGCAGCAGCGCGACCCTCAACGCCATGCCGCCTCCTGACGAGACGTGGACGCCGGCGTGACCCGTGGCCGCGACGCCCGCGTCTGCACGCCGTCGACGATGGCGGCGAGTTGATCGTCGCTCACCATCTTGCTGCGATCGGCCAGCGCCGTCACCTGCCGGTAGACGCGTTCGAGTTCCACTTCGTCGAGGCGATGCCCGAGCGCGCGGCAGCGCGCGTCGAGGCCGCGCATGCCCGAGTGCTTGCCGAGCACCAACCGCGTGCCGGCGGCGCCGACCGATTCGGGCCGCATGATCTCGTAGGTGAGCGCGTGCTTCAGCATGCCGTCCTGATGGATGCCGGACTCGTGAGCAAAGGCGTTGGCCCCCACCACTGCCTTGTTGGGCGCCACGCCAATGCCCACGGTCGCGGCCAGCGCTTGACTCGCAGGCACCAGCCTCGTCGTGACGATGTTGGTGTCGAAGGGTAGCGCTTCCCGCCGCACGTGGAGCGTCATGACGAACTCCTCCAGCGCGGCGTTCCCGGCCCGTTCGCCGATGCCGTTGATGGTGCACTCCACCTGGCGCGCGCCTGCCTGCACGGCCGCGATGGAGTTGGCGACGGCGAGACCGAGATCGTTGTGACAATGCGCCGACAGCGTGACGGCTTCGCCGACACGCGCCCGCACGGCCGTGAACATCCGCGTGATGTCGGCCGGCAATGCGTAGCCGACCGTGTCCGGCAGGTTGATGGTGGTGGCGCCGGCCTCGACCGCGGCTGCGGCGACATCACAGAGAAACGCCAGGTCGCTGCGCGTGGCGTCTTCGGCCGAGAACTCCACGTCCGCGGTGTGGCGCCGCGCGTAGGCGACGGCGTCGCGCGTACGCGACAGACAGGTGGCGCGATCGATGCGCAGCTTGTGTTCGAGGTGCAGGTCGGACGTGGCCAGGAACACGTGGAGGCGCGGTCGGCGGGCGGCGGACAGCGCCGCCCAGGCGCGATCGATGTCCCCGGTGACGGCGCGGGCGAGTCCGGCGACTGCGGATGTGCGCACCGCCGCGGCCACGGCGCGCACCGCCGTGAAGTCGCCGTCGGAGGAAATCGGAAAGCCCGCCTCGATGACGTCGGCACCCAGTTCCTCGAGGTGCTCCGCCATGTGGACCTTCTCGGCGGCGGTCATGCTGAACCCCGGCGCCTGTTCGCCGTCCCTGAGCGTCGTGTCGAAGATGCGGATGCGTGCACGTTCCGGCATGGAGGCGAGTGTGCGGGTCGGCGCCGAGATAAGTCAAAGTAATAATCTCTATACAAAGATAGGCTTTGGCTTATAGTGTCCCGATGGACCTCGCGCAGCTCGAAGCGTTTCTCGCCGTCATCCGTGAAGGCAGTTTCTCGGCCGCCGCCAAGGCGCTGTACCGCACGCAGCCGGCGATCAGCCAGACGATCAAGCGGCTCGAGGACGAAGTCGGACGGCCGCTGTTCGATCGCGCCAGCCGCCGCGGCCTGCTCACCGACGCCGGGCAGGTGCTGGCCGTGCACGCCGAGCGGCTGATCAACTTCCGCCAGCAGGCGCTTGCCGCCCTGGACGATGTGCGCAACTTGCGGGCGGGCCGGTTGACGCTGGCGGCGAACGAGATGACGTGCCTGTATCTGCTGCCGATGCTGCACGAATATCGCCGGCTGTATCCCAACGTGCAGGTGAGTGTGCAGCGGACGCTAGCCAGCCGCATCCCCGGTCAGGTGATGGACTACGGCGCCGACATCGGTGCGGTCACCTTTCAGCCCGATCTCGACGCGCTGACGTCGATCGTCGTCTATCGCGACGAACTCGCGTTCGTGGTGCCGCCCTCGCACGCCTTCGCGCGTCGCAGCAAGGTGGGTATCACCGAACTGGCGCGCGAATCGTTCATCGCGCATCACGTGTCGTCGCCGTATCGCCAGCGCGTCATCGAGACGTTCCAGGACAAGCGTCTGCGGCTGCAGATGCCGGTGGAGATGCCGACGATCGAGGCGATCAAGCGTTTCGTCGCGATGGGGAACGGCGTCGCGCTGTTGCCGGCGATCTCGGTGGAGCGCGAGGTGGCGCGCAAGGAACTGATCCGCGTCAAGGCGCCGGACCTGTCATTCGAGCGGCAGTTCCGGCTCGTCTACCCGAAGGAAGCCACGCTCTCCCACGCCGCGCAGGCCTTCCTCGCCGTGGTCGAAGCGCAGAGCGCGGTGCGCAAGGGACGCTTCGCGTACGTCGTCGAACACTGACGACCTTCGACGACGCGTTCCGGGATTGCACCGTCAGGACGGCAAGGCTCGCGGGACCATCACTCTTCCGGGACAGCACTCCTCCCGGGACTGCGCGTCCCGGGAACCGCCGTGTTCTCGCGACCAGGCTTTGCAATCCGCGGAGCTTCGAGCGCGTCCGTTCGGTGTATACTTGGAGCTTCCTGCCCACGGGCAATAGCCCGTCAGGCCGTGGCGACGCGGCCATCCAGATGCGGAAGTGGCGGAATTGGCAGACGCGCTAGCCTCAGGAGCTAGTCCTGGCAACAGGGTGAAGGTTCGAGTCCTTTCTTCCGCACCAACTTTACGGCTACCTGTCGTACCCTTCCGCGATACGCATGTCGACCAGCGGCCTGTCCGGCTAAGGTGGTCGAAGGGGAACTCGTCGCGTGACGCCCGAAGATGCGTGAATGGAATGGATCTGCGTGATTCAAAACGCCGCCTGCTTGGCGCGCCGCCTGGCCGCCTTCTCGAGGTCGTCATGCATGCGGGTTTGCCAACCCGTACCCGTCTTCCGGTAGGTGTCGAGGACGTTGCGACTCACGCGAATGCTGACGAGTACCTTCGTCGGGGCAACCTGCTTGCCGCGGCGGCGCCGCTTCTCCAGCGTGCGAATGGCGTCACCGAGCTGCGAGGTGTCGGCGATGCGCACGCCCGTCCGCATCTCCTGTCGAGTGAACGTGGATGCCGTCCTGGGCACCGTCTTACCACGCGTCTTCATAGTCCTTCCTTTCGCGCGGCGTCGCGCGGCGCAGGCTGATCACCCGCGCTTGTTGATTTCGATATGTCACCGATGCGACTGAGACTATGCCGTCGATACGACCGATGACCTTGTAGCGGTCCTCTTTCTCCGAGTGGTCAGCGTCGAACTCGACGATCGCGTCGACCATGTCGTCGAAACGCGCAAGGCTCAGACCGCGCCGCCGGCGGTTCTTCTCGTCCTTCTTGTCGTCGAACCCGTCCACAACTGGAATTGTAGCAACGCCGATACGCCGTTACTAGCAGATTGTAGCTACGCGAAGAGGTGGTTCGGTCCGACACTGACGACCGGTGACCCTCACTTCGGGAACAGCGTCGGCGCGCGGTCCTCGTAGCCTTCGCCGCTCAGTGATTGCAGGAACGCGACAAGGTCGTTGACTTCGGTCTCGCTCAAACCAAGCGGGCCGAGGCGTTGCGACAGCCACGGGTTCGGGATGCCGCCTCGATTGTAGAGATTCACGACCTCGCGCAAGGTTGGTATCGACCCGTCGTGCATGTAGGGCGGACGACGAGCGACGTCGCGCAGGCCGGGTACCTTGAAGGCGCCGTGATCGCGCGGCAGGTGCGACACCGCCATGCGGCCGACGTCCGCGAACTGCTGCGTCGCCGCGTTCCAACCGATGCCGACGTTGTAGAACCGCCCATCCGAAAAATTCGGCCCGGCGTGGCACAGCGCGCATCGTCCTTTGAACGCAAAGAGATCGCGGCCGCGCTGCGCGGACAGCGACAGCGCCCGGCCATCGCCGCCATACGCGCCGCGATCGAACGGCGCGTTGCCGCTGACGCGCGTGCGGACGTAGTCCGCCAGCGCTGACGCGACGCGCGCCGTCGTGACATCCGCGGTCCCGAATGTCTGCGTGAAGTATGGCCGGTAGCCAGGAATGTCCGCCAGGCGCGCCACCATGTCGGCGTGGTCCAGCGCCATCTCGGCGCGGTCGGCGATCGGCATCACGACCTGCGCCTCGAGGGAGGTCGCGCGTCCATCCCAGAAGAACATCGGCCCCGGATCATCGGCCGGCGTCAGCACCGTGCGTCCCGCCAGGTTGATCAGGCTTGGCGTCCGTCGCTTCCCGCGCGCGCCGCCGACGCCTATCGCGATCGGTGTGGGTTCCGAGAACGCGTAGTCCGGGCGATGACATGTCGCGCAGGACACCGTGCGATCCGCTGACAGCCGCGTGTCGTAGAACAGCCACCGTCCGAGCCGAACGCGGGCAGGGTCGGCCGTGGCTCCGGCTGACGCCACGAATCCCTCCATCCCAAACGGCGCCGCGGCGACTGGACGGATCGGATTGTCGGCTTCGAGCCGCGCTGACGCCGAGTCCGCGCACGCGCCAGCGAGCGTGGCCAGACAGGCGACGAGAATCGCGGCGCGGATGCGAGTGGTCACGGAAATCGGCCCACAGCATCGCACGACCGCACGGCAGTCCGGTGCGGCGCGTTGACGCAGGGACTGGTAGGCTAGGTAGGTCCTAGGTCTTGGGCCTCAGGTGCTGGGCCACGGTCTCGAGTTCGACTTCCCGATCCGTCAATCTGCATTGCATGATTCCTCACTTGATAGTTGGCGTCGCCGGCGGCTCCGGTTCCGGCAAGACCACCGTCGTTCGCAAGATCGTCGAGAGTCTTGGCTCCGATGATGTGGTCGTGCTCGAACACGATCGCTACTATCGCGATCGCAACGACCTGCGCCTCGAGGAGCGGGCGGCGCTCAACTACGACCATCCGGACGCGCTCGAAACCGATCTGATGGTGCGGCACGTCGAGGCACTGCGGGCCGGACAATCGGTGGAAGTGCCGCGCTACGACTTCACGCGGCACGCGCGGCTGGCGGAGACCGAAACCGTCGCCCCGCGCCGTGCCGTCATCGTCGAAGGCATTCTGATCTTCACGGATCCGGCGCTGCGCCGGTTGATGGACATCAAGGTGTTCGTCGACACCGACTCCGACACGCGCTTCATCCGCCGCCTCGTCCGCGACGTCGCCGATCGCGGCCGGACGATGGAGTCGGTGATCGATCAGTATCAGGACACCGTGAAGCCGATGCACCTGGAGTTCGTGGAGCCCAGCAAGCGCTACGCCGACATCATCGTGCCGCTCGGCGGCCACAACGCGGTGGCCGTGGATCTGTTGCTCTCGTTGCTGCGTTCCGTCGCCGGGAAGTGAGCCGCGCCGGCTACCCGCTACCTGCTATCTGCTACCTGCCTGCTTCCGCAGGATATAGGCGCCGATGGCGGCGAGCCCGCCAGCCAGAAGCACGCCCCGGATGACGCGAAACAGACTGAGCACCCAGGCGATGCCGATGCCGAGCGCGGCCCACTGCACCCACCAGTGTCCGGGCGACGTCATCAGGTTGATGACGAACAGCAGCGCCAGGATGAGAGGCCCCTTGACGAGGAATCGGGCGGCACGCAGCGTTTCCATGTCGGTGATGTCCTTCGGGCCCCGCGACCGCGAGGCCTCATCCCCTCATACGCACGTTCTCCGGTAAAGTTCACGGGGCCGGCTCACGCGCCGGACGGGGAGTGACGTGATGCTGCTTGCCACCACGCTGTTTGCAGTCGGGCTTCAGGCCGCCGCGGCCGTTGCGGCGCCGGATGTCTCCGCCATCTTCCGCGACTGGACCGTCGCTACGCCCGGCTGTGCCGTCGGCGTCGAACGCGAGGGCCAAATCGTTCTGGAGCAAGGGTTCGGCATGGCGGACCTCGAACGCGGCATCGTCAATAAGGGCGACACGATCTTCGAAGCCGGGTCCGTATCGAAGCAGTTCACCGCTGCCGCCGTGCTGCTGCTGGTGCGCGACGGCAAGTTGTCGCTCGACGATCCGATTCGGAAGCACATGCCGGAACTGCCGGACAGCGCCGCTGCCGTCACCGTCCGGCAGATGCTGCAGCACACCAGCGGCCTGCGCGACTGGGGCAGCCTGCAAGGCATCGCCGGCTGGCCGCGGACGACGCGCGCCTACACGCATGGGCACGTGCTCGACATCCTGTCCAGGCAGACGGCGCTCAACTTCCCGGCCGGCACGCGCTGGTCGTACAGCAACTCCGGCTACAACCTCGCGGCGATGCTCGTGCAGAGACTCTCGGGGCAGACGCTCGCGGATTTCAGTCGCGAGCGCATCTTCAACCCGCTCGGCATGACGCGTACTTCATGGCGCGACGATCACACGCGCGTCGTTCCGGGCCGGGCGCTGGCGTACTCGCGCGAGAGCGATGGCTACCATCTCGACATGCCGTTCGAAAACGTCTATGGCAACGGCGGACTACTGACGACGGTGGGCGATCTGCTGCGCTGGGCGCGTCAGTTTCGCGAGCCGGTGATCGGCGATCGCGAGTTCCTGACGGCGCAGATCACGCCGGGGCGCTTCGCCGACGGTCGCGTGCACGACTACGGACTCGGCGTGTGGGTGCGGCAGTACCGCGGGGTTCGCGAAGTGCGGCACAGTGGCTCGACCGCCGGCTATCGCGCGTATCTGACGACGTTCCCGGATCAGTCGTCGACCGTCGCCGTGCTGTGCAACGCGGCCAACGCGTCGGCGGAGAACCTGACTTATCGCGTCGTCGATCAGGTGCTGTCGAGTCGACTCCAGCCGGCGACGCCGTTGACCGCGACGCACGCGTTGACGTCCGCGGAGCGTGACGCGTTTGTCGGCCTCTATCGCGATCGCGACACCGGTGTGCCGCAGCCGCTCGTGGCCGATGGGGCCGGCGTCAGGATCGATCGCGGCGCCGCGCTCGTCGCGCGCGGCTCGCGCGAGTTGCAGGCGCCGAACGGCGACCGGTGGACACTCGACGGCAACGCGCGCATCACCATCACCGACACCTTTGGCGGCACGCGGCTGCTCGAGCGCGTGCAGGCGTGGTCGCCCTCCGCAGACGCGTTGCGTGTTTTTGCGGGGCGCTACGCCAGCGACGAAATCGAAACCGAACTCGTGGTCGCGCTGAACGGCAGCGCGCTCGAAATCCATCGCCGGCCGGACGACGTGATCGCGCTGACACCGGTGTACGAGAACGTGTTCACCGGTCGTCTCGGAACCGTGATCTTCCGGCGCGACGCCACCGGACGCATCAGCGACCTGACCGTGTCGCAGGACCGCGTCTGGGCCTTGTCGTTTCGTGCAGCAGCGGCGCAGGCCACGCGGCCGCGGCGCTGACGCCGACTAACCCCTCAGCGCACTCGAGTGAAGTATCCATCTGCGCGCTGATCCGGCGAGTACCGCCACGATCGGGGGTTGTTCGAGCAGATGGAGCCTCAACACCAGTGAATTGTGGGGCTGATTCCCACGAATCCCACCGGCCACCGGCGTGACCGCGTTCACCGCGGCGCGTCCCGGCCCCCCGGCGGGTCGCGCGTCCTGGCACGGGGATGTGCCTGGACGGCGATGAACCGGCGGTCACACGACAGCCTGGCGGGATTCGCGAGCCGGACGTCCGCCAGAGCGGGCGCCCCGGGGAGGCGCGAGGCGGCGAATGCCGCCGCGTCGCGTGTTCCCGGATGGATAGTGGCGACCGCGCCGCCAGCGTTTCACCACCGGCTGCGCTGGTCAGCTACGCCTCAGGCGGGCCGCGGCGGGCAAGACTATACTGCCGACGTGACCTTGTCGCGTGGCTTCCGCCTCGTCCTCGGCGCGTTCGCGCTGGCCTTCGGCCTGCTGCTCGGCGTCGCGCTCCTCGGCTACTTCATGTTCGGCGGCAGCCCACGCATTGCCGAAGGCTCGACGCTGGTGCTGCGGCCGTCCGGCGACATGCCGGAATTGATGCCGGACGTGGCGCTGCCGCTGAGCGATGGCCACACGCTGACGATGCGTGGCTATGTCGAGATGATCCGCAAGGCCCGTCTCGATCCGCGGATCGCGCGCATCCTGCTGCGGCCGCAGTCGATGGGCTCGCCGTTCTGGGCGCGCGTGCAGGAACTGCGCGAAGCGCTGATGGAGTTCCGCGCCGCGGGGAAGCCGGTCTACGCGTTCCTCGAATCGGCCGGCAATCAGGAGTATTACCTCGCCTCGGTCGCCGATCGCATCGTCGTGCTGCCGACGAGCACGATCGATCTCACCGGGCTGGCGCAGTACGAGGTGTTCCTGCGCGGCACGTTCGACATGGTCGGGACCTATCCCGACTTCCTGCACGTCGGCGATTTCAAGACGGCGGTGAACACGCTCACCGAGAAGACCTTCACGCCGGCGCATCGTGAGATGACCGAGTCGCTGAACCTCGATCAGTTCGAACAACTCGTGCGCGGCATTGCCGACGGCCGGCGCAAGCCGGAAGCGGAGATCCGGGCGCTGATCGACGAGGGGCCGTTCCAGCCGGCGGACGCGCTGCGCGTCGGGCTGGTCGACGAACTGGCGTATGAAGACGAACTCGACGATCTCACCGACATGACGGTGGAGCCGGTGGTCGAAGTCGCCACTTACGCGCAGGTGACGTGGGACGCCATTGGCGTCAAGCGTCCCTCCCGCATTGCCGTCGTCAATGCCGTCGGCACGATCGTCAGCGGCAAGAGCGGCTACGATCCGGTGAACGGCGCCGTGCTCGGGTCGGAATCGATCGTGGAAGACATTCGCGCCGCGCGCGACAGCGGCGCCAGGGCCATCGTCCTGCGCATCGACAGCCCGGGCGGATCGTCCATCGCGTCCGACGTGATCTGGCGCGAGCTGATGATCACCAAGTCGGCGGCGCTGCCGCTGGTGGTGTCGATGTCGGATCTCGCCGCGTCGGGCGGCTACTACATCGCCGCGGCGGGGGACGTGATTGTCGCGCAGCCGGGCACGCTGACCGGATCGATTGGCGTCTACACCGGGAAGTTCGTCACCGGCGGGACGTTCGAGAAGCTCGGCGCGAACGTGGAGGCGGTGAGCGAAGGACGCTTCGCAGAGATGTATTCGTCCGATCGGCCGTTCACCGAAGCGGAACGCGCGAAGGTGCGTGAGTCGATGCAGGCCACCTACGACCACTTCGTCGAGCGCGTCGCCGACTCGCGTCACACGACGCCGGAGAAGGTCGACGCGATCGGGCAGGGCCGTGTGTGGACGGGTCTGCAGGCGCGGCAGAACGGTCTGGTCGACGAACTTGGCGGCCTGATGACCGCGGTCGGCATCGCCAAGCAGCGCGCGAAGATCCCCGCGGAAGAGGAAGTGGAGCTGGTGGTGTATCCGGCGCCGCGCAGCTTCTACGAAGTGCTGAGCGATCAACTCGCCTCGCCGGTGGGTCGCATGCAGCAGCGGGCCGCGACCGACGCGCTGTTGTCGCTGCTCGGCCCTCGCGACCGTCAGGCGCTGGCGGCGCTGCTGGCGCCGTCACGCCTGTTCGCCGCCGGCGAGCGCCTCGCCCACATGCCTTACGTGTTTCTTCGCTGAAGGTGCTGCACGAGGGTGCTACACGAGGGTGCTGCACGAGGGTGCTGCACGAGGGTGCTGCACGGAGGTGCTACACGGAGGTGCTACACGGAGGTGCGGCACGGAGGTGCGGTGCGAGTGGCCGCGGCCGGCGGCCCTGCGGAGAGGCCGTGGGCGTCAGTACGAAAACCGGCGCGCAAGCCTGGGTCGCGCGTGGGGATGGGGGGCCCCACGCCTCGCAGAGTCGACGCGCTGGAGCGTCGGTTTTCCGGCCTCGGAGCCGGGCCGCCGGCCGCGGCTACTCGCGCCGCGCCGACCCCGTCCCGGTGCCCCACCGCGGTGAAGCCGCGGTCCTGACTTCCCACCGCCGCGCCGTCGCGCGAAGCGCGAGGGCGGGCGGTCCATCTTACTGCGGCAGTCCCGGCAAGCCCGGCATGCCGGCCGGCTCGGGGCCGAGGAGCTGCGCCATCACGTCCTGGTGCACGTTGACCTTCAGCCCCGTCTTCGCCTTCTGCATGTAGGCGCTGAAGAAGCTGTCGCGGCGGCGGGCCGCCATCTCTTCGCGCAGTTCGTCGCGGCCGGCGGTGATCTGCGCGTCGGTGACGTTTTCGCGCTCCACCACGCGGATGATGGCGGTGCCGGTCGGCGTCGTGATCGCGTCGCTGACGCCGTTCACCGGCAGCGTGAACGCCGCGGTGTCGATCTCTTCGCTCATGCCGATGTCGGGGATCGCCGAGCCGCGCGCGACGAGCTCGGTCGACTTCACTTCGAGACCGGCGCGCTTGACGGCGGCGGCAAAGTCCTTCGCCGTCTTCAACTCGGTGGCGATCTGCGCGGCGCGTTCACGCGCCATGGTCGCCGCCTTGTCGCGCAGCACGTCTTCGCGCACGCGTTCCTTCACCTCGTCCAGCGCCGGCACATACGGCGCCTGCGTGCCCGACACCGTCGCGACCACCCAGCCGCGGGCGACGCGCTGCGGCGTGCTCACGCCACCTTCGGCCAAACCGAATACCGTGGCCGCCAGTTCGGGCTGCGGCCCGAGCTGATCGATCGGTTCGTCGCGCAGGAAGAGTCCGGTTTCGCGGAACTCGAACGAACGCTCCTTTGCCAGGCGCTCCAGATCCGCCGCTGACTTCGCCTCCGACGCCAGCGTCTTCGCCGCTTCCTCGGCCCGCTGCTGCGCGCGCTGCCAGCGAAGCTGATCGACGATCTCCGGCTTCGTCTCGGCCAGCGGCCGCACCACTTCCGGCTGGCTGTCCACCACCTTGATGATGTGGAAGCCGAACTGCGTCTTCACGAGATCGCTGACATCGCCCGGCTTCATCGCGAACGCCGCGTTCTCGAACTCCGCCACCATGCGGCCGCGCGGGAAGAAATCGAGGTCGCCGCCGCGGTCCTTGTTGGACTCGTCTTCGGAATACTGCTTCGCCAGCGCCGCGAAATCGGCGCCCGGCGCCCGCACCTGCTTCAGCACGTCTTCGGCGGCGGCGCGGACGGTGTTCTCGTCCTTGCCCTCGATCTTCAGCAGGATGTGGCTGGCGCGCACCTGCGCCGGCGTCGTGTACTGCGCGATGTTCTGCTTGTAGAACGCCTCGACGTCAGCGTCGGGAATCTCGATGCCGCCGCGCACCTGATCGACGTCGACGAGCGCATACTTGAACTTGCGCTTCTCGCCGATGCGGTAGCTTTCCTTGTTCGCCTCGAAGTGCGTCGCGAGATCGGCGTCGGTGGCGGTCACGCGCGAGCGGAACGCGTCGGCGGTGACGGGGACGACGTCGAGCTTCACCTTTTCGTTGCGGCGGCGATACTCATCGGCCACTTCGCTGTCGGCGACGTTCACCCAGCCGGTGACCGCCGTGCGCAGCTTCTCGATCATCAGTGCGCGCCGCAGGTTGTCTTCGAACTCCGTCGTCGTGAACGGCGGGTTGTTGAACTGGAGGATCTGCCGGTAGCGCTGTTCGCCGATGAAGCGGCCGTTCTCCTGGAAGGCCGGCATGCTGAGGATGCGCTCGCGAATCTCGGCGTCGCTGACGGTGATGCCCTGGCGTCGCGCGTCGGCGACCATGGCTTCTTCGTCGACGAGTTGCTGGACGATCTGGCGATCGATGCCGAGCTGCCGCAGCAGTTGCTCGTTCATCTGGCCGCCGTAGGCCTGCCGATACGCATTGATCTGTGCCGCATAGCGGCGCTGGAACGTCCCGACGGTGATCGGGGAGCCGTCCACTTCGGCGAGGACCTGACTGGGCGCGGCGCCCGTGCTGGTCGACAGGAAATCCGGAATGTAGAAGACAACGAAGGTGAGCACGACGAGGGCGAGGCTCCACTTGAGCCATCCCTTGTGTCGCCGCATCCGGTCCAGCATGGTCATGTGCGCAGGTTCCTCGGAAACGCTCATCGTAGCACGAACGTCCCGTCCCTCCGGTGTCGCGGCCGGCTCGTGTCGTGGTTCAGCCAGCCCATGATATAGTCTGGCGGTTGAATGACTTACGGCGGTTCGCGCCGCGCTGACCTGGCCCAGCGCCTGGGACGCAGCCAGCGCATGCTCAAAGGCCGGCTCGGCCGGCCCGAGACCGTGCTGGCGGTGATGCGCGCCGCCCACGAGTCGCTCGATGCCGCCGCTATCGGCGAGCAGGTGGTGCAACTGGCCACCGACTGGTTCAAGGCCTCGGGGTGCGGCGTCTTTGCCGCCGATCTCGATGGTCAGGTGGCGCCGCTGGCGTCACGTGGACTCGGCGTCGGCCTGTCACCGGCCGCGCTCGAGATTGCCCGCTGGGTGCTGCTCCGCGGGCGCGAACTCACCACCGCCGATGCCCGTCGCGACGCCCGGCTCTCCGCGTCGGCGGGCGCGGCAATCGGATGGCCGCTCCGGTGCCGGACACGCACGGTGGCGGCCCTCGTCGTGATCGAACGTGCCGCCTCCTCCGCGGCGCCGCGCATCACGCCGGCGTTTGCCGAGCTGCTGGGCAATGCCCTCGAGGGGCCGGCCCAGGCGCTCGACAATGCACTGATGCTGCGGCGGGCCGAGGCGCTCTCGGTCACCGACGACCTGACTCAGCTCTACAACTCCCGCTATCTGAACCACGTGCTCAGACGGGAAGCCAAGCGCGCCTCACGTTCCGGCCGGCCGCTGTCGCTGCTCTTCCTGGACCTCGACGGGTTCAAGATGGTCAACGACACGCACGGTCACCTGGCCGGCAGTCGCGCGCTCGTCGAAGCGGCCGCGGTCATTCGCGGTTCGGCGCGCGAAACCGACGTCGTCGCCCGCTTCGGCGGCGACGAGTTTGCGATCATCCTGCCGGACACGGGGTCGGACGGCGCCGTGGCGGTGGGCGAACGTGCGCGGGATCGGATCGAAGCGCATCCGTTCCTCGCCGGCGACGGGTTGAGCCTTCGGTTGACCGCCTCGGTCGGGATTGCCACGCTGCCTGACGTGGCGAATTCGGCCGAGGATCTGGTGCGGGCAGCCGACACGGCCATGTATCACATCAAGAACTCGGGCAAGAACGGGGTGCACTTGGCCCAGCCGCCACCCGGCGAAGGCTGATGCACGACACTCACGCATGGGATTCGGATCGCTGCTTTCGTTTCTGTCCACCGACCTCGCCATCGATCTCGGCACCGCGAACACCTGCGTCTACGCCAAGGGTCGCGGCATCGTCGTCAATGAGCCGTCGATCGTCGCCATCAACAAGGTGAACGGCCGCGTCGAAGCGGTCGGCCGCGAAGCGAAGGAGATGCTGGGCCGCACGCCCGGCAACATCGTCGCCATCAAGCCGATGAAGGACGGCGTCATCGCCGACTTCGACGTCACCGAGAAGATGCTGACCTACTTCATCAAGAAGGCCCACAACGGCAACGTGT
>JADZCY010000337.1 GCA_020851325.1 Acidobacteriota bacterium | reverse complement strand
GCGTACACCCGCGGCACCAGTTCGTCGAGCGCCTCGCGCTCGCCGCCCTGCCAGCGGTTCAGCAGCTCCGTGATGTCGGCCATGGTCGAGATGGTAGTCCTGCGAAGGTCCCAGGTCCTAGGTCCTAGGTCCTAAGTCTCAGGAGAAAGCCGCTGTCCACGAGAACCCGGATCAAGAACCTGGCTCAATGGCGCCGCCGATGAATCCGCCACCTTTCTGCGCCACGTAGACAAGGGCCTTCGCGTAGGTCCTAGGTCCTAAGTCCTAAGTCCTAGGAAGAGACCACTGTCCACGAGAGAACCCGTGATCACGAGCCTTCGCTTAGGTCCTAGGTCCTGGGTCCTAAGTCCTAGGAAAGAGCCGCTGTCCACGAGAACCGTGATCACGAGCTCTTGCCTAGGTCCTAAGTCCTAAGTCCTAGGCAAGAACCACTGTCCACGAGAACCCGTGATCACGAGCTCTTGCCTGGGTCCTAGGTCCTAAGTCCTAGGAAGAGACCGCTGTCCACGAGCACCCGTGATCACGAGCTTTTGCCTAAGACCTAAGACCTAGGACCTAAGACCTGGAAAGAGCCCTCCATGCCCGATGGCCTGACGCGGATGATGACCGACCACGCACCGATGGTCCGGCGGCTGGCCCGCCGGATGCGCGGCGCCGCGCACACCACACCGGACGACATCGTCCAGGACGTCTTCCTGTCGGTGTGGCGGCAGGTGCGCCAGGGCCGGCAGATCGCGTATCCCGCCAGCTACGTGTATCGCACGGCCCGGCGCGAGGCGTGGCGCGCGCTGCGACGGCAGCCGTCGTCGCCCGCGCCGATCGACCTCGACGACCTGCCGGCGTTGAACACCGGTCCCGAAGACCGGCTGCTCCGCGCCCAGTTCCATCAGCAAGTCAGGAGCGCGCTGTCGCAACTCCCTCGCGATCGTCGTCGAGCGGTGGTGCGGCACTTGGCCGGAGCCAGCATCGCCGAGCTGATGGCGGACACCGGATGGACCTACCAGCGGGCGCGGAACCTGGTGGCGCGTGGTCTGCGCGATCTGCGTCAGATGCTCGCCGGCGCGGGCGACGACGCGGGCGCGAGTCCGAGATCCGGCGCGTCGTCGGCCGAGATGACGCAGTTGCCGCCGGCTCGCTTTCCCGCGTAGAGCCGGGTATCGGCGAGCCGCATCAGCTCCTCGACCACGGTGAAGTGCCCATCGGTGGGATTGGCGGCAATCCCGAACGTCAGCGTGAGCGTGCCCCACGGATAGGCCGGCGACGCCGACGCGCAGTGATGGCGGAGCCGCGCCTGGATGCGTTCGGCCAGGGCGCGCGCCGCCGCGAGGTCGGTGCGCGGCAGCAGCACCACGAACTCGTCGCCGCCATAGCGGCAGGCGATGTCGGCGGCGCGGACCTCGGCGTTCAGCGTCGCGCCGATCAACTGGATGACGCGGTCGCCTTCGAAGTGGCTGAAGCGATCGTTGATGGCTTTGAAGCCGTCGCCGTCGACGATCATCAGGCTGATCGGTTCGGCGTAGCGATGCGCGTGGGCCAGCGCCCGCGGCGCGACGTCCTCGAGATGCAGCCGGTTGTGCAGCCCGGTCAGCTGGTCGTGAATCATCCGGTTGCGCGCCTGCTCGTATTTCTGCCGGTAGGTGAGCATCTGGAAGACGTCGGCGACATCACCTTCCGACACCGTGACGTCGCGCGGCTCGATGAAGCGCAGATAACCCCAGAGCGACACCGAATAGAACAGCGCCGCCCCCAGTTTGCTGACCAGTCCCGAGAGCAGCGCCGCGCCGAAGTCGGCCTGGCCCCAGCGCACGAACGACCCGAAGAGCAGGTTGTCGAAGGCGACGATCACGGCCAGCGCCAGGAAGACGCGCAGCAGGAAGAACCGCGTGTGGCGGCTGACATATTCGTAGACGAGGATGATGCCGAGCACGTCCACGAACAGCAGCGCCGCGCCGACCATGGCGATCTGCGCGTTCTGCACGAACTCCTCGCCGCCGACCGTGGCGCCGCCGGCGACGCCCGGCAGCACGAAGTGTGCGCTGACCAGGAGCGACACCAGCGTCAGTCCGGCGTTGGCCAGCACCAGCCCATACACGAGCTTGCGGGCCTCGAGCGCGTCCTCCTTCAGATAGACCAGCAGCACGGCAAAGAGATTGGCCGTGAACATCACCGACGACCCCGGGTAGATGACGACGCCCGGCCACAGCGCCACCTGCACCGACAGCGTCGCCTCCAGATACTGGAATCCGCCCATGACAATGTAGAGCGGCGAGAGGCCGAGGACGGTCCGGGCGCGAAAGAGGCTCAGCACCAGGGTGGCCATCAACGCGGCCTCGAGCACGAGCAGGGCGAACTGCGAGATCACCATGCGGCGAGTGATTATCATCCACAAGCCGCGAAAGTGCAGGATGGGATCACGCCGGCGGCAGATGGCGGAGCGCGCGAATCCCCGGCAGCGAGAAGGCGATGATGTGCTCGGCCATGGCCTCCGGCGAGCGCAGCAGCCGGTCCCACGGCGCCGGCACGCCGGGCGGCTTTGGCCGCGCGAAGAGCAGCACCTGGCCCTGGAGGCTGAGCACGGCGCGGAGCACGCGTGGGTCGTCGCCGCGCAGGCCGGCGATGGCGCCGACCAGCGAGCCGAGGTGCGCCATGCGCGGCTCGATCACTTCGCTCATCACCAGCCGCATCGTCTCGCCGGGTTCCTCGATCTCGCGCGTCATCAGGCGATGCAGCCACGACAGGCGATCGCGGCCGGTCAGGCGCTCGAGCAGCACGCGCACGTAGGCCCGCAGCTGGTCCTCCGGTGAAGCGCCGCGCCCGGCCTCGAACAACAACTCGTTGGTGCCGCGCATGACGGCGATGGCCGTCTGGACCACGGCGCGATAGAGTCCGTCCTTGTCGCCGAAGTGATAGTTCACGGCGGCGACGTTGGCGCCGGCCGCCGCGCAGATCTCGCGCACGGTGGCGCGTTGGAAGCCACGGTCGGCAAACAGCAGTCCCGCCTCCTGCACCAGCCGATCACGCGTGCCCTGATCGGCCGCCGGATCGACGGCGGTGCGCGCCGGCCGTTTCACAGCGACCTCCGAAACAGCAGCGCCGCCGCCGTCATCGCCACGCAGGAAAAGACGAGCAGGAACCCGAGGTCGTAGCCGATGGCGGCGAAGCCGGTGTTCTTCAGCACCAGGCTCTTGAACGCATGCACGGCATACGTGAACGGATCGACGACGGCGATCGCCTTCATCCAGCCGGGAAACGCTTGCTGCGGGTAAACAGCGCCGCTCGGGAAATAGAGCAGCGTGTTGAGCACGCCGAAGATTGCGCGTGGCGTCAGCGGATCCTTCACGCGCACCATCAACAGGAACATCATGCTCGTCAACGCCAGCGCCGTCACCGAAATGACCACCAGCATGCGCAGCATCCGCAGTGGATTCAGCGGATCCGGCACGCCGGCGATGAGCGAGCCGATCGTCATCAGCACCATCCCGGCCATCACCGCCTTGATCGTGCCCGAGATGTTGAAGCCGGCGATCAGCTCCAGCCCGGTGATCGGCGTCACCAGATACCCCTCGTGCAGGCCGCGCGCCTTGTCGTCGATGAAGATGATGCCGCCGCCGATCATCACCATCATGAAAATGGACATGGTGATCGATCCGGGCAGCAGGTACTGCACATACGGCACGTACGGATAGAGCTCGACGACGTCCAGATGCGGCGTGGTTATCGTGCGGACGCTGGACGGCGGTGGCGGATCGAGTCCGGCCACCAGGCCGTTCATCGATGCGGCCAGCGTCGCGGCCACGAAGTTGTCGGTGTTGTCTTCGATCAGCGCCAGCCGCGGCTCGCGTCCGCTGACGACGCGGCGCGAGTAATCCGGCGGAATCGTCAGCACGCCGTTGACGCGGCCGTCACGCAGCGCCGCCAGCGCCTCGCCTTCGCTGGCCATCGGCACGGTGGTGAACGTCCGCGCGTTGGCGGCAATGGCGCCGGTGAGTTCGCGCACGCGCACCGCCGGCAGCCCGCCGTCGAGATCGACAATGGCGACGGTCAGGTTCCGGACGTTCCCACCAAAGGCATAGCCAAGGACGATGAGCTGGACGAGCGGAAAGACCAGCGACATGCCGATGAGGACCGGGCTGCGGCGGAAGCGCCGCATCTCGCGTTCGATGATGGCCAGCGTGCGATGCATGGACTCGTCTCAGCGGCGAACCGGGAGTTGCCGCGGCGCCGGCGTCTGCAGCGCATCGCGCAGGTCGCGTCCGGTGTAGTGCACGAACACGTCGTCGAGCGTCGTGCTCTTGACGGCGAGCGATTGGATGGCGATGCCGGCGCTGGCGGCGGCGCTCACCAGCGCGGCGGTGGTCGCCGGGCCGTTGGACGTGCCGATGCGGGCGACGTGATCCTCGGCGGTCACGGTGACGACATGCGGCAGGCGCGCAAGCGCGGTGGCCCAGTCGGCCGGCACCGACGAAAAGCTGGCTTCGATGACGTTGTGGCTGGGGATCGACGCCTTCAGCTTGAGCGGCGAGTCGAGCGCCACCAGCCTGCCGTGATCGACGATGGCGATGCGATCGCAGAGCTGATCGGCCTCATCCATGTAGTGCGTCGTCAGAAGCACGGTGAGGTTGCGTTCGTGCTTGACCTTGCGAATCATTTCCCACACCGCGACGCGCGAGACCGGGTCGAGACCCGTCGTCGGTTCATCGAGGAAGAAGATGCGCGGTTCGTGCACCAGCCCGCGCGCGATTTCGACGCGCCGGCGCATGCCGCCCGAGAGATACATCACCTGCTTGTCGCGCCACTCGGTGAGTTCGACGGCGGCCAGCAGTTCGTCGATCAGACGGCGGCGCTTCTCGCGCGGCACGCCGTACAGCTTCGCGAAGATGATCAGGTTCTCCTCGACACTCAGCTCCGTATCGCTGGTCATCGCCTGCGGAATCACGCCAATGGCGTGGCGCACGCCGTCGGGATTGGCGCGGATGTCATGGCCGCCGACGATGGCCGTTCCGTCGCTCGGCGGCAGCAGGGTCGTCAGCATGCGGATGAGCGTCGACTTGCCGGCGCCGTTCGGCCCGAGCAGGCCGAACACTTCACCCGGCGCGACGGTGAACGAGATGCCGTCCACCGCCGTGAAGTCGCCAAACTGCTTGCGGATGCCCCGCACGTCGATGGCGCTCGTCACCACTAGCGGATCCCCAGCTCGACAAACGCCGTCATGCCGACGGCGAGCGTGCGGTCGGTGTTGTCGACGCGCAGACGTGTCTCGAAGGTCTTGACATCGCGCTTGGTACGGCTCACGTCGCGCTGGGTGGCAAAGGCGGCATCGGCGCGGCGATAGAACACCGTGCCCTGACGCACCTCGCCCGAGGGCAGGCGCACGGGCAGGATGTCGCCGATGCGGACACGCTCGATGTAGCTCTCTTCGATGTCGGCACGCACCCAGAGATCGTCGGGGTTGATCAGCGTCACGACCGCCTGGCCGGCGGTGATGACCTCGCCCTGCCGCGCCGGCATCACGTCGACGATGCCGGCCATCGGCGCGACGAGGTGCGCGAAGGCGAGGCGGACGGCGGCTTTCTGCCGCTGCGCGCCGGCGGCGGCTAGTTGCGAGGTGGACGCGTCGACCTGCCGCTGTCGCATCGTCACCTGTTCGGTGCTGGCGCGGACCAGGGCCAGCGCCGCGACTTGCGCGTCCACCTGGCGCGCCAGCGATTCGACGCGCGCGTCGGCGGCCTCGGCGGCCGTGCGCGCCTCATCGAGCTGCTGCGCGGGAGCGAGGCCGTGCGACGCCAGGTCGCGCGTCCGCGTGAAGGTGAGCCGCGCCCGTTCGGCATCCGCCACCGCGGCGCGATGCGACGCCGTCGACGTCGCGATGGCGGCTTCTCCCTGCGCCTCCTGTTCCTGCAACTGACGGCGCTGGTAACGAAGGCCCGCTTCCTGTTCGCGCACGGTCGCGCTCAATCCTTCCGCGGTCCTGGAGTAGTAGTCACGGTCGGCCTCCAGTTCCGCCGGTTCGATATCGGCGACGGGCTGACCGGCCGTCACCGCTTCGCCTTCTTTCACGTGGAGGCTGACGATGCGCCCACCGACTTGCGGCGCCACCACCACGTCGTGCGTGGTGACGATGCCGGTGAGGGTGAGCGGCACGGGACGGGATTGGGCGAGGACATACCAGCCGGCGCCCGCAAGGGCGGCGGCCACGAGCAGCAAGCGAACCAGGGCGCGCATCAAACAGGTGTATAAAACATCCGTTTGAATATTGTCAACCGCTCGGCATACGATGGATGACGCCACGCAACCGAGGCGTTCGTCCCCGAGGAGGATTTCAATGACTCATACCGCCACCCGCCTGACCACGGCGGCTTTTCTGGCAGCGGCGGGCGCCGCTCTGCTGACGGCGGTTCCCGCAGCCCAGTCGCGCACCGCGCCGCAAGCCATCGACGCGGACTACACGGCCAAGATCAAGGAATACCTGCAGGACCCGCGTATCACCACCGAACTGGTGGACCATCTGCCCGCCTCCGCCACTGTCCCGACGCCCCTCAAGTTCCACGGCCGCATCGTCGGCACGCCCGGCGAACTGACCTACGCGAAGGACATCCATCGCTACTACGAGGCCATCGACAAGGCGTCCGACCGCGCGCTGATGTGGACCATCGGCAAGAGCGAGGAAGGCCGCGACATGGTGATGCTGGCCATCGCCGATGAAGCGACGATCAAGCAGCTGGCCAAGTACAAGGACATGCTCGTCCAGCTCACCGACCCTCGGAAGACCACCGAGGCGCAGGCGCAGCAGCTGCTGAAGACGGCCAAGCCGATCTACTGGCTGACCAGCGGCATCCACTCGCCGGAGAACGGCGGACCCGAGATGCTGCAGGAACTGGCCTATCGACTCGTCGTCGAGGAGACGCCGTTCATCCAGCAGATTCGCAACAACGTCATCACCTTCATCACGCCGGTGATCGAAGTGGACGGGCGCGAGAAGCAGGTCGACACCTATTACTTCAACAAGAAGCGGCCGCAGGGCGCGACACGCCTGCCGCTGATGTACTGGGGCAAGTACGTCGCCCACGACAACAACCGCGATGGCATGGGCCAGTTCCTCGCGCTGACGCGCGCCGTGACGCGCGTGCAGAACGAGTGGAAGCCGACGATCATGCACGACCTGCACGAGGCGCAGACCTATCTGTATGCGTCGACCGGCACTGGTCCTTACAACGAAGCGCTCGATCCAATCACCGTCGACGAATGGTGGCTGCTCGCCAAGACCGAAGTGATGGAGATGACCAAGCGCAACGTACCCGGCGTGTGGACCTACGGGTTCTACGACGGCTGGGTGCCGAACTACATGTTCTTCATCGCCCACTCGCACAACGCCATCGGCCGCTTCTACGAGGTGCAGAGCTACGGTCCCGACAACTACGAAGCGCGCGCCGGCGCGACGACGACCAGCCGTGAGTGGTTCCGTCCGAACCCGCCGCTGCCGTCGATCAAGTGGGGGCCGCGCAACAACACCAACATCCAGCAGTCGGGCGTGCTCATCGCGCTGAACCACGTCGCCAAGAACCGCGAGATGTATCTCGAGAACTACTGGCTGAAGAACAAGCGCTCGATCGACGAGGGCAAGAACGGCGCGATCAACGCCTGGGTCATTCCCGCGGACCAGTACCGCAAGGCCGACGCCGCCGACGCGGTGAACGAACTCCGCCGCCAGGGCCTCGAAGTGCACACCGCCAACAGCGCCTTCAAGGCCGGCACCATCGACGTCAAGGCCGGCGACTACGTCATCCGCGGCGACCAGCCGTACCGGACGATGGCCGAAATGTATTTCTCGGTGCAGAACTACGCGCCGGCGAATCCGCGGCCGTATGACGACACCGGCTGGACGTTCCAGTACATGCGCAACGTCAAGATGCGCGAGGTGAAGGACGCCTCGGTGTTCACGCAGCCGATGACGCTGCTGGCCGCCGACGCCGTCGCGCCCGGCGGCATCACTGGCACCGGCAACACCATCGTCGTCGCGCACACCACCGACAACAACCTGATGAAGTTCCGCTTCGCGCATCCCGGCGTGAAGATGCAGGCGACGGAAGAGGACTTCGAGGCCGGCGGCCGTTCGTTCCGCGCCGGTGCGTTCGTCGTCGCCGGATCCGATCGCGCCGCGATCGAGCCGACGCTGAAGGAGCTGGGACTGTCGGCGTGGGCGCTGGCGTCGGCGCCGTCGGTGGCGATGCACGAGCTCGACATCCCGCGCATCGGCTACGTGCACGCGTGGCAGCGCACGCAGGACGAGGGCTGGGTGCGCGCGGCGCTCGACACTTACGGCGTGCCGTACACCTACTTCGCCGACACGACCCTGCGGCAGGGCGGCCTGCGCGGCAAGTACGACGTGATCATCTACCCGCACGTCGGCGGCTCGGCGCAGGCGCAGGTCAACGGCATTGCCAAGACCGACAACAACCCGCTGCCGTACAAGAAGACGGCCGAGACGTCGAACCTCGGCGCGCTCGATCAGTCGGATGACATCCGCGGCGGCATGGGGATGGAAGGCCTGATGGAACTGGTGAAGTTCGTCCGCGAGGGCGGCACGCTCATCACCGAAGGCTCGACGTCGGTCATCATGCCGGAATACGGTCTCACCTCCGGCATCACCGTCGAATCGCCGGCGCAGCTCTTCGCGCGCGGCTCGATCATGCGCAGCGTGTGGAGCGATCGCAAGAGCCCGATTGCCTACGGCTTCGAGAACAGCACGCTGCCGGTGTACTTCAACCAGGATCCGGTGCTGAGCGTCGGCGGCGGCCTGCCCGGCGGCTTCGGTGGATTCGGAGGCGGACCGACGATCCCCGGCGTCGGCCAGAACACCACGCCGATGGCCAACTCGCCGTTGCACATCACGCCACTCGAGCCCGCGACGGCGGCGGCGGATCCGCGCCCGCAGCAGGACGAAGCGGCGGCGATGACCGCCATGCTGCGGCAGTTCGGCATCACCGTGGATGAAGCGCGTCCGCGCGTCGTGCTGTCGTTCCCGCAGAACCCCAACGACATGCTGCTCTCTGGCACGCTGGCGGGCGGTCAGTTCCTCTCCGGCCGCGCCCAGGTGGTCGACGCCGGGGTGGGCAACGGCCACGTCGTGATGTTCGCCATCCGGCCGTTCTGGCGGTGGCAGACGCAGGGCACGTTCTTCCTCGGCTTCAACGCGATCCTCAACTGGAATGACCTCAACGCCGGCAAGGCCGCGGGGCCGTCGAGGACAGACCAGAGATAGGAACCGCGAATGTGGTGATCTGGTGAGGTGGTGATCTGGTGATCAATCTGGAGATCTGGAGATGGGGCGATCTATCTCTTGATCTTCGGGTTGGTCGCCGAATCCCTGGATCTTCGAATCGCCCGCTCGCCAATCGCTAATCATCAACAATCGCGAATTCCCCCGATCCGTCATTCACCAATTTGATTCGCGTCGTCATCACATCACCGTCGGCGGCGGTGCGCGTGCAGGCGATCGACGATCGGCTGCGCGTGGCCACGCCCGAAGCGCCGGTGTGGCTCGTCGGTGCGTCGCGGGCGGCGGCGGACGAGTGCGCGGCGCGCGTGGCGCATGCGCGCGGCGGGCTCTTCGGCGTCACGCGCACGAGCCTGATCGAACTGGTGATGCGTTTCGCCTTGCCATCGCTGGCTCGGCGGCGCGTCGCCCCGGCCAGCGGCGTCGGCCTCGAAGCCGTGGTTACGCGCGCGCGATACGACGCGCAACAAGCCGCGGCGCTCCGCTACTTCACGCCCGTTGCCGATACGCCCGGCTTCCCACGCGCGGCGGCGCGCACGCTGGACGAACTCCAGATGGCGGCGGTGTCCGCCGCCACGCTCACCGCACTGGACGATGCGGGGGCGGACCTGGCGACGCTGCTGCAACGCGTCGAGCAGGAGGCGGACCGCGCCGGCACGGTGACGCGCGCCGGTCTCTGGCGTGCCGCCATCGCGGCGCTCGCCGCGGCCTCACGGGACGATCTGCACGGCACGCTGGTGCTGCTCGATGTGGCGATCACCTCCGCCGTGGAGGAACACTTCGTCGCGGCACTGCTCGAACACTTCAGCGACGTCACCGCCACTGTTCCCGAGGGCGACACGCGCACGCTCGACGCGTGGTCGCGCCTTGGCTTCAGCGTCGACGCCGACTCCAACGCCAACGCTCCCCTCCCCAAGCCCTCCAAGCCTCAAGCCCTTCCAGCCCTCCAGCCCTCCAGCCCTTCGAGCCCCAAGTCCTTCAAGCCTTCCAAGCCCTCCAAGCCTTCTGAGCCCTTCGAGCCCTCCAAGCCTCAAGCCCTTCCAGCCCTCCAGCCATCCAGCCCTTCAAGCCCCAAGGCCTTCAAGCCGTCTTTCTCGGCGCTCGATCGTCTTCAGCAATACCTGTTCAGCGCGGCCACGCCGCCGGCCGCGGCGCCCGATGCAACCGTCTCGCTTTTCTCCGCGCCTGGTGAAGGTCGTGAAGCGGTGGAAGTGGCGCGCCGCATTCTCGCGGAAGCCGCGCGCGGCGTGCCGTTCGACGACATGGCCGTGCTGTTGCGCGCGCCGCACACCTATGCGGGACTGATCGAGCACGCGTTGTCGCGCGCCGGCATTCCCGCCTGGTTCGAGCGCGGCACACGCCGGCCTGATCCGGCCGGCCGCGCCTTCCTGGCGCTGCTCGCGTGCGCCGACGAGCAACTGTCCGCGCGTCGCTTCGCCGAGTATCTGTCGCTCGCGCAGGTGCCCTCGTCGCCAGCGCCGGCGGACGCCGAATGGTCGCCGCCAACGGACGATGTGGTGAGCAGCGGTGTGCGGGCGGATGAGCGGGCCGAGGATCCGCCGCCGCTTGCCGAGGCGCCCGCGGCCGTCGAACGCGACGGCGACCGCGTTGTCGCCGGCACGCTGCGCGCGCCGTGGCGATGGGAAGAGCTGCTGGTCGAGGCCTACGTGATCCGCGGGCTGGACCGCTGGCAGAAGCGGCTGCGTGGGTTGACGCATGAATACGACATGCGCATTCGCGAGTTGCGCGACGAGGACGAAGACTCGCCGCGCATTGCCGCGCTCGAGCGCGATCGCGAAGAGCTGACGCATCTCGAGACATTCGCGCTGCCGATCGTGCGTGAACTGGATCAGTGGCGCGAGCCGCGCCCGTGGGGCGAATGGCTCGCGGCATTCGAGGCAATGGCGCCGCGCGTGCTGCGTCAGCCGGCACGAGTGCGCCGCGTCCTCGGCGAACTCACGCCGCTCGGCGCGATTGGTCCGGTCACGCTGGCGGAAGTGCGCGACGTGCTGACGCCGCGGCTGCTGACGCTGACGCACGAACCGGCGCGCCGGCGGCATGGCCGCGTGTTCGTTGGCACGCCCGCGGCGGCTCGCGGCCGCGTGTTCCGCGTCGTGTTCGTCCCGGGACTCGCCGAACGTGTCTTTCCCCAACGACTCCGCGAAGACGCGCTGCTCCTGGATCGCCGTCGCCGTGTCGTGGACAAGCAGCTTGCCGTCGCTGATGTTCGTGCCGACGAAGAGCGGCTGCAGTTGCGCCTGGCGGTGGGTGCCGCGCGTGAGCGCGTGTTCCTGTCGTATCCGCGCCTCGAGCTCGGCGAGTCGCGTCCGCGCGTGCCGTCGTTCTACGTCCTCGACGTCGTCCGCGCCATCACCGGCGTCATTCCGCGGTATGCGGACCTGGCGGAGCAGGCGGCGCGAGAGGGCGGCGCCTCGCTGGCGTGGCCGGCACCGGCCGATCCTGTCCGCGCGATCGACACCGTCGAGCACGATCTTGCGGTGCTGTTGCCGCTGCTGCGCGATCGACGACGTGCCTCGTCGGACGGCCGCGCGCGCTACCTGATTCAGTTGAACGAACCGCTTCGCCGGTCGGTCACCGAGCGCTGGGCGCGCTGGCAGCATCGCTGGCATCCGGCCGACGGGCTCATTCGCGTCACACCGGCGACCACGGCCGCGCTCGATGCGCAGCGGCTGACCAAACGCCCGTACTCGCTGACGGCGCTGCAGCGTTTTTCGTCGTGTCCGTATCAGTTCCTCCTGGCCGCGGTGTATCGACTGGCGCCACTCGAGGAACCGGCGCCGCTGCAATACATGGATCCGCTGACGCGCGGCAGCCTGTTCCACGCCGTGCAAACCGACTTCCTGCGCGTGCTCGCGGCGGCGGGGCAGCTTCCCGTTGACGAGTCGCGGCTACCACGCGCGCGCGCCGAACTGCGCATGGCCATCAATCGCGTCACTGGTACCGCACGCGACAAGCTGGCGCCGGCCATCGACCGCGTGTGGAACGACGAAGTGGACGCCATGACGCGCGACCTGACGCGCTGGGTAGACGAGCAGCTCACCGCGGACGGCCGCACGTGGACGCCGGAGCGTTTCGAGCTGGCGTTCGGCCTGCCGCCGGATCCGGATCGGGATCCCGCGTCCTCCGCCCACCCGGCGGTGATCGACGGCCGCTTCCTGCTGCGCGGCTCCATCGACCTCGTCGAGCGCAAACCGCGCACGCGCATCCTGCGCGTCACCGATCACAAGACCGGCAAGAACCGCACGAACCTGGCGACGATCGTCGACGGCGGGCGTGCGCTGCAGCCCGTCTTGTATGGTCTGGCGCTCGAGAACCTCACTGGCGAACTCGTCGAAGAAGGACGGCTGTCGTACTGCACCACGGCCGGTCGCTTCACCGTGCATCACATCCCGCTCGACGTGCTGACGCGTCGCCGCGGCGTGGAGGTGCTGGAGATCATCGACCGCGCCATCGAGCGCGGCACCCTGGCGGCACGGCCCTCACACGGCGCCTGCACCTACTGCGACTTCGTCGGCGTCTGCGGCCCCGCGGAAGAAACGCGGACGCTGCGGAAACCGGCCGAGCTCTTTGTCGATCTCGACGAACTGCGCAAGCTGCCATGACCGACGATCGCCACCTGATCAGCGAAGCGCTCGACGCCACGCTCGTCGTCGAAGCGGCCGCCGGCACCGGCAAGACCACCGAACTGGTGAAGCGCGTCGTCCGGCTGATCGAAACTGGACGAGCCGAGCGCATCGACCAGATCGTCGCCGTGACGTTCAGCGAGAAGGCAGCCGGCGAGCTGAAGCTGCGCCTGCGCGAAGAACTGGAGCGCGCGCGCCTGCGGGCAGTGGCCGCGTCGGACGAAGCGAGGCGACTTGAACGCGCCGTGCAGCGCTTCGAAGAGGCGCACGTCAGCACCATCCACGGTTTCTGTGCGGACTTGCTCCGCGAGCGTCCGGTCGAAGCAGCCGTTGATCCCGCGTTCACCGTGCTCACCGAAGGGCAGGCGGAGCGCCTCTTCGGCGAAGCGTTCGCCGACTGGATTCAGCGGCATCTCGATGCGCCGTCCGAAGGCGTCCGGCGATCGCTTCGGCGTCCGCGCTCGGCGTGGTCATCAGACGACGAAGACGACGGTCCGCTCGAGCGGCTGCGCCGAGCGGGGTTTGAGCTGTTGCAGTGGCGCGACCATCCGGCGCCGTGGACGCGTCCGGCCGGCTTCGATCGCGAGCGTCAGATCGATGCGCTGCTCGATTCGTTGAAGGCATTCACCGAGCTGACGGCGAAGCCGATCAGCCGCGGCGATCTGGTGTTCAGGAACACCGAGGACGTGCGCCGTGCCTCCACCGAAATCGAGCCGCAACGCGCGCGCGGACACATGGACTACGACGGATGGGAGGCGCGTCTCTGCGTCCTGGCGGCGAAGGCGCGCGACATCAGGCAGGGCAAGGGCAGCGGCGCGCAGTACAGCCGTCACGCGTCGCGTCAGGCGGTGCTGGACGCGCGCGAGACCCTCGTCGCGGATCTCGTCGAGTTCCGCAAGCAGGCGGATGCGGATCTTGCCGCGCTGATACACGGCGACCTGCAGGAGTGCGTGCACGACTTCGAGGCCCGCAAGCAGAAGGCGGGCGCGTTGGACTTTCTCGACCTGCTGATTCGCGCTCGCGATCTGGTGCGTGACGCCGCGGATGTGCGGCACGAGTTCCAGGACCGATTCCGCTTCATCCTGGTGGACGAGTTCCAGGACACGGATCCGCTGCAGGCGGAACTGCTCCGCACGCTGGCCTCTGACGATCGCCAGCGCATTCGTCCCGGCGCGCTCTTCATCGTCGGCGATCCGAAGCAGTCGATTTATCGCTTCCGCCGCGCCGACGTCGGCATCTATCACCGCATCTGCGAAGAGCTCGAGCAGGACGGTGCGATTCGCGTGACGCTGCGCACGTCGTTCCGCAGCGTGCCGTCGATTCAGCGCGCGGTGAACGCCGCCTTCGGCGAAACGATGACGCGCGACGAGCGCGCGCTGCAGGCTGGCTACGTCGAGCTGCGGCCACATCGTCAGGACGTCGCGACGCAGCCCGCCGTCGTGGCGCTGCCGGTGCCGCGGCCGTACGGTCGGCGTCAGGTCACGCTTGGCAACATCGCCGATTCACTGCCTCGCGCCATCGGCGAGTTCGTCCGCTGGCTGATCGCCGACAGCGGCTGGACGGTGCCCGCCGACGACGGCTCACGTCGTCGGATTGCGGCGGGCGATATCTGTCTGCTGTTCCGCCGCTTCATCAACTTCCAGGACGACGTTACCGAGCCGTACGTCGAGGCGCTGGAGTCGCGCGGTGTGCCGCACCTGCTGGTAGGCGGCAAGGCGTTTCACGAGCGCGAGGAAGTGGACGCGCTGCGCACGGCACTCACGGCGGTCGAGTGGCCGGCCGATGCGCTGTCGGTCTTCGCGACGCTGCGCGGGCCGTTCTTCGCCGTCGCCGAAGAAGATCTGCTGGCGTATCACGCCATCGCCGGCGGCTTCCGTCCATTTGCGATTCCGGATGGTGTGCCAGAGTCGCTGGCCGCGGTCGTGCACGCGCTGGAGACACTGCGCGAGTTGAACCGTCTGCGGAATCATCGACCGATCGCCGAGACGATCGGCCACCTGATGGAAGTGACGCGCGCGCATGCCGGCTTCGTGTTGTGGCGCGGCGGCGAGCAGGTGCTGGCGAACGTGCTGCAGATTGCCGAGATGGCGCGGCAATACGAAGCCGATGGCGGGTTGTCGTTCCGCGGCTTCGTCGACGAACTGCGGCAGGCGGCGGATCGCGCGCCGACGCCGGAAGCGCCGATCGTGGAAGAAGGCACCGACGGCGTGCGGCTGATGACGGTGCACAAAGCGAAGGGACTCGAGTTCCCGGTGGTCATCCTTGCCGACATCGGCTGCAAGCTGAGTCGCGAGGATGCGTCGCGCTACCTCGACACCGAACGTGGCTTGTGCGCGTTGAAGCTTGGCGGCTGGACGCCAGTGGATCTCTTCGACCACAACGAGCTCGAGGCCGAGCGCGATCGTGCCGAGGGCGTGCGACTCGCATATGTGGCCGCGACGCGCGCCAAAGATCTGCTCGTCGTGCCCAACATCGGCGACAAACCGCACGAGAAGAGCTGGGTCGATCCGCTCGTCGCTGGTTTCTATCCGCCGCCGCCGATGCGGCAGCAGCCGGGCGCCGCGCCCGGGATGCCGGCGTTCACCGGCAAGGACACGGTGCTCGAGCGGCCCGACGTGGAGACGGCCACCTCGGCAACGGTGCGGCCCGGTGCGTACGCGATGCACGATCCGACGACGGACGAGGCGTACTCCGTGGTGTGGTGGGATCCGCTCGCGATCGATGCCGATGGCGAGGAGCGCCGCGGGTTGCGGCGTGAACATCTGATCACGAAAGACGCGCGGCCCGAGGACGTCGCCGCCGATCGCGCACGGTTCGATCAGTGGGCCGCCGATCGTGCGACCACACTGGCGCGCGGCGCCCAGCCATCGCTCGACGTGCTCACCGCCACCGAGTGGGCACGCGTCGCGGCCGCCACCGATCGTCTCGACATCGACGACGTGCAGGTCGAGCGTGTGGGAGACACAGGCGTTCGCGTCGGTGGCCGGCGGTTCGGCGTCCTCGTGCATGCCATTCTGGCCGCCGTGCCGCTCGACGCCGCGAGAAGCGATGTGGCGGCGCTGGCCGATGTGCAGGCGCGGCTGCTGGGTGCAACGGCGGATGAAGCCGAGGCCGCGGCCGATGTGGTGACCCGCGCGCTGTCGCATCCGCTGCTCACCGCCGCCCGCGCCGCGCGTGACGCCGGACGCCGCGTCCGTCGCGAAGCCGCCATGTC
>JADZCY010000336.1 GCA_020851325.1 Acidobacteriota bacterium | reverse complement strand
CGCGCGCCTTCGGCATGCACGGCCTGCGCAATGGCCCAGGCCAGCGAGCGATGGTTCGCCACGCCGACGATCAGGCCGACCTTTCCTTCCATCCGTCCGCTCACGCGTGTGATCTCCGGTGTGCTGTATCAGTGCTTCTTGCGGCGGCGACGACGTCCGCCGCCGTTGCCGTTGCCGTGCGCCTGGCCATCCTGGCCGAAGCGCGGCGCGCCACCCTCACCGCCGCCAGGACGGCGTCGAAAGCGGCCTTGTCCCTGGCCCTGCCCGTGCCGCTTGGGGCGCGGGTTCGCCGGCTGGTGCATCGTGAACTCGGGCGCGGCGCGCGTGGTGGCCACCTGACCTTCGTGCCGCGGCAACTGCGCGCGAATCAGCGAGCGACGGAAAGGACGGTCGGATGCCACATCGTCAGACGGTTCCGGCGCGGGCGGCGACGTGGGTTCAGGGAGAACGGCAGGCGGGGTCGCCGCGACAGCAGCGGCTTCAATCGGCTCGGCGGGCAGGACGGGCTCGGACGGGGGCGGCGGGGCAATCCGGCCGGGTGGCGCCTCCATGGTGTCGAGCACCTGTGAATAGAGCGCCGCGGTGGACGACTTGCGCCGTGGCGCCGGCACGCGGGCATTCTTGAACTCGTGCTCCGCCTCGCAGACGACACAGCGCGTGCGTTGGATGTCCTGATCGACCATGGCCACGATGGCGTGGTCGGTGATCCGGCGCTCGCGCGGACAATAATCGTCCAGCACGTCGCCAGGTCGATACTGGCGTTGCTGCATGCAACTCCCCCGAAAACAGTTCCTAGAACACGCCCGACCAGAGCATTCAGCGCAGGGTGGGAAGCTCAGACCTGAACGGCGGGCACGCCGCAGGGCGAAGGGCAACCGGATGATAGCAGACGCCCCGGCGCCCCGGCAACGACGATCGATCAGGCCGGCGGATGGGCCCGATCAGGCCGGCGGGTGGTCGAGCCAGCGCCGCAAATCGGCCAGCCGGGCCTGCACCGCGTCCGGATGCGTGGACTGCGGCGTTCGCCGCGCCCGGACCGACGCCGCCGCCGTCACGCGCGCCTTCACATCGTCGGCAAACAGCGGACTGAACGTCTGCCACTCGGCGACGGAGAGCTGCTCGATGTCGCGGCCGTCGGCCAGCAGCTGGCGCACCATCGCGCCCACCACCTCGTGCGCCTGGCGGAACGGCACGCCTCGCGAGACGAGATAGTCCGCGACGTCAGTCGCCAGCAGCAGACCCGACGCGGCGCGTCCCGTGCGGGACGAATGGAG
This sequence comes from Acidobacteriota bacterium, assembly GCA_020851325.1. Taxonomy (GTDB): domain Bacteria; phylum Acidobacteriota; class Vicinamibacteria; order Vicinamibacterales; family UBA2999; genus VFZN01. The sequence goes on along the minus strand of JADZCY010000336.1, from coordinate 2,577 downwards.
GGACAGTTTGCCAATCACCGCGGCGGTCGCCGCCGCTGATACCGCCAGCGTGTCTTCGGCGTCGAAGAGCGGCTCCTTGTCCTCCTGCAGATCCTTGTTGTAGCCGGTCGGCAATCCCTTCATCGTCACGAGAAACCCGGTGAGGTGCCCGATGGCGCGTCCGGTCTTGCCGCGCACGAGCTCCAGCGGATCGGGATTCTTCTTCTGCGGCATCATGCTGCTGCCGGTGGCCGAGGCATCCGCGAGTTCGAAGAACCCGAACTCCTCGCTCGTGAACAGGATGAAGTCCTCGGCGAGGCGCGACAGGTGCACCATCGCCAGCGATGCGGCGTAGAGGAACGACGCCGCGAAGTCGCGGTCGGACGATGCGTCCATGCTGTTGGCGACGACGCGATCGAAACCGAGGCGCGCCGCCAGGGCGGCGGTGTCCACGGCGTAGCCGGTGCCGGCAATGGCGCCCGAACCAAGCGGCAATGCGTTGGCTTCTTCACGCGCGCGCGACAGGCGATCGTGATCGCGCTGCAGCGCGGCGGCGTGGCTGAGCAGATAGTGCGAGACGAGCACCGGCATGGCGCGACGCAGGTGCGTGTACGACGGCATCAGCGCGTCGCCGGCGCGCGCCGCCTGATCGGCAAGCGCGGCAATCACGCCGCGCAGCGCCGCCTGCAGCAGCGGAATGCGACGGCGCAGATAGAGGCGCAGATCCACCGACACCTGCTCGTTGCGCGATCGGCCCGTGTGCAGACGCCGGCCGGCATCGCCGATCCGCTCGACGAGTTGACGCTCGACGAAGCTGTGGATGTCTTCGTCCGGTCCGTTCACCCACGCCGGTTCGCGGCGTCCCTGCTCGAGGATCGCGGTGAGTCCGTCGCGAATGGCCGTGGCATCGGCGGCATCGAGGACACCGGCCCTGGCCAGCGCCTCCGCCCACGCCAGGCTGCCCGTCACATCGTCTTCGAAGAGACGACGGTCGAACGCGAACGAGATACCGAAATCAAACGCGGCAGGATCGGGCGCCGCGTCGAAGCGGCCGGACCAGAGATGCTGAGACATGCGATCAGGAATGATACTGCCCGACGCGGCAGCCGGCGACGACGCACGTGCCGTGTGCGAGTGTGAGGCGCACGATGCCATCGGCGCCGGCCGCACACGTATCGAAGGCGGCGTCGAGCGCGCGGCGGCCGCGCGAGAACCACGCGCCCGACATCACGACGGTGTTGTAGGCGGACGACAGCGCATTGAGCAGTGCAGCGTCCGGCGGGTCGGGGATCTGCGACGCGATCGCGTGCCAGGCGGCACGCAGCACCGTGAGCGCCGGTGTCTCGTGCACGGTGCAGCGCACTACACCCGCGTGATCCGTGTGACACCGCCGGTCGCGGCCGACGCCGTGCGCGCCCACGATTGTTGTCAGGCTGTCGAGCAGATCGACGAGCGGCATCTCGACACCGTTGATGGCGAGAGGCCGTCCGTCGCGAAACGCGATGTCGATGGACGCCGGCGGCAGCGGCCCGGGATCGCGCGTCAAGGCGTAGACATCCAGCGGCGGCGCGTCCCAGCCCTCGCCGAGCGCGCGTCCCGACACGCGGCGTTCCCACAGCGACTGCTCCGCCGTCAGCCCCGTATCGGCACCGGCATCGACGCCGCGCGCGGCCAGCCAGGCCCGCTGTGCGGTATCGGTGGGCAGGCCCTCGATGACGGCGTCCACGTCCAGCGCCGGTGCGACGGCGCGCAGCGCCACGGCCAGCCGAGCCGCGGCGTTGCCAATGGCGCCGTGTGCGACGACGGTGGTCTGCTCCATGCGGGCGATGTCGCTCAGCGCCCGCGCAATGAGTGGTGTGGCGAGCGCGGTCGTCGTCGTCGCGGGATCGATGCCCGCGCGGACGGCTGGCCAGACGATGTCGTGCGCGAACTCGGCTTCCCAGTCGAGCACATGGCACCGGCGCGCGCCGGCGGCCCGCGCACGTTCGCGCAGGCCGTCGAGTTCACGACGCTGCCCCAATCCCACGACCACCGCCACCACCTCGCTCTGCGGTTCGGCCGCCAGCATCGTCAGGGCGGTGTGCGACGCCAGGCTGCCGCTGTACGCCAGCACGACGCGTCGCATCAGCGGTCGCCCCCTTCATGGCGGGCCAGCGCGTCCAGGCGGCGCACGACCATACGGGCGGCGCGACCGTCGCGTGTGATGACGAGGATGGTGTCGTCACCGGCGATGGTGCCGACGACGCCGGGTAGGCGGGCGCGATCGAGCGCCAGGCCGAGCAGCTGCGCCTGTCCGGGGCCGGTGCGCAGCACGATCAACTGCTGCACCGGTTCGGCGCTGGCGAGGTACTCCGCACACGCGCGTCCGAGCGCCGTGTGCGCGATGGACGGCGGCAGCGCATCGACGCCCGCCGGCTGATAGGCGCCATCCGACGAACGCTTGACGAGGCCAATCTCCTTGATGTCACGCGACAGCGTCGCCTGCGTGACGACGAAGCCACGCGTCGCCAGACGCTGGCGGAGCTGTTCCTGGTTGCGGATGGCTTCGTGCTCGACGATGTCACGAATGGCCGAGAGGCGGCGCGGCTTCATAAATAT
>JADZCY010000335.1 GCA_020851325.1 Acidobacteriota bacterium | reverse complement strand
GCGCCACCGACTACTGCACCAAGCCGGCGAACGTCGGCAGCGTGACGGCCGCACAGGAACGCATCCGCCAGCACCTGGCGCCGAAGCTGCGCCTGCTCACCGAGCGCGCGCGGCAGCGTGGAGGTCGCACCGTCGCGGCACGCTCCGTCGTCACACCGGCTGCTCCGCCACGGCCCGTCGTCATCACGCCACCGGTGCGACCCGCGTCAACGTCCACGGTGGTCGGCCTGCCACACGTGCTTGCGATCGGCACATCGACCGGCGGCCCCAATGCGCTGGCGTCGCTCCTGCCGGCGCTGCCGGCGGATCTGCCGGTGCCGGTCGTGATCGTGCAGCACATGCCGCCGCTCTTCACGAAGCTGCTGGCCGATCGCCTGCATCAACAGTGTCCGTTCCCCGTGCACGAAGCGACGAACGGGCAGATCGTCGAAGCCGGCCACGTCTATCTCGCCCCGGGCGACTTCCACATGGAAACCGTCCGGCGCGGCGCCGACATCGTCATTCGCCTCTCGCAGGCGCCGCCGGAGAACTCGTGCCGGCCGGCTGTCGACGTCCTCTTCCGATCGGTCGTCGATGTCTACGGCGGGCATGTGCTCGGCGTCATCCTCACCGGCATGGGACAGGACGGCCTCGTCGGCTCCCGCCACATCGTCGAGGCCGGCGGCCGCGTGCTCGCGCAGGACGAAGCCAGCAGCGTCGTCTGGGGCATGCCCGGGTTCGTCGTCCACGCCGGACTGGCCAGCGCGGTGGTACCGCTCGCCGGCATGGCCAAGACGATGGCCGGCCTGCTCGGTCCGCGCCACGACGCGGCGATCAACGGAAAGTCACATGTCGCTCTCAACCACTGACTTCGAATACGTGCGCGACCTGGTCGACGTCGAAGCGGGCATCGTGCTCGACGACGCCAAGCGCTATCTGGTGGAGAGCCGGCTGCAGCCGGTGGCCCGCATCGAAGGCTTCGACTCACCCGGCGCGCTGGTGGCGCAGGCGCGGCAGAGCAGCCGCACGGCGCTGCGCGCGACGATCGTCGAGGCGATGACGACCAACGAGACGTCGTTCTTCCGCGACGTCGAACCGTTCGAGGCGCTGCGCCTGCACGTGCTGCCGGCGCTCATCGCGCGTCGACGCGTGGCGCGGCGGCTGCGTATCTGGTGCGGCGCATCGTCAACCGGCCAGGAGCCGTACTCGCTGGTCATGCTGATGCTGGAGCACTTTCCGGAACTGGCGACGTGGGACGTCGAGTTCCTGGCGACCGATCTGTCGCAGGACGTGTTGAAGAAAGCGGCGTCGGGGCACTTCAGCCGGATTGAAGTGAACCGCGGATTGCCGGCGACGCTGCTGACGCGCTACTTCGACAAGGCCGGCACCGAGTGGGTCATCAAGGACGTCGTCCGCAAGGCCGTCTCGTTCCGGTCGATGAACCTGATCAAGCCGTGGCCGCCGATGGGTCCCTTCGACCTCGTCATGCTGCGCAACGTGATGATCTATTTCGACGTCGCCACCAAGAAACAAATCCTCGACCGGATCCTGCGGGCGCTGGCGCCCGATGGCTACCTGTTCCTCGGGTCGGTCGAGACCACGATGGGAATTCACGACGGGTTCGATCGTCAGACGTCCGGCAGAACGGGCTTCTACCGGCCGGCCGGCGCGTTACAGAAGCATGGAGCGTGAGATGCAGCCAGGGACGCAGGATATCGTCACCGTGACACAGGACGTCTGGCAGACGGCGCTCGGGATCGATCTCGACCCGGTCGAGACGACCGAGCCGCCACCGGCCGGACCGACGCTCGAAGGCGTCGTCGCCATCACCGGCGACTGGCTCGGCGCGGTCGTCGTGCAGGTGCCGCTGGCCCTGGCCGATCGGGCGGCGCGCGCGATGTTCGCGCTCGAGGATCAGGCGGCGTCGCCGGCGGACATGCGCGACGCGATTGGCGAGATCACGAACATGACCGGCGGCAACATCAAGGGGCTGCTCGACGGCACGTGCCGTCTCGGCCTGCCGACGGTGGTCGACGGCTCGGCGTATCACCTGTCGATTCCGTCGGCACAAGTGGTGGCGCGCGCGGTGTTCCAGCACGGCGGCGACCAGGCGGTGGTGACGGTGGTGACTGGTGGAGCGTTTGCGGCGTAAGCCGCGAGACAGCGAACAGAACGAGGTGTGTTGTGGCATTGGTACAAATGCGTCCTGCGCCAACCGGACGTGAGATCCGGTTCGGCATCAACGAACTGATCGTCAGCAAGACGGATCTCAAGGGGCGGATCACCTACGCGAACGACGTGTTCGAGCGGGTGTCGGGGTTCTCGGCCAGCGAGCTGATCGGCCAGCCTCACAACGTGATCCGGCATCCGGGCATGCCGCGTTCGGTGTTCCAGTTGCTCTGGGACACCATCGGCGCCGGCGAGGAAGTGTTCGCCTACGTCGTCAATCTCGCGCGCAATGGCGACGAGTACTGGGTGCTCGCGCACGTGACGCCAAGTTACGACACGAATGGCGCGCCCTGCGGCTATCACTCCAACCGGCGGCTGCCGCACGACGATGCGATCGCGAAGGTGAAGCCGCTGTATGCGGCGCTGGTCGCCGAAGAGCGCCGGCACGCCGACAAGCGCGAGGCGGTGCGCGCCGGTCAGGCGCTGCTCAACCGGCAACTCGCACAGGCCGGTGTCGACTATTCCCAGTTCGTGTTCAGTTTGTCCCGGCACACCACGCTAGATGAGGTAGCAGCATGAGCGACCCCCTTCAGATCGTCATCGCCGCGTGCGAACGCGCCGCGGCCGGCGACCTCGAGGCCCGCGTCCAGGGGCTCGAGATGGATCCGACCTATGGTCCGGTGGGCCATGCGGTCAACCGGATGCTCGACACCGCCGATGCGTTCGTTCGCGAGTCGGCGGCGGCGATGGATCACTGCAGCCGCGGCAAGTTCCATCGGCCGATCCTGCAGCGCGGCCTCGAAGGCGCGTATCGCAAGGGCGCCGGCATCATCAATCGCGCCGGGCGCGCGATGCGCGAGCGGGCCGACCAGGTGGCCATGGCGGCGGACCTGGCGCGCGACACCGCGGCCAACGTGCAGTCAGCCGCGGCGGCGACCGAGGAACTGCGAGTGACGGCCAGCGAGATCGGCCGGCAGTCGGCCGAGTCGGCGACGCTGACGCGGTCGGTGGCCACCGATGTGCGGGCCACGGCGGCGGCAGCCGCCGGCGTCAACGAGGACGTCGCGCGCATCAAGAGCATCCTCAAGCTGATCACGCGCGTGGCGGGCCAGACGAACCTGCTGGCGCTGAACGCGACCATCGAGGCGGCACGCGCCGGCGATCGCGGCCGCGGCTTCGCGGTGGTCGCCTCCGAGGTCAAGGATCTGTCGACGAGCACGGCCCGCGCCGCGCAGGAGATCGAGGATCAGATCGCGCGGATGATCCGGGCGACGCAGGAACTGACCGATCGGCTCAACGCCATCACGCAGGCGGTGGACCGCATCGATTCGAACGCGACGATCATCGAGGCCTCGGTCGACGAGCAGGTGCGGGCGACGGCCGCCATCAGCCGCATCATCACCGACGTGTCGGACAACTCGAGCCGGTTGGCGGAGAGGATTAATCGGGACGCGGCGTAAGACGGGGGTGCTACACGAAGGTGCGGCACGGAGGTGCTCCACGGAGGTGCGGCACGAAGGTGCGGCACCGCCGTCGCGGACTATCGTCCGGTGATGGTTTCGCCGGGTCTCAGGACTCTGAAGGTAAAGACGACGGTGGAGAGTGTGCCGGCGCGCTGGAATTGAATCCAGGCGCGGTAGCGGCCCGCCTTCGGGAACAGCGCGTGGAAGACCACTTCGGGACCGCCGCCGCCAGCGACCGTCGAGCCCTCGAGTGATTCCTCGGGGTGCGAGTGGATGTACTCCGACAGGTCCTCGTTGACGATCAGCGCATGCGCGAAGGCGCCGAGGTAGCGCTCGAGATCCTTCACCGGCTCGCCGGATCCGGCGAGCGAGAAGTGCAGCGGCAGGTCGAGGTCTTCCGATGCGACGAGAGCACTCGGCGCCATGCGGAGATCGACCGTGACACCCGCGGCCTCGCGCGTCCATGAGGTGTCCACTGGCAGCGTCGGCACCGCTGCCATCACGTCGCCGTCGTACCCGGCGGTGACGATCGGCGTGCTGATCACCTGGCCGCTGCCGCCCGTCGGAAAGAAATCCGAGATCAGCACGTAGTGCCCGTCCTTCGGCAGCGTCAACTCGATGCTGAACGTGCCCTGCGCGTCGCGGTCGGGGTGCACGTGCTCGAAGTGCGTCATGTCGCGCGAGATCAGGAACAGGTGATACGGCATGTCGTGAACGATGGCGTAGTCGTTCACGCGGGCGCGGGTGATGGGGTCTTCGACGTGGAAGCGGAAGCGCGTCTTCTGCCCGGCTTTCAGCACGGCAGGCACCGTTTCGACGCGCAGGCGATAGTTGGCGGTGCCGAGCGGATTGGCGGCGACGAGCGTCATGCCGCAGCGGGAACACTGCCCCGGCGCGGTTTCAATCACGTCCGGGTGCATCGGACACATGAAGCTCGAAGGCGCCGGCGCCTGTGCCGCAGTCGCGGCCGGCGCGGGCGCCTGCGCATGCAGATGCGCCACGCCCACCGCAACGGCGGACAACAGGGCAAAGGCGGCGGCGACGCGCATGAAGACAGGATAGCAGGCCGCGACGGAACATCGCACGGGACCGAACGGCGGACGGGACTGAAACACAGAACGGGACTGCCCGCTTCCAATCAGCTCGGAAGCAAGCAGTCCCGATAGTCCTTCCGTCCCGAACGCGTTTCCGTCCCGATCGCGGCTCAGTCCCGGTACGGTTCTTATTTCACCGAGTCCTTGACCGCTGCCTGTCCCTGAATGAGCTTGCAGACCGCTGACTGCGAGAGCACCTGCGTCACCTCGAGCGTGCCGACCTTGTTGATCACCTGGTCGAGCAGGCGGCCGTCGGCGTCCTTGATCACGTCGACGATGCGCATGACGTCGAAGCGCTGGCCGACCTTGATGCCGGCGCCCTGGCCGCGGTTGATGTAATACATGCCGTCGCGGACGTTGACGATCTGGCCCTCGGGCGCGGCGGGCATCACCGT
>JADZCY010000334.1 GCA_020851325.1 Acidobacteriota bacterium | reverse complement strand
CGTCCCGCTTCAGCGCCGGGATGATGATGTTGCGCGCGCGATCCGACAGCTGGCCCCAGGCCTCGGCCGCATTCGTGTTCGCGATGAACTTCGCGCCGCCCGCCATCGTGCGGATGTTGCCGGCCAGCGCGTCCGCCCGCTGAACGAATGTCCCGTACTCGACGTCGCCCACGTTCCGCGCCACATCGCCGATCTGGTACATCGGGAACCGCTCGACGTCAGTCAGGGCATTGCTGGCGTCGGCTTCTGCGCGGGCCAAGTGCTCGGTCGCGCGACGTTGTTCGAAGTTCAGGCGAGTGCGTGCGAGTTCCTGCACGCGGCCCAGCGTCTGCGTGGCGTCGAGCGAGCCCTTCGAGAACGGACGGGCGATGATGTCGTAGAAGTCCACAGCCGCACGCTGCCGGGCCTCGTCGAACTCACCGAAGCGCGCGGCGTACTTCGAGTTGCGTTTCATCGCATCTTGGAACGCAAGGAGATCAGCGTCGCCCGTGGCCTCGCCCAGCGTCAGTGCGAAGCGGCGCGTCTCCGGTTCGTCCGTGCGCAGGGCCGGCGGCAGATCGGCGTTGCGCGCTCCGATACGCATCCGCTCGGCCTCGATCACGCCGTTGATCTGATCCTGCAGCGTAGCCGCGTCCTCTACCGAGACACCAAGGCGCTCGCCGGCGCGCCCGGCGTACTTCACGGCGTCCCCGTTGAACGCATGCCACACGAACTGGCTCATCTGCAGGGCCTTCTCGGCCGCCACGCCGGTCAGCGCGGACAGACCTCCAACTCGGATCGCAGAGACGTATGCGTCGTTCGGTGTCATGTCCTGGTTGATGCCGAGCTTCTTGCCGAGCGCCAGGCGGGCGGCCTCGCCGATGAACGCGCCGGCCCCGCCTCCCATCGCCGTCGCAGCCGGAGACTTCGTCAGGGCCGCCATGCCTGCGCCTACGATCAGCTCCGGGACCATGACCATCGAGCCGCCGGCCGCGCCCTTCACATTCTGCAGCAGAGACTTGTCGGGCGGGTCGACCAATGCGAAGCGCCCCGTCTCCGGATCAAGGTACTCGAGCGCGCCAGTGCCGGGGCCGATCTCAACCGGGACCGGGCGGCCGAACTCGGCTTCCAATGCCTTCTCGTACGCGGCGCGGCGATCGTCATCTGACCAGGCCAGCGACGCGAGCGCGTGGCCAGACGGCGCCGGCTTGTCGTAGAGCACGCCAGCGGCCGCGGCCTTCTCGATCATCGGGTCCGGACCCTGCGGCTCCGTGGCGGGCATCAGCGGCGTGCGGAAGCGCGCATCGGTAGCGCCGGCCTGGAACCGCTCACGCGCGCCGATCTCCGGAACCTCGAGTGGAGACGTCTCTATCCCAGTGCCGCGGTTCGTCACGCTGGCCGGCTGCGAGGGCTTCGCCAGCGCCTCGTCGATCATAGCGTCGAGGTCTGCGCCAGGGGCGGGCGTCGGCGCAGCAGCGGGCTTCTCCTTCGCCCGTAGCGCGTCTTCGATGAGGTTGTCGAGGTCGGCCATTATGGCTTGCTGGCCTTCTTGTTGGCTCGCAGCGACTTCAGGTGGCGCAGCGCTCGAGGCGTAAGCGTCTGCACGTCCTCGGGCTTGACCTCCTCGCCGGCCTCAGCGCGCTTGGCGATGTCCTCGGCAGCCTGCACGTCCGGAAGCATCGACTTGCGCCGCGCGCCGGTTGACGCCTGCACGCGGTTTCGAAAGGAGTCGTCGGCCGTCATCTCGGCTTGGTCGAGCAGGCTCAGCAGGACGTCTGGATCGGACACGCTCGCGCCAAGGGCCTTCGCGCTGTTGCGCACGTCGGCATCGGATAGGCGGCCAGAGTCGTCCAGCGATTTCGCATTCATGTAGGCCAGTCCGACGGCCAGTTGCTTCATCAGCGCATTGTCGATGCCGTTGGCCTTGAAGATGTCTTCCCGGCCCTTCAGTTCGCGATCGATGTCGATCTTGACGCCAGTGGCCTTGCCGAGCGCACCGAGTTCAGCGCGCAGGGTCGTGACCAGGCCACCGAGCGCGGCGACGCGGGTGTTCGCATCCGGGTTGGCCTGGATGATCGTGCGCGCCTGGCCGATCAGGGCCGACATATTCCGAGCGCCCGTCTCTGCCCCCTGCAGCGCGCGCTTCGTGGTGTCGTCGATGTCCGGCGTCAGACCGGCGTCGATCGCCTCCTGCTTCGTCATGTTCGTGTCGACCTCGGCGAGCCTGGCAAAGTACGGATCCACCGGCACGGACTTTCCGGCTGCATCCTTCTGCTGGGCTTTCTCCTGCGCCGTCAGGTCGGCGTCGGTGCGGCCCGTAACGAGCGGGCTGAATCCCTGCGCAGCGAGCTCGTTCCGTCGACCCTGCGGCTCGCGGATGATCGTGCCGTCCTGGCCGATGTAACTGATGATCTTCGCGGCTTCCTTCGCGGCCTGGACCGCGCCAGCTTCTCCGGCCTTGTCCTTCTCATACCGGGCGTCAAGTTTCTTGCCGGCCTCAGCGTCGAGATCTTTGGTCGTCTGAAAACCGAACGGGCGAAGGTTCGACTGTAATTCCGTCGAGCGCGCGATGGTGTTGACGTGCCCCGCGGTCAGGCCGAGCGCGTCGCGGAATTGAGGATCCATTAAGTCGGACAAGGTGAGCCCGTCCTTCGTCATCTGATCCCACAGCGCCTTGGTCTCGGGCGATTGCATCATCAGGTCGCGGCCACGCTCAAGGGCCGACACGATCTCCGGGGCGTTGCGAGCATCGGAAGCGTCGTTCAACTGGCTCATGAACGCCGGGTTCTGCGCGAGCTTCAGCGCCTCGTCGACGCTGCCGCCAATCGCGATCAGGGTCTTGCCGTGCTCGCCCAGTGCCTTCAGTTGCTCCTCGGTCGCCTGCGGCTGCATCGCGGCCTGCGCCAGCGTCTCGGTGAAACCCGGAAGCAGGTGCTCGTACATCTGGCCGTACTGCTTGGCCACGGCCTCGCGCTGCGCGGCAGGCGTGTTCTGCAGGAGCTCCATACCCTTCGTCATTGCGCTGACACCGACGTCCATGCGCTTCAGTTCGAGGAGTTCCTGCT
>JADZCY010000333.1 GCA_020851325.1 Acidobacteriota bacterium | reverse complement strand
GCGCCTGCCACACGGGCGCCTGTCGCGCTTCCAGTTCCGCCGTCGCCGCCGCCTTGCCCTTGAACAGGCACGCGTACTGATACGTGCGCAGGAACTGCCGGAACGCCGGCTCGCCGTAGCGCGGCAGGCGCAGCACCGCGCTGCGCGTGTAGCCCCACAGCATCGCCGCGCTGCCGACGAGCACCGGATACTGGAACGCGCGATACACCGCGCTGGCGGCGTAATACGGCGCCGCCGTGCCCATGAAGTACTGCCCGAAGCCGGCGCGCGCGCGGCCGGTCCAGATCCCCTTGTGGCTCGCCCCCTGCGGCCGCAGGTGCACCAGCCGCAGCCGCGGATCGTGCACGCTCTCGGCCTTCCACCCGCGCATGCGCGAGCGGTGGCAGTCGATGCCGTCCCACATCACCTCGGTGACGAAGCCGCCGATGTCGGTGAAGCACGACCGGCGATAGAACTTGGCCATGCCGACGGAAAGCTCGTCGCCGCAGATCTCCGGCACCAGTTCATTGCTGCTCGGATGGACGAACCACGGCTTGCCGGACGAGGAACCCAGCCGCGGATCCGCTTCCATCCGCTCGATCAACGTCTCGAAATAGCGCGGCGGGATGATCAGATCGAGATCGAGCTTGCAGACGTAGTCGAAGTCCTGCGGGTCGATGGTGGCGTAGCCGGCGTTGAAGGCGTCGATGACGCCGCCGCCCACCTTGCGATGGCCGCGATCGGGCCGCCGCACCAGGCGGATGAACGGAAACCGCGCCGCGTACTCCTCGACAATCTGCGGCGTCTCGTCACCTGATCCATCGTCGACGATCACCCAGAGCGCCGGCGGCAGCGTCTGCTGCGCGATGCTGTCGAGCGTCTGACGCGCGTATTGCGCTTCGTCCCGGCACGGCGTGATCAGGCAGTATCTGCGGGTATCGGGCATCGGTAACTAGCGGCGCAGCCACGGCAGCGACGTGACGATGCCGGCGCGCACGCTGTGGCGTTTGAACTGTTGCGGCACGCCGATGAGGGAGGGGAGCCCCGGCGCATCGCGGAAGTTGTAGGCGAAATACATGTACTCGGCGCTGAGCGCCCACGAGCGCGACAGCGCAAAACGCAGGCGGCCGTTCGCGCCCGTCGTCCAGAAGCGCTGATCGGCGCCGGCGAGCGACGGCCGGCCGGTGGTGTGCGAAAAGGTGGCGGAGACGTCGGTGCGCGTGTTGAAGAAGCCGTTCAGCGCCAGCGAGCCGCCGTTGGTGAACACCGGGCCGCCGAAGCCCTGATCGAAGCGGTTGCTGCGCTCGACGGTGCCGACGAGCAGCCAGCTGCGCCCCATCTGGTGCGCCACCGAGACGTCGCCGATGACGCGATGCCGGCGCGAGGCGCCGTCGCCGTCGATGGTGAGCGGCAGGCTCACCGTCGATATGCCAACCTGCGCCGAGAACATCGTCCGCTGCTGATCGGAGACGAGGTAGTCGGCGGTGCCGCCAACGGTGGCGACGTGTTCGTCGGTGTTCTGGCGATCGATGTCGAGGCCCGACAGCGTACCGAAACTGGCGCGGCGATACGTGTAGTTCGTGCGCACCGATCGCGTGGTGGTGACGCGGTAGCGATACATGCCGCCGGCTTCGACGTTCCACCAGTCGTTGTTCTCGAGCGATTCGGTGAGGAACTGGCTGGCGCGGCCGCCGGCGCGCATGACCAGTTGCGAGCGTGCCGTGAAGCGCTGCTCGAACGAGGTGAGTCCGGTCCACGTGAACAGACGGTCGTTGTTCACCGCGTAGTTGGTGCCGGGCGGCAGCGGCTCGCCCAAATCGGGCGGCAGCGCCGTCGCAAACAGGCCGGGCAGACCGATGGGCGCCAGCGACGCCGCCGAGTCCACGCGCAGCATCGTCCGCGGCGTCACGCGGCCGGCGACGCCGGTGCCGACGTGATAGTCGGCGGCGATGAACTGCTTGAGTTCCGGGTAATAGCGAACGTTGCCGCCGGCGGTGGCGCCGGTTTCGGTGCGGCCGGTACGGCGCTCGAAGACCAGATCGGCAATGAGGTTCGTATAGAAGCCGTCAATCTGCGTCTGCTCGCCCGTGACGACGTCGCTGTCGTTCACCGCGGAGACGGCGCCGTTGAAATCGAGCGCCAGGGCACGGCGCTGGCCCGTACTCGCCCCGGCGAACAGCGCTTCCATCGGGCGCTCGGCGCCGGTCAGCGGTTCGGCGGCTTCTTCGGGCGGCGGCGGCTCGGGCTGCTGCGGCCGGCCTTCCTGGCGTCGGCCATCCTGCCGCCCGGACTGCTGGGCGTACGCCGGGCCGGCAGTCGCGCAGAGCCCGGCGATCACGAGCAGTCCGGCGAACCGTCGTGCAGATCCGACATGGTGCCGGCGGCAAACCATTGATGGGAGCATCCGAGTCGCTGTCGTTTGCATGGGCAATGCCATCTGCCGGCGTCAGCCGGCTCGCTGCTGCAGCCCCGGGGTAATTGCGTTCACGCGGTCGACCAGCCAGGGCGGCGCCAACGCCAGCAGGTCGGCGTCGAGTTCGCCCATCTTCCAGACCAGGGCGAGATAAGTCAGCGCCGACGCGGGCATTGCCAGGATCGGCAGGTGGCGCAGCAGCATGCCGACCACGCCCATGCCGATGGCCGCGGTCAGGCAGCGGGCGAGCGTCAGGCCCAGCCGCCGGTTCACCGCGCCGCGCGGCAGGATGAACAGCCCCGCCGTGATCATCGCGACCTCGGCGACGACAATCGCCAGGCACACGCCCAACCCGCCGTTGCCGTAGCGCGCCTGCGCCCACGGGATGAGGATCGGGTCGAGGATCATGCTGATCACCAGGCACAGGCTCTGCGCCGCGCACCACGGCCACTGCCGCCCGGCCGCCGCAATCGACGGCCCGAGGACGACGGTGCTGTAGACGAGCGCGATGTAGATGGCCATGACGGCCAGGTTCGTCGCCGCCGGTCCGTAGCGCTCCTGCCCGTACACCAGATTGACGACGACAGGCGAGAAGAGGAACGCGCCGGTCGCGGCGAGCGCGCCCAGGATGATCACCGACCGCAGGCCGAGGCGCACCAGACTGTCGTAGGTGTGGCGATCGGTCTGCCACAAACGCACGAGCGTCGGGTAGAGCGCGGAGTTGAGCGTGTAGGCGGGGAAGAGCAGCACGCCGGCAATGCGGCTGGCGGCGCTGTACCAGCCGAGTGTTTCGGGTGGCGCCAGGTGCTGCAGGAACGTCGCGTCGATGTAGGGCTGCAGGCGGACGACGAGATCGAGCAGCAGGAAACTGAAGCCGCCGAAGAGGATGCTCTGCGACGTGCTCCAGTCCGGGCGCGTCGGCACGAGTCCGAGGCGCGCCACCAGCGTCAGTTGCGCGCCCAGCGTGATTGCCGCCGCCGCCACCTGCGCCATCAGCGCTTCGCGCAGCCCGCCGCCCTGCAGCACCGTCGCCAGCACGAACGTCGCTTCGAGCACGCTGCCGAACACGGTGGCCCCGGCCTGCCAGTGCACTTTCTCGAAGCCGCGGATGACGGCGAGCGCCAATGCGCCGATGCTCTGCAGCGCCAGGCGGATCGCGACCAGACCGAGCGCAATCTGGATGGTCTCGTCGTATCCCATCCAGCGCCCGAAAGGCTGCATCAGCGCGGCGACGATCACCGCGAACGTGGTGCGGAGCACCAAGCCCGAGATGAGGAGGCGTGCGGCGGCGGCGCGGTCGCGGGCGACGGCGGCGGCCACCTGCGCGTGTCCGCCCCACTCGACGAACAGGAACCAGACGCCGAGCGCGGTGGTGGCGAAGTAGATGGCGCCGAAGTCGCTGGCGCCGAGCTTACGGGCGAGCGCCGCGTTCACCACCAGCGATACCGGCGTGGTGATGAACTGCGCGATCACCAGCGCCAGCATGTTGCGGCCGACGATGTGGCCGGCCGGCGGCGCGACGGCGGCAGGATCCGGCGGATCTGTGGTGGCCGAGTTCACGGCCAGCGATCTCGTGAGGGCCGTGCCGGAGGGGGAGCGCTGCGCAAGAGCCTTACGACAGGCGCGGGTACAGGAACCGCAGCGCCAGCAGATAGAACACGTTGAACGCCACGAACAACACGATGGTGAGGCGCAGGCCGCGTCGCGGGTTGCGCGCGCGGGCGCCGATGAACGGAATCACCAGCATCGCCAGCAGCATCGACTGCAGCAGGACGTTTCTCATCGTCTGCTATTCGACCACGACCACGTCGCCCGATCGGAGCCGCAGGCTCGCCGCCGGGCCGTCGCCTTCGGTCACCGCTTCGTAGGTCATGCGGATGCGCGCCGGCTTGTCGCCGCCGCGCAGCAGGAAGATGCGGTCCTTGTGCGCGAAGTCCTTGAGGCCGCCGGCCGCGGCCAGCGCCTGGGCGACGCGCGCGCCGGCATCGAGGTTGTAGAGGCCGGGTTGCCCGACCTGGCCGAGCACCGAGACGCTGAGCGGCTTGGCTTCCTCGACCACGACGGTGACCTGCGGCGTGACGATGAATTCGCGCAGGCGCTTTTCGAGGTCGCGCGCCAGGGTCACCGGCGTCATGCCGACCACCGGCACGTCGTTCAGGAAGGGCACCGAGATGCGGCCGTCGCTCCTGACGCGGACGCGGCCCGACATTTTTTCCTGGTCCCAGACCTGGACGTCGAGCAGGTCGCCGACGCCGATGACGTAGCCTTCGCCGTTTTTCGGCGCGGCCGTCTCCTGCCACTCGTCGACCCAGACGAACGGGCCGCGAAGGGCGGGGGCACAGGCGGCGCCCGCCAGGCCCAATCCGAGGATGAAGATGAAGCCCAGTCGCCGGAGGCGCCGGGGCCGCGGAAGGGGGGCTGCCGGCGGCAAATATCGTCCCATGTGCGTCAGCCAGTATACCCGTGGCGGCGGATCTACGGTTCAGTCGGTTGGACTGACGGGTGCTGCGTTACAATCGACGACGGCCTTTCAGCCGGAGTATCCCATCGCTATCTCAGACATGACCCCGGCGCCCCGCGACGAAGACGCCGACGACGGCCCGTTGTTCGACGTCGCCCAGATCCGAGCCGGTATCCGCTCGGTGTTCTCGGCCCTCGGCGACCACTGGTTCGTCGCCATCCTGACCTTCGTGGTCGTCACTGGCGGCGTTGCCGCCGCCGCCCGGGCGTGGCCCAAGACCTATCAGGTGGACGGGCGCCTGCTCGTGCACCGCAACGAACTGATGGCGTCGCTCGTCAATCCGGGCCGCACCATCCCGCGCGAGGCCGAGAGCCCGACGCGCGCCGCCCAGGAGATCGTCCTCAGCCGGCAGAACCTGCTGACGATCATGGAGGCGACCAACCTGCGATCGGAATGGGAACGCACGCGGCCGCCGCTGCTGCGATTCAAGGACACGGTGATGGGGCTGCTGCAGTCGCCGCCGAGCGAGGAAGATCGCATCGACGCGCTGATCGGCCTGCTCGAGGCGCGGCTGCAGGTGGGCACGAGCGAGGAAGGCACGGTGAGCTTCGTCCTCCGCTGGTCGGACCCGCAGATGGCGTATCACCTGGTGGACGAGGCGATGAAGAGCTTCCTCGAATACCGGAAGCAGAGCGAGACCATCGCCATCACCGATTCGATCGCGATCCTCGATCAGTCCGTGACCTCGCTCGAGGCGCAGATCAACGACACCATCGGACAGTTGCCGCGGCGCAAGGCGCCCGGCCGGCCGACGCCAGCGCCGCGCATCGTCGTGCCGACCGGCGGTCCGCCGGCGCGATCGGTGGTGCAGTTGTCGCGCCTCAAGGCGGCGATCGAGACCAAGCAGCAGGAAGTGGCGCGCCTGGACAGCACGCGCGCCCAGCAGCTCGCCGACGCGCAGGGGAAGTTGTCGGCGGCGCAGACCGTCTACACCACCGGCCATCCGACCGTGCTGGCGCTGCGCCAGACGGTGGCGCAGTTGTCGCGCGACACGCCGGAACTGGCGGCGGCGCGGCGCGAGTTGCGTGATCTCGAAACGCAGCACGATGCGCTGAGCGTCGACGTCGGCAACGAGACCGCGCGCTTCGAACAGGCGCGGGCGCGGGCCGCAGCCGCCGAGGCCATGCCGCCGGCGGTGGATCCCCTGAGCTTCGTCAACGTCGGCGACGAGAACGAGCCGGTGAGCCTGCGGCTCCGCGTCGAGATGGAGCAGCTGGCGGCGCTGCGCGAGCGCCTGAGCGCGGCGCGGGCGGAACTGTCGTCGGCGCAGGCCGGCTTCAAGTATCAATACAGCGTCGTTCGTCCGCCGCGCGTGCCGCGGCGTCCGGACGGCCCGAACGTCCCGGCCATCATGCTGGCCGGGCTGGCGGCCGGCACGCTGCTCGCCATTGCGGTGCCCGTGCTGCTGCGGACGCTGCGGTCGTGAACGGCGGGCCCGAAGCGGCCGCGTCCCTGCCGGCGGAGCTGACGCCCCGCCGATCGTCCGAACCTGCTGTACGCGCCGGCGCGCCGGCGCGCTCGCCGATCGAGCCGCTGATGGCGGGGCTGGTCGGCCTGGCCTCGCTGCTCGCCCTCGTCCTCAGCCGCGACGCCTCGGCCGCCGTTGCCGTCGTCATCCTGGGCGGCCTGCTGATGCACGCGTGGCTGGCGCCGATCCGGCGGACGCTGTTCATCGCCATGTTCCTCGGTCTGGCCGCGGACCGTCCGGGTGATACCGACGGTCACTGGGCGTCGCCGATCGTCGACATCGGCGGCATGTTGTTCCAGAACCTGAACAAGGTCATTGGCATCGAAGCACTGAAGTTCAGCGGCGTGTTCCTGTTGCTGGCGATGCTGCTGGCGGTGCGTGCCGTGCGGCGGCTCGAGCGGCGCGGCGGCGACACCCCGGCGAGCGTGCTGCCGGCAACGCCGATGATGGCGAGCGTGCTGGCGGCGCTGGCGGCCGTGGTGGTGATGCTGGTGATCGGCATGCTGCGCGGCGGCAACGTGCAGATGGCGAAGATCCAGTTGCAGGGCTTCCTGCAGATGCTCGCCGCGGCGTATCTGTTCAGCGTCAGCCTGCGCGGCCCGCGTGACTATCGCACGGCCGCGCGTGTCATTGTGGCAGCCGCATGCGTCAAGGCGGC
>JADZCY010000332.1 GCA_020851325.1 Acidobacteriota bacterium | reverse complement strand
TGTGGCATGTGCGGTCGCTGAAGGGAGCGGCAGGCGGCACTGGACAGTCGTACTACATCCGACGGGAACGCGGCCAGCCCGGCCCTCTCCGCCACACATTTTTCACAGGCCGGTCATCGGCACGCCATCGAGGCTCCGTCTCATGATGTAGACGTTTTCACAGGAGATGCCCGCATGACGACCACTGCCAAACTGACTGCCGCCGCTTCACTGCTGGTGCTCACCGGCCTGGCCGTGACGCCGCTCTTCGCCCAGGACACCCCGCCGCCGGGACCGCCGCCGATGCGGCGGATGGGTCCGGGTGGACCCGGTGGACCGGGCGGCCCCGGCTTCGGCCCGGGCGGACCGATGGGCTTGTTCGGATCGATCGGTCGCGGCCTGCGCGAGCTGGACCTGTCCGACGCGCAGCGCGAACAACTGCGCGGCGTGATGACCGCCCACGCCGACGAGATGAAGGCGATTGGCGATCGTCTGCGCCAGGCCCAGCAGAACCTCGACGCGGTGGTCACCGGCGACACCGCCGACGAATCCGCCATCCGCGCACGGAGCGCCGACGTCGCCGCCGTGCAGGCCGACGCCGCCGTCCTGCGGGCGCGCATGCACCAGGAAGCCGTCTCGCTGCTCACCGCCGAGCAGCAGGCCAAGCTGAAGGAACTGCGGGCGCAGGAAGCCGAACGCGAAAAGGCCCGCGCCGAACGCATGAAGGCGAACGGCGACCAGCGCCGCGCCCGTCGTCCCGGCAAGTAACGGACTGGGGGACTGGGGGGCTGACCGGGGGACTGGAGGGCTGGAGGGCTGGAGGACTGGAGGCCAGAACTCCAGTCCCGCGGCCCCGAACGCCTCAAGCCATCCAAGCCCTTCGCAGATAGCAGGAAGCAAGGTAGCAGGTAGCCCTCCAATCCCCAGCCCTCCAAGCCGTCCAAGCCCTCTGCGGCGAGGGTGGTCGCCCGCCGCAGTGAATGCCTGCTGAGGCCAGACACTCCCGGGAGTCGATGCAGTCCCGAAGACGCTTCCGTCCCGAGGGTGATGCAGTCCCGGCAAGTGTCAGGTACGATGCTTTTTGACCCATGCGCATCCGACTGCTCCCCGTCCTTGCCCTTCTCGCCGTCGTCGCCGCGGCCACCCTCAACGCTCAGGTTCGTCCCATCTACAATCGCGGCGCCGCCGGACTGACGCTGCTGCTCGGACGCCTGCAGACCACTGCCAGCGCGCTGCACACCGGCGCGCATCCAGACGATGAGGATTCGGCGCTGATCGCGACGCTGGCGCGCGGTGATCACGCGCGCGTGGCATACCTCGCGCTCAACCGCGGCGAAGGCGGCCAGAACATCATCGGCACCGAACTCTTCGAAGCGCTCGGCGTCATCCGCACCGAGGAACTGCTGCAGGCGCGTCGTCTCGACGGCGGCGAGCAGTTCTTCACACGGACGATGGACTACGGGTTTTCGAAGACGCTGGAAGAAGCCGGCGGAAAGTGGGGCCGTCGCGAAGTGCTCGGCGACATGGTCCGCATCATCCGCTACTACCGGCCGCTCGTGATCGCGTCGCGCTTCTCGGGCACGCCGGCTGATGGTCACGGCCAGCATCAACTCGCCGGATCGCTGACGCCACTCGCCTTCACCGCCGCCGCCGATCCGACGCAGTTCCCCGAACAACTCGCCGAGGGCCTGCGGCCGTGGAAGGCGAAGAAGCTGTATGTCGGCCAGGGATTCCGTCCCGACCCCTCGTCACCGCCCACCACCGAGATCGCCACGGGCCACTTCGATGCGGTGATCGGCCGCTCGTACGCGGAGGTCGCCTCCGAGGGACGCAGCCAGCACAAGTCACAGGAGATGGGCTCCATCGAGTTGATGGGGCCGCAGCGATCGGCGCTGCGGTTGACGACCAATCGCACGGGTGCGCCGGGAACGAAAGAGACGAGCCTGTTCGACGGCATCGACACGTCGGTCACCGCGCTTGCCTCGCTGGCCGGATTGCCATCGGGAAGCTTGAGCGCGGAGCTCGCGGCGATGCAGGCCGCCGCGCGCGAGGCCGCGGATCGCTACGACGCGCGCGAGCCGTCGACGATCGTCCCGCTGCTGGCGCGTGGACTCACGGCGACGCGTGCGGCACGTGCCGCCGCGCGCACGTTGAAGGCACCGGCTGACGCGCTGGCCGACGCGGATTTTCTGCTCGGGTTCAAGGAACAGGACTACATCGAGGCGCTGGCGCTGGCCGCCGGCATCGCGTTCGACCCGTTGTCGAACGCCGAAACGGTGACGCCGGGCGATGCGCTCGTCGTCAACGCGCGCGTGTTCGTGGCGGCCACCGGAGTTACACTCGGCACTCCGCAGGTGACGGCGCCGCGCGGCTGGACGGTGGCGCCCTCGACGGCTGCCGAACCGGCGGACAACAATCCGTTCGCGCGCTTCTTCCGCGAGTCGCCGAACGCAACGACGTCGTTCCAGGTGACGGCAGCGGCGGATGCGGCACCAACGGAGCCCTACTGGCTGCGACAGCCGCGGCAGGGCGATCTGTTCACGTGGCCGGCGGAGGCGCCGAAGGGGCTCCCCTTCGCGCCGCCGCTGTTGCACGCAACGCTGCCGATCACCGTTGGTGGCGTCACCTTCAATCTCACGCGCCCGGTGGAGTATCGCTACGCGGATCGCGTCCGCGGCGAAATCCGTCGCGACATCGTCGTCGT
>JADZCY010000331.1 GCA_020851325.1 Acidobacteriota bacterium | reverse complement strand
GGACACGAAGAGCGCGAAGGGCACGACTGGAAGGGAAACCACGAAGACTCGAAGGGGCACGAAGAGCGCGAAGGACACGACTGGGAAAGACACCATGAAGGCTCGACGGGGCAAGAGGAGCGCGAAGGGCACCCTGCGTTCCGCCCTTTGAGTTCTTCGTGCCCTTCGTGGTCAACGCGCCGCCTTCGTGCCTTCGTGTTTTCCTTTCAGACTTCATCCACGCGCACGCGTCTCGCGTAGAAGAACATGTCCAGCCGCCGGGTGCGGATCGCCTGGTCGGGTGACGACAGCGTGATGTTGTAGGTGCCCGGCTCGGTCGGGCGCCAGCGATGGGCCCACAGCGACCATGCGCGTGACATGTTGGCGGCGGGGCAGACGGTGACCGGCGTCCACGGTTCCCGGCTGTTGAAGCGAATCGACAGCCGTGTCGCCTGCGCCGTGCCGCCCCAGGTGAGGCCGACGACGCGGTATTCGAGCGTGCCTTCGACACGCCGCTGTTCGACGCGGATCGGCGTGGCAGCGAGATCGATCAGCGGCGCCGCGTAATCGCGCGCGAGTTCCGGTCGACCGTCCTGATGCGTTCGCGTCGCGAACTCCGTCATCTGCGTCGTCGCTGGCTCATCGGCGCCAACCAGCCGCATCTCGCGCACCCACTTGATCCACGCGCAGCCGTACCAACCCGGCACGACGAGGCGCACCGGTGCGCCGTGCTCCGGTGTCAGCCACTCGCCGTTCATGCGCGTCGCCAGAAACGGCTGCAGCGTGGACAGATCAGCCCACGGCACGATCCAACTGGCGCCGGCGATGGATGTGCGCGCGCCCTCCGCGTCGCCGTCCAGGCCCGACACGAGGACGCCGAACTCACCGGAGTCCGCGGCCGGCGCCAGACGCGGCAGCAGCGTCGTCAACGGCACGCCGTCCCATGTCGCCGCGCTCAGCAGTCCGAAGTTATCGGGGTCGCTGTTGCCGGCGCACTCGATGACGTGCGCGCCCTGCGGCGTCGACAGACGACGGAGCTCCTCGACGTCGAGCGGGGGACGACCAGTCCCGACGCTCACCCGCCAGTCGCCGAGGCGCGATGCGAGATCGGCGGGCGGGGCGGTCCGCACGAACACTTCAGGCGTGGGCGTGATGAGCCGCGAGCTGCTGATGCGCGACAGGTCGGTGAACATCCGCGCATCGAGCCCACCGCCGCCGACGACGGTACCAAACGGCGTCGCCCGCGCGCGATCGCCGGTAAGCGGCAGCGTCTTGACGAGATAGCCCAGCGGCTCGTCGACGCCGCACGATGCCTGCGCCAGAAGGTTGCTGACGGAGGAGGCGTCGAACGCAAACGTCCCGGCCGCCGCCATCGAGGCGCGAAGGAAGTGACGCCGACTCGGCACGCGCTGATTATTGCTGATCCTGTGCTGATTCCCGTGGCCTGCCCGTATAATCCGTGCGATGCGCATGTCGGCGGCGTTTGCCGTTGTCGCTCTCGCCGGCGTCATGGCCTCGGCACAAGCGCCGGCGCCGCCCGGGTCGCCGAGCGCGCAGCCCACCTTCCGCGGTGGTGTGACGCTGGTCACCACCGACGTCATCCCGCGCGACGGCAGTGGCCGCTTCATTTCGGATCTGACGAAGGACGACTTCGTCGTCAGCGAAGACGGCGAACCGCAGCAGGTGACGTCGTTCACGATGGTGCAGGGCGGTCGCGTCTTCAACCTGGTCGAACCCGCGCCGACGGCCGCGCCGGAAGGCATCGTGCTGCCGCCGCAGCGGCGTGCCGCCGACATGGGCTCCGGTCGCATCCTGCTCGTCTTCGTCGACGACCTGCACTTCGAAGCGCAATACACGCCACACGTCCGCCGCATCGTCCAGCAGATGGCCGACACGCTGATGCACGACGGCGACATGGTCGGCATGGTTTCGAGCGGTCCGTCCTCGATCGAAATCAACCCGACGCTGGACCGGCGGATGGTGTCGTCGGCCGTCACCAAAATCCGCGGCTCCGGCATGACGGCGCAGGAGATCTTCCAGACGCTCGAGTCGTCCCAGGGGCCGGGCGACTTGCGCTTCCGCGCGCAGGTGGCGTTCCAGACGATGTACAACATGGTGGCGTCGCTGGACCAGGTGCAGAATCGCCGCAAGGCGGTCGTCTACATCAGTTCCGGCTACGACCTCGATCCCTACACCGAGGGCCGCAACTCGCGCGATCGCATTCAGGGCGGCCGCTTCTCGGATCCGCTGCGGACGCTGATCGACGAGGAGAATCCGTACTTCCGCATCGGCGGTGTCACCGCCGACATCGATCTGTTCGCCTTCATGCGCGAGTTGACGCTGTCGGCCAACCGCACCAACGCCAGCATCTTCACCGTCGATCCACGCGGACTGGCCGGTGTGACGGATGCGGGACAGTACGTCGATCAGAGCGAAGTGCGGACGTTCCTGCAGAAGACAATCAGCTCACTGCGCTACATCGCCGAGGAAACCGGCGGCTTCGCCGTCGTCAATGACAACGACTTCGAGACGGCGTTCAAGCGCATCGACGCCGAGACGAGTGATTACTACGTCATCGGCTATTACTCGACCAACCCCGATCCAAAGCACCGCGTGCGCGCCGTCGACGTCAAGGTCTCACGTCCAGACGTCGTCGTGTCGTCAAGAAAGGCGTACTCGTTGAAAACGCCAGGGCAGGCACCTCGCCCGCAGCGACCGAAAGATAGGTGACGGTGCATCTCGTGATCTGGTGACGTGGTGATCTGTTGATCAATCTGGCGAGGTGGGGATCTTGAGATCTATCTGGTGAGCTCAGGATCGGCCTCCAGCCCTCCAGTCCTCCAGCCCTCCAGTCTTCCAGTCCTCCAGCCCTCCGAGCCCTTCAAGCCCTCCAAGCCGTTCACTGCCTATGTCCGTTCGCTGAAAAACGGCAGCGCGTTCAGTAGCAGGGCCGAGCAGATCAGCGTGACGGCGAGTAGCGCGAACCAGTGATGGACGGGCTGGTTGGTAACGTGCGCGCGTGTGGTGACGAGCGATTTCTCGAGGCCGTCGAGCGCGGCTGAGGCGGCGCGGAGTTCGCGGACGGTGTCAGCTTCGTAGTAACGGCCGCCCTGACGGCGCACGGCGGCGATCAGGGCCTGAACGCCCTCGCGTTCCTTGAGTTGCTCATCCAGATCCAGCCCGACGAGATGCACGCGGATGCCGCGGGCGCTGGCGTCGGCGATCGACTCGATCGGATCGCGGCCGTAGTTGCGCTCGCCGTCGGTGAACACGACGATCACCTTGGTCCGCCGTGTGTCGCGGTTCTGCCGCTCGAGCAGGAACGTCGCCATGTCGATGCCGTCGCCGATCGCCGTCATCGCTTCATTGCGCAGGATCTGGTTGTCGACGATGTCGAGGTAGCGAAGGACGTACTCCTTGTCCACCGTGAGCGGACTGACGACGTAGGCGTAGTTCGAGAAGACCACCATGCCGAGGCGATCGCCGTGGCGCGCGCTGACGAACGTTTTCAGCGCCTGCCGTGTGACGTCGAGCCGCGTCGGAGCCGGCGGCGCGCCCGGTGGCGACGTGCCGCCCATCTCGGTGCTCATGCTGGACGACAGATCCATCACCAGCACGATGTCGATGCCGAGGCTTTCGATGGTCGACCGCGTGTGCGGAATCACCGGCTCGGCCAGGGCCACCGCGATCGATGCGACGGCCGCCAGTGCGAATGCAATCGGCAGCCGGCGCAGCGCGCTCGGCCGCCACGCCCGTGCCGGCAGCAGGTGAGT
>JADZCY010000330.1 GCA_020851325.1 Acidobacteriota bacterium | reverse complement strand
GAAACCCTGACCACCGTGTCGATGGCCGAGATTGCCGCCGACACCGTGGCGCCCAGCGCGTTGCCGCCGGCCCCGAAGGTCTCGCGTCTGGTGTTCATCTCGCCGGCCGGCGAATGAGCATCTACCTGGACCACCACGCCACGACGCCGGTCGATCCGCGCGTGCTGGCGGTGATGCTGCCGTGCTTCACCGAAACGTTCGGCAATCCGTCGAGCCGCACGCACCGCTTCGGCTGGGACGCTCGGGACGTCGTCGAACGCGGGCGCAAGCAGGTAGCGACGCTCATCGGCGCCGCTGCTCGCGACGTGATCTTCACGAGTGGCGCGACGGAAGCAAACGCGCTGGCCATCGACGGCGTGGCGCAGGCGGCGCTGGATCGACGTCACATCGTGACGCTGATCACCGAGCACAAGGCCGTGCTCGACGCGTGTCGCGCGCTCGAGGAACGCGGCTGGCAGGTGACGTACTTGCCGGTGCGACGCGACGGGTTGGTCGACATCGACGAGATGGCGCGGGCGATGCGGCCGGACACGGCGCTCGTCAGTGTGATGCTGGCGCACAACGAGATCGGCGTGATCCAGCCGATCGCGGAGATCGCACGCGTGGCACACGCGCACGGCGCGCTGATGCACACCGACGCGGTGCAGGCACTGGGGAAGATTCCGGTGGACGTGACGACGCTTGGCGTGGACCTGGCGTCGTTCAGCGCGCACAAAGTGTACGGACCGAAGGGCGTCGGCGCGTTGTATGTGCGCAAGGGAGTCGAGACGCGACTGCGTCCGCTGGTTCGGGGCGGCGGTCAGGAACGCGGGCTTCGCGGTGGCACGTTGAACGTGCCGGGCATTGCCGGCCTCGGTGAAGCGTGCCGCATCGCGCGCACCGAGATGGACGCGGACGCACGGCGGCTGCGCGACTTGCGCGATCGCCTCTGGCACGCGCTGGAAACACAGGTTGGCGGCGTGACGACGAACGGCGCGATGGAGCCGCGGCTGCCGAACAACCTGAACGTGTCGTTCGATGGCGTCGATGGTGAAGCGTTGCTGCTGGGCCTTACCGACATCGCGGTGTCGTCCGGCGCCGCGTGCACGAGCACGCAGCCCTCGCACGTGCTGACGGCGCTGGGGCTCGACACCAACCGCGCGCTGGCGTCGCTCCGCTTCGGCCTGGGCCGCGGCACGACGACGGAAGAGATCGACGCCGCCGCTGCGCACGTGGCGGCGGTTGTTTCGCACCTGCGGCGCACGTCGCCGCGCACGGCTCACGCGGCCGCCATGAGCGCCTGAGCCTGGAACGAAGAAACGATGATTGAGATCACCGAGAGCGCGGCGCGAGTCATCACGCGCCAGTTGTCGAAACGGAAGCTGGATCAGGGCGGCCTGCGCATTGCCATCAAGGCCGGCGGCTGCTCGGGCTTCGCTTATACGTTCGCATTCGACGCCACCGCGCGCACCACGGACCAGGTGTTCGAAGGCCCCGGCGGCGTGAAGGTGTACATCGACCCGCGCAGCCTCAAGCTCCTCGACGGCACCGTCCTCGACTACGACGACACCAACCTGATGGCCACCAACTTCACCCTCCGCAACCCGCACGCGAAGAGCACGTGCGGCTGCGGCGAGTCGTTCTCGGCGTAACGCTCGCACCTTTCAGCACCATTCAGCACCTGTTTGCACCCTTCAGCACCTTTCGGACCATGCCCACCTCCAACGACGTCATCGAGCAACTGGCGAGCACGGAATACAAGTACGGCTTCGTCACCGACATCGAGCAGGACATCGCGCCCAAGGGCCTCAACGAGGACATCGTCCGGCTGATCTCCGCGAAGAAGGAAGAGCCGGAGTGGCTGCTCGAGTGGCGGCTGCGCGCCTACCGCGCGTGGTTGAAGATGACCGAGCCGAGCTGGCAGAACGTCACCTACGACAAGGTGGACTACCAGGGCATCTCGTACTACGCCGCGCCGAAGGAGAAGAAGAAGCTCGGCAGCATGGACGAGGTCGATCCCGAGATCCGCGCCACCTTCGACAAGCTCGGCATCCCGCTCATCGAGCAGCAGATGCTCGCCGGTGTGGCCGTGGACGCAGTGTTCGACTCGGTGTCGGTGGCGACGACGTTCCGCAAGAAGCTGGCGGAGCTCGGCATCATCTTCTGCTCGTTCTCGGAAGCGGTGAAGGAGCATCCGGAGCTGGTGCGGCAGTATCTCGGCTCCGTGGTGCCGCACACCGACAACTTCTTCGCGGCGCTCAACTCGGCGGTGTTCAGCGACGGCAGTTTCGTGTTCGTGCCGAAGGGCGTGAAATGCCCGATGGAACTGTCCACTTACTTCCGCATCAACGCCAAGGACACCGGCCAGTTCGAGCGCACGCTGATCATCTGCGAGGACGGCGCCTCGGTCAGCTACCTCGAGGGCTGCACGGCGCCCAAGCGCGACGAGAACCAGTTGCACGCGGCGGTGGTGGAACTGGTGGCGCTCGACCGCGCCACCATCAAGTACTCGACCGTGCAGAACTGGTATCCCGGCGACAAGAACG
>JADZCY010000329.1 GCA_020851325.1 Acidobacteriota bacterium | reverse complement strand
CGGCCGAGGAGTTTCGACAACCACGACGAGGGCCGCTGGCACTGACAGCGTTCATCCGGCGGCACACCCCGCAAGGCTTCTTCGATATGCCGACCGCAACCGGTCCATGTGGGTTTACCGCAACTGCTGCACTGAATGCGCTGACACATCTCGACGGTCCTCGGTGACTCTTGAAAGGCTTGAAGGGCTTGGAGGGCTTGGAGGGCTTGGGGGGCTTGGAGGGCTTGAAAGGCCTGGCCTCGTCCGCGCCGCTCGTGATCAGCGACGCACGCTGAGCCGCACCCATGCCGTCCGGCCGGGTTCGCGCACCTGCGCGATCTGGGGCGCGAATCCCGGAATCGACGCGCCCTGCCGGCTGATGTGTTCAGCGTACGTCTCGTTGAGGACGTTGTCTACGCCCAAAGAAACCAGCAGCAGGCTGGTCGCCTTCCAGCCGCCGTTGAACGACAGCACGTTGAAGCCGCGCGTCGCCGCGAAGTCGCGCCCGACGATGGTGCCCTGGCCGAGCGCGACGCGGTCCTGAGCGTCGACGAGCCGGGCGAGACCGCCAAGCGACCACCGATCGCGCTGGTACTGCACGTTCACCCGCGTCTCGAGTGGCGGCAACTGCGCCAGCGGCAGATCGTCCGTGCGATTGCTGCCGCGCACGTAGGCCATCGTGCCGTCGACGATCCACGCCGCGCCGATGCGCTGCGTCACCGTGAACTCGCCACCCACCGAGCGCGCGTCGACATTGCGCGACACCGTGGCCAGACGCGCGCCCATCATGCCCGGCTTGGCGTAGCCGGACTGGATCAGGATGAAGTCGTCGATGCGATTGCTGTAAACCGACGCGACCGCCGACGTCGATCCGGCGTTGACCCGCACGCCCGCATCCAGCTGCGTCGTCGTTTCGGGACGCGTCTCGAAGGCTGACAGCGACGAGGTGGATTCGGTCGTCGCCAGTTCCCAGAAGTCGGGGAAGCGGGAGGTGCGGCCGAGGCCG
Source organism: Acidobacteriota bacterium (assembly GCA_020851325.1). GTDB lineage: Bacteria > Acidobacteriota > Vicinamibacteria > Vicinamibacterales > UBA2999 > VFZN01. Next base: position 9,900 of record JADZCY010000329.1, on the reverse strand, counting down.
GCGTAGAGGACGACGGGCATCGAGGCGAGGTCGTGCTCGACACGGCCGAAGCCGCCGCCGAGGAGATCGGTCCGACGACGGCCAGACGTCGGGTTGGGCAACGTTTCCATCATCGACAGCGACACACCGGGACGGAGATCCTCTCCCGTTGCGCGATCGACACGCACGCCACCGATGACGCGCGTGCTCGGGCGTGCGCGGTAGTTCGCTTCGGCAAAGAGACCCGCCGACAGGAACCGTGCATCGTTCTGCCACGCCAGCGTGTCGTACGGCATGACGTCCTGATTCATCGTGTTGCGCGAGCGGTGCTGATTCGCCTGCACGTCGACGCCGGATTCAATGGTGACGCGGTCGAAGCTCCACGTCGTCATCGCACGTCCGCCCCACGTCGTCCGATCCGGATTCATCGCCATCGGCATCGTCATCGCCGACGCCTTGTCGCGCAGGGAATAGTTGTCCATCACGTGATCGACGTAGTTGTAGGAACCGGTGACGTCGATGCGGCTGAGGCGCGCGCCCGGCCGCCGTTCCTCGAACGTCACGCCGACGCCGTTACGGCGGAACTTCGCGCCGTCGACGCCGCGGTCCGCATAGGCAGCGTGACCATCGCTCATCTGCGCGCCGACTTCGAGACGCGTGGTGTCGTCCGGCGTCCAACCAACCGCCGTGTCCGCGTTCCATCGCATGTAGGACGAGTGCACGGCGTTGCCGTCGCCATCGCGGTAGTCGTCCATGGCGGAGCGGCTGCCGGCGCCGCGCACATAGAAGGCCGGCGTGCCGGCGCGCATGTCGAACACCTCGTCGTGACGGCCGAACGCGCCGAGCGTCACGCTGCCGTTGGCCTGCCACGACGGCGATGCCAGCCGCGGATTGGCGCGCTCGAACAGCACGGTGCCCGCGGAAGCAATCGCGCCGTACTTGACCGTCTGCGGGCCCTTGACGACGGTGACCGCGTCGTAGGTTTCCGGAAAGATGTAGGCGGTCGGCGGATCCATGCGGGCCGAGCAGCCGCCCAGCAGCGTCGCGCCATCAGCAAGGATCGTGAGCCGCGATCCGGCCATCCCGCGCAGCACGGGATCGGCGCCGGAGCCACCTTTTCGCACCGTCGAGAAGCCGGCGATGGTGTCGAGATACTCGGCGGCGTCGTGCGCCGGCATGGGCTGTCGCGCCTGACGCGGATCCATCATCACCGTCAATGGCGCCCGTTCGGCCACAGCGGTGACCACAACATGCTCGCGCGTTGGCGCGATCGTCAGCGTCGACACGATCGGCGCCAGTGACGACAGCGTCACGTCCACGACATGACTGGCGGCGTCGAACCCGTTGGCCATCACGGTCACCGTCAGGCGCCCCTGGCGCGACACGTCGACGTGCCACGCTCCGCGCTGATCGGTCGTTGCGGTGGCGACAAGCCCACCGCGCTCGTCGGTGACGACAACGCTCGCCCCGGGCAGCACGCGTCCCGTCATGTCGTACACGACGCCGTCCAGCGCCGGCGCCGGACTCTGAGCGGCGGCCGGCATCCAGCCAACCAGCAGCACCACGACAACGACGCAGAGTCTTGTCACCATGTGTCTCTCCCGGCGTGACCAATGAAGAGCGGCCATAAGCTCATCATAGGAAGGTGGGTCGCGCGGGGTGGTGCGGCACGTTGTCGCATGCGCCCGCGAACATGAGACGATGGGCTCACGTGCGTTTCATCGCCCTCATCTTGCTGATGTTCGGTGCCGTCATCTCGGCGCAATCGCCCCGCCCGCCCAGCGTGAGTCATCTCGTTCCGATTGGCGCCGGCATCTACGAAGTGGCGGTCGGCGCCGCGACGGATGCGGTGTATGTGGCATCGACAGGCGCGGACGCGCGGCGGATCTTCGTCCTCGATCCGGCGACGCTGGCGGTGAAGACGACGATTGACACGGCGGACCGCAGCGCGTTCGGTCTGGCCTTCAACAATCGGACCCAGACGCTTTACACCTCGAGCACCACGTCCAACAGCGTGTCGGCGATTGACGTCAAGTCCGGCCGCACGCTGGCGACCATCACCGCGCCCGGCGGCGGCGTGGCGCATGTCTTTCGCGTGCTGGTGGACGAAGAGTCGAACACCGTCTATGTGTCGCTGCCCGACACCTCGAGCCGCATCTGGGTGATCGACGGCGCGACCAACACGCTGCGGCACGAGATCCCCAACGTCGGCGGCCGCTCCACGGGCCTGGCGCTGGACCGCGCGCAGAACCGGCTGTTCACGTGCAGCATCGCCAGCAGCGAGATCATCGAGATCGATCTGACGACGCGGCAGGTGGTTCGTCGGTTTCCCTCGGGCGGCGTCGGCACGACGCACCTGGTCCTCGACGCGAAGGCGAACCGGCTGTTCGCCAGTCATCAGCGGTCCGGCGACATCACGGTGCTCGACGTGCGCACGGGCGAGGTGCTGAAGACCATTGCCACCGGCGCCGGCGCGCTCGGCCTCGCCATGGACGAGGAGCGGGGGCTGCTCTATGTCACCAATCGCGGTGCCGACACGGTGTCGGTGATCGACACGCGGACGCTGACGGTGATCGCCAACCTCACGGGTGGCGCGCTGCCGAACACGGTGGTCGTGGATGCGCGCAGCGGCGTTGCCTACGTGACCTTCAAGGCCCGCGGCGACTCGCCCGACAGCATCGCGCGAATCGTCCCCGCGTCAACGCGACGGTGACTCGAGGGGGCTAGTCTCAGTCGAGCCCTCCAAGCCCCAAGCCTTTCAAGCCCCCCAAGCCGTTCAAGCCCTCCAAGCCGTTCAAGCCCCAAGCCTTCAAGCCGTTCCAGTCTTCCGCCGTGATCCCGCGCTCTTGACCTAAGACCTAAGACCTAAGACCTGAGACCTAGGACCTGAGTAAGTTCCAGCCGAAACGTGCTGCCGGTGCCGGGCGTGCTGTCGAGCGTGACGCGACCGCCGTGCGCGGCGGCGGCCCACGCCGCAATCGACAGGCCCAGGCCCGTGCCGCCCGACTGCCGCGAGCGCATGTCGTCGACGCGATAGAAGCGATCGAAAACCCGCGCCTGATGCTCGGGCGCGATGCCCGGCCCTGAGTCGGTGACCGACACGGTAGCGCGTCCGTGCGCGTCACTCACCGCCACGTGAATGCGACCACCCTCCGGCGTGTAGCGAATCGCGTTGTCCAGCAGGTTGCCGATGGCCAGCCGCAGCACGTCGGCATCGCCGTCGACGGTAACAGCCGCGGTGTCGACGGTGATCTGGTGCTGTTTCTCTTCGGCCAGCACCTCGCACTGCTCGACGGCATCACGCACCAGCGTGTCGAGGCTCACGCGCGTCTTCTTCAACTGAGTCTGCTGCGCATCCGCGCGCGAGAGCAGCAGCAGCGCGTCCAGCAGTCGCGTCAGCCGCTCCGTATCTTCGACGATGCTGGCGATGGCTTCGCGGTACTGATGGGCGTCGAGCGGCTGCTGCAGGGCCATCTGGCCGACGGTGCGGATCGACGTCAGGGGCGTGCGCAGCTCGTGTGACGCGTCGGCGCTGAAGCGCCGCGCCTGTTCGAACGACACGTGCAGCCGGCCCAAGGTGTCGTTGAACGCCGCCGCCACGGCGTGCACTTCGCGATCGGCGCCGTCGATCTGCACGCCTCGCCGCAGTCCATCCGCGGTGACCTCACCGGTCTGGGCGACGAGTTGCTCCAGCGGCCGCAGCGCGCGCCTCGTGATGCCGTAGCCGCTCCATACCGCGATGCCGATGCCCACCGCCAGGCTGGCGGCGATGGACAGCCAGATGGCGCGAATCAGCGCGCGGATGGATTCTTCGGACTGCGCGACGCGGATCACCACCGGCATGCCGATGATCTCCGTCGGCGCGTCGAGCACCCGCATCGGCCGCGCGTGGGCGTCGGACACCGACCACACGCGCGCCGTGATCGCCTCGCCGAGCCCGTCGATCGGCTGCGCCTCCGCTTCCGGCGATCGGAACAGTCGTTCGCCGTGCGGCGACCACACTTCCATCCAGCGCCGGTCGTGTTCAGGCAGCGGATTGATGAACTCCGGGGCGCTGATGCCGCCGCTGGTCCAGTAGGGGCCCAGCACGCTGCGCGCCGATTCCACTTCCTGGCCGAGGCGGCGGTCGAACTCGCCCCACAGGCCGTAGCGCACCGAAAAGAACAACACCGCCGCAAACGCCGCCATCGTCGCCGTCAACAACGCGACGAACCAGACGATGAGGCGGGCGCGAAGGGACCAGCGCCCGGGCGGACGCGAGGTCCGCGGGTTGGCCGCAGACATCGCCTTCAGCGTCTCACGTGGCGTGTCCAACGCAGCTCACTCGCGTGCCGACGTCATGCCTGACTCTCGGTCAACACGAAGCCGAGCCCGCGGATCGTGTGAATGAGACGAGGCGTAAAACCATCGTCCACCTTCCGGCGCAGCCGGACGAGGTGCACGTCGATCACGTTGTCGAGCGTCGTGCCGCGAGTGTCCTGATGCCAGACGTCGCGCGCAATCATCTCGCGCGGCACCACCTGTCCGGCGTGTTGCAGCAGGTACGCCAGCAGGTCGAACTCGCGCGGCGTCAGGACGAGCTCCTGTCCGGCGCGCGTCGCCTTCCGGTGCAGGCGATCGACGACGAGGTCGGCGATGCCGAGGCGAAGGTCGGTGCGGCCGCCGCGGCGGACGAGGGCACGCACGCGCGCGTGCAGTTCCGGCAGCGCGAACGGTTTCACCAGGTAGTCGTCGGCGCCGGCGTCCAGTCCGCGGACCCGGTCGGAGAGGGCATCCCGCGCCGTGAGCATCAGCACCGGCGTCGCCAGCCCGCGGGACCGCAGGCCCTCGAGCACGGCAAACCCATCGAGGCCCGGCAGCATGACGTCGAGCAGGATGGCGTCGAAGGCGCCGGTGGACGCCGCCTGCAGCGCCTCGTCTCCGGAGGCGATCACCGTGACGTCGTAGCCGTCGTGGTCGAGGCTCTCGTGGAGCGCCCGGGCCAGCTTCTCCTCGTCTTCGACGACGAGGACGCGATGGCGGGAAACAGAAGGATTGGACACGTACCTGAACGATTCGTCAGTTGACCGACCAAAATGGTCGTCATTATGGTAGCAGTTGAGATGAGACTCAGTCTCATCTTCCAGATCCTGGTTTCAGCGTCAGGAAGTGAGTCCCGTGTCCGTCACCGTCATGCCGTCCCCCGTCTCAGCCGCGCGTCAGCCGGCACCCGCGGATTCGCTTCCCTTCGTCTTCGCCGGCGACGGGCAGACCATCGAGGCCGTCGGCGCTCGTCTCATTCTGTCCCAATCCGTGGCTGACGGACTGCTCGACGCCGCCCTGCGCGTCGTCGGTGCCGGCGGCGTCTCGATCCTGGTCGGCGCCCTGCCGTTCGACCGCCATGCGCCGGCGCACCTGGTGGCGCCGGAGCAATCGCGTCGTGTCAGCAGCCAGCCAGGCAACCAGGTCCATGGGGCCGCACCCGCGCGCCTCACCTGGAGTGTGACCGAACAGCCCTCGCGCGCGGCGTATCAGACCGCCGTCCGCGAGGCGTTGGCGCGCATGGCCGGCGCCGTCCGCAACGGGTCGCCGGCGGTGACCAAGGTCGTGCTGGCACGCATGCTGGAACTCGAAGCGTCGGCGCCAATCGATCCGCGTCAGGTGTTTGCCCGCCTGCTTGCCGACACCAATGCCAGCGCCTTCTGCGTGCCGGTCGCACCGCGCGATGGCGGCACGGCACGCACGCTGGTGGGCGCCAGTCCGGAACTGCTCGTGCAAAAGCAGGGGACGACGGTGACGTCGCTGCCGATGGCGGGCTCCGCGCCGCGTCAGGCGGATCCTGCGGCCGACCGCGAGACCGCGCGTGCCCTTGGCGCTTCGGCGAAGGACCAGCGTGAACACCGCGTTGTCGTCGAGCACGTCCTCGACACGCTGGCGCCGCACTGCCGCCGCCTGCACGCGCCGGCGGCGCCCGTCCTCGCGTCCACGTCGACGATGTGGCACCTGGCGACGCCGATCGAGGGCGATGTGACACGCGATATCTCGGCGCTGGAACTGGCCATCGCCCTGCATCCGACGCCGGCCGTCTGCGGTTCGCCGAGCGAGGCTGCGCGGGCGCTCATCGCCGAACTGGAACCGTTCGATCGCGGCTACTTCACCGGAGCAGTAGGCTGGTGCGACGCCCGCGGCGACGGCCGCTGGAACGTGACGATTCGTTGCGCCGAGATCGAAGGGCGCGCCGCGCGCCTGTTCGCCGGCGCCGGCATCGTCGCCGGATCGGACCCGGCGGCGGAAGCGGCAGAAACCAGCGCGAAGTTCCGGACGCTGCTGCGGGCGCTTGGCGTCGACGAGCACGGACATCCGCTGCAGGGGAGCGCACGATCATGAGCCTCGACGCGCAGGCCTTCCGCGCGATGGACGGTGGCGACATCTGCATGAGAGACCACGTGTCACCCGCACAGGCGACGAGCGCGTTCGTGCTGCCGGCGCCAGACGACGTGCGCGCGGAGGTGCCCATCGACCGCGGCATCGCCGATCACGTCAGCCATTCGCGCGCCGTTGTCCGTGACATCATGGCCGGCCGCGATCGCCGCCTGCTCGTCGTCGTCGGACCGTGTTCCATTCATGATGTGTCCGCGGCACGCGACTATGCGGAGTGGCTGGCGGCCGAAACCGCGCCGCTCGCTGATGCGCTCGTCGTCGCCATGCGCGTGTATGTCGAGAAGCCGCGGACCAGAGGCGGGTGGCAGGGGTTCCTCGACGATCCGATGCTCGACGGGTCGGGCCGCATCGACCTCGGACTCGTCGCGTCGCGGCGTCTGCTGCGCGAGATCAACGGGATGGGCCTGGCGACGGCCACCGAGTTCGTGGACGTGATGACGCCGCAGTACCTCGGCGATCTGGTCAGTTGGGTTGCCGTCGGCGCCCGCACCACCGAAAGCCCCGTGCATCGGCAGATGGCATCCGGCCTGGCGTGTCCGGTCGGTTTCAAGAACAACACCAGCGGCGACGTGCAGGTGGCGGTGAACGCGCTGGTGTCGGCGCGCCTGCCGCAGCGCCTGATCAGCGTGACGCCCGATGGCCGTCCGGCCGTCCTGACCACCGCGGGTAACACCGACTGCCACCTCGTGCTCCGCGGTGGAACCTCGGGGCCGAACTACGACCTCGCGTCCATCGACGATGCGGTCGGGCGCCTGCGCGAGGCGGACCTGACGCCGCGGCTGATGATCGACTGCGCGCACGGCAACTGCGGCGGTGATTACCGGCGGCAGGTCGATGTCGGCTTGCAGGTGGCGGACTACGTGGCCGCGGGTCGTCGTGAGGTTCTTGGCGTGATGATCGAAAGCGCGCTGGTTCCCGGCCGCCAGCCGCTCGAGTCTCCTGATCGCCTCGTCTACGGCCAGAGTGTCACGGACGGATGCATTGGTCCGCCGGACACCGCCCGCGTGCTTCACGCGCTCGCGGTGGCCGTGCGCGAATCCACGGCGCCGCGCACCATCCGCTGATCGCGCCGCGATCGCGCCCGCGCCGGTTCGGTATCGATGCCGCTTGACAGTGCGTCGATACTCGATCGGATGAGCGCCAAGAAGCAGTCGTCGCCGTCGACGGCACATCCGGCGGACAATCACGACCTCATCCGCGTGCAGGGCGCGCGGGAAAACAACCTCAAGGACATCAGCGTCGAGATCCCGAAGCGCCGGCTCACCGTATTCACCGGCGTATCGGGATCGGGCAAGTCGTCGCTCGTCTTCGGCACCATCGCCGCGGAATCGCAGCGGCTGATCAACGAAACCTACAGCGCGTTCGTGCAGGCCTTCATGCCGACGGTTGGCCGTCCCGAAGTCGACGTGCTCGACGGCCTGACGCCGGCGATCATCGTCGATCAGGAGCGGATGGGCGCGAACGCGCGGTCGACGGTGGGCACCGCGACCGACGCCAACGCGATGCTGCGCGTGCTGTTCAGCCGCCTGGGCCAGCCGCACATCGGGCCGTCCAACGCCTTCTCGTTCAACGTCCCGTCCGTGCGCGCCGTTGGATCGATCACGGTGGAGAAGGGCGCGGGGAAGACCGAGAAGAAGACGTTCACCACCAGCGGCGGGATGTGTCCGCGATGCGAGGGCATGGGCGCGGTCAACGACATCGACCTGACGCAGATCTACGACGCCGGCAAGTCGTTGAACGAGGGCGCCATCACCGTGCCGGGATTCGCCGCCGACGGCTGGTACGTGAAGATGTTCGCGGCGGCGGGATTCGATCCCGACAAGCCGATTCGCAAGTTCTCGAAGAAGGAACTGCACAACTTTCTCTATCAGGAACCGATCAAGGTGAAGGTGGCGGGCGCCAACCTCACGCACGAAGGGCTGGTGCCGCGCATCCAGAAGTCGTTCCTGTCGAAGGACGTCGACGCGCTGCAGCCGCACATCCGCGCGTTCGTCGAGCGCGCGGTCACCTTCACGACGTGTCCGGACTGCCAGGGCACGCGGCTGAACGAAGCCGCACGCTCGTCGAAGATCAAGGGCATCAACATCGCAGACGCCTGCGCCATGCAGATCAGCGATCTGTCGGCGTGGATTGCCGGTCTGGACGCGCCGGCGGTGGCGCCGCTCGTCGCCAGACTGCGGCACACGCTCGAGTCGTTCGTCGAGATCGGGCTCGGATATCTGAGCCTGGACCGGCCCTCGGGCACGTTGTCGGGTGGGGAAGCGCAGCGCACGAAGATGGTCGGGCACCTCGGGTCGTCGCTCACCGACGTCACCTATGTGTTCGACGAGCCGACGATCGGCCTGCACCCGCACGACATCCAGCGCATGAACGATCTGCTCCGCCGCCTGCGCGACAAGGGGAACACCGTGCTTGTCGTCGAGCACAAGCCGGAAGTGATCGGCATTGCCGACCACGTGATCGATCTGGGACCAGGTGCCGGCACCGCGGGTGGGGACGTGGTGTTCGAGGGCAGCGTCGCAGGGTTACGCGCCAGCGGCACGCTGACCGGCCGCCACCTGAGCGATCGGGCGTCGCTGAAGCGCGCGGTCCGCTCGGCCAGCGGCGTGATGAAGGTTCGTGGCGCGCGCACGCACAACCTGCGCAACGTCGATGTCGATATTCCCTTGGGCGTGCTGGTGGTGATCACCGGCGTGGCCGGTTCGGGCAAGAGCTCGCTGATTCATGGGTCGGTGAGCGGGCGCGACGGCGTGGTGACCATCGACCAGACGCCGATTCGCGGATCGCGGCGCAGCAATCCCGCCACCTACACGGGACTGCTGGAGCCGGTCCGCAAGGCGTTCGCGAAGGCGAACGGCGTGAAGCCGGCACTGTTCAGCGCCAACTCCGAAGGCGCCTGCCCGACGTGCAACGGCGCCGGTGTGATCTACACGGACCTGGCGATGATGGCCGGCGTCACCACCGTGTGCGAAGACTGTGAAGGTCGCCGCTTCCAGGCCGCGGTGCTCGCATACCAGCTCGGCGGACTGAACATCGCCGACGTGCTCGACCTGCCGGCGGCGGAGGCCGCGACATTCTTCGGCGCCGGGTCGGCCCACACGCCGGTGGCGCACGCCATTCTCGAGCGCATGGTCGACGTCGGCCTCGGCTACCTGCGTCTCGGCCAGCCCCTGACGACGTTGTCGGGTGGCGAGCGGCAGCGGCTGAAGCTGGCGACGCACATGGGGGACGAGGGCGGCGTCTATGTGCTCGACGAACCGACCACCGGCCTGCACCTCGCCGATCTCACGCAGCTGCTCGGGCTACTCGATCGACTCGTCGACGGCGGCAAGTCGGTGATCGTCATCGAGCATCATCAGTCGGTGATGGCGCACGCGGACTGGATCATCGATCTCGGTCCAGGCGCCGGTCACGACGGCGGTCGCGTTGTCTTCGAAGGCACGCCGGCGGACCTGGTGGCGGCGCGCTCGACGTGGACCGGCCAGCATCTCGCGTCCTTCG
>JADZCY010000328.1 GCA_020851325.1 Acidobacteriota bacterium | reverse complement strand
GCTCGGCGGCCCCGGCGCCAGCGCGCGGGCGGCGGAAGGGGTGGGGGAAGTGGTGCTGAAAGGTGCTGAAGGGTGCTGACAGGTGCTGACGGGTGCTGACGGGTGCTGAAAAGGTGCTGAGAGGTGCGTGTGCGGATGCGTAAGGTGATGATCGTAGCGCTGCTGTCGCTCGCCGGCTCGCCGCTGGCGGCGTTGACGGTGAAGCCGATGACGTTCACCGAGTTGGTGACGCAATCGGTGGCCATCGTGCATGGGCGGGTGGTTGACGTGCGCGGGCAGTGGACGGCGGACCGGCGCGCGATTGATAGCGTGATCACCGTCGAGGCAATCGCGTACCTGAAGGGCCAGCTTGGCGACCGCGTGTCGGTGCGCGTGCCCGGCGGAGAAGCTGGCGGCTACGTCAACGTCATTCCCGGCGCGCCGCGGTTCAGCACCGGTGACGAGGTGGTGCTGTTCCTCACCGGCAGCGGACCGAGCATCCCGGTAGTCACCGGTACTACGCAGGGGGTCTTCCGCGTGTCGCGTGACGCGCGCTCCGGCGGAGTCGTGGTGACGCCACCCGTCATCGAGACACCGGCAAGCGCGCAGCGACTCGTCCGCGGCGAACCGACTCGCCGGCCGTTGCCGCTGCCGGCGTTTGCCGCCGCCGTGCAGACGGCACAGGAGGCGCACTGATGCGGCGCCTGGTGGCTGTCACGCTCGTCGCTGCACTGTCGCTGACTTACACCGCGCCGGCACACGCCTATCTGAAGTTCGGTTTCCGCCTCGGTGATCAGACCATCGACGTGCGGTGGCCGGCGGGTCCCATCCGCTACTTCATCAGCGAGCGCGATGTGACCAACGTCACCGCCGGCGATCTCCGCGCCGCTGTGGCCCGTGCCGCGTCCACGTGGCAGGCCCTGCCCGGCACGACGTTGTCGTTCGAGTTCCAGGGCTTCACCACGACGTCGCCGGCTGGCGCCGACAGCCGCAACACCATCGGCTTTCTCGATCGACCCGACCTCGATCGCGTGCTCGGCGCTACCAGCCTGCTGCTCGACGGCGCCACCGGCACCATCGCCGAAGCCGACATCTTCTTCAACACGATCTTCCCGTGGTCGGTGGCCGACGCCGGGGAGACGGGTCGCGTCGACGTCGAGTCCGTCGTGCTGCACGAACTCGGGCACTTCATCGGTCTCGGCCACTCGGCGATCGGCGAGACCGAACTCACGCCCTCCGGCGGCCGTCGCGTGCAGGGCAGCGGCGCGGTGATGTTCCCGATTGCGCTCGCCGCCGGTTCCACTGCCGATCGCGCGCTGCAGCCCGACGATATTGCCGGCCTGCTCGACATCTACGGTTCCGAAGCCACGCACGGCCGCACCGGCAGCATTCAGGGCCGCGTCGAGCAGAACGGCCGCGGCGTCTTCGGCGCGCACGTGACCGCCTTCAACCTCATCACCGGCACCATCGTCGGCGGCTTCACGCTCAATACCGACGGCGAGTTCGTCATCGCCGGTCTCGCCGAAGGTCCACATCTCGTCCGCGTCGAGCCGCTCGATGACGCGGACGTCGAGAGCTTTCTGGCCGGTGGCGTGGACGTGAACTTTCGGGTGGCCTACGCGCCGCGAATGCTCGTCGTGCCGAAGGGCGGCGCCGCCGCGCCGATCACAATCCCCGTGGTGCCGAAGTGAGGCGCGTCGCACGCATCACAGCGCTCGCCGTTGCGATGCTTGCTGTCGCTACGGCCGCGCTGGCGCAGGATGCCCCGCCGTCGCTGCGGCGCAATCATGTGACGGTGAGCGGCGGTCTCACCTGGTGGGGAAGCTATCCGGTTGGCGACGCCACGGCGACGCTGCGCGGCAATGGTCCCGGCTCGTCGAGTCCGGGCTTCACCCTGCTGCGCGCGGAGACCGAGGTGGACGCCTCGCCAGGTGGCGAACTGCGCCTCGGTTACGCCGTCACGCAAGCGCTGACGGTGGAGTTTGCCGCCGGCTATCAGCGACCCGGCTTGACCACGCGGATCTCCGGTGACGCCGAAGTGTCCGGCACCACCACGCTCGACGCCGAGGAGCTCGTGCAGCTGACGCTTGGCGCCGGCGTCACCTGGCAGGTGCCGCGCGTCCGCCTGGCCGGCCGCGTCCGCCCCTTCCTGAGCGGCGGCGGCGGCTATCTGCGCCAGTTGTATAGCGAACGAACGCTGGTGCAGACCGGGCGCTTCTACTATGCTGGCGCCGGCGCTCTGGCGTGGTTGCGCGGCGGCGACGGCATCCGCCGCTCGCTTGGCCTTCGGGCCGACGCCCGGGCCGTCTGGCGCCATCGCGGCGTCGAGTTCGCAGACACGGTCCGCCTCGTTCCCTCGTTCGGCATCGGCGTGTTCGTCGAGTTCTGAAACGTCTCTTCGTTCGGCTTCACCACTTCGGTAACTCGCCGGCTCCCTGCCGGCGCGGAAGGAGGAGTCGTGCGTCATCTGCTCTCCGCTACCTGCGGCTTGCTGTTCACCGCGGCTCTGGCCGTCGCGGTCTCCGGTGCACCGACGGTCGCCGCCTCGCATCAGCCCGCCTACGCCGACGATTACGGTTACGGCCATCGCCCGCTCACGCCGGACGAACGTGAAGGCCGTGACACCTGGTACTTCTGGACCGGCGGCAACGAGAAGTTCTGGGTCGAGATGGCGCGGCTCACTGACGGCAACGTCAACCTGCTGAACTACGTCGACAGCCGGCGTCACGGACGCCGATTCCGCGAACTCGGTGCGATCACGCAGCCCGGATGCGAAGCCGCCACCGCTCCCGATCAGTACGGCCTGTGGATGGATCGCTGCGATCAACCGGCCGTTCCCGGCGTCCCCGGCCAGGCCAGCGGCATCGTCGGTCTGCGTCGCTTCCCGAATCCGCGGTTCGACGCCGCCAACTGGGATGCGGCGAAGTACCTCGAACATCCCGGCACGATGCAGCCGCCCTATCTGGTCGGCATGACGTGCGGCTTCTGCCACATCGGCTTCAACCCGCTCGACCCGCCCACTGATCCCGAGCGTCCGACGTGGAACAACCTCGCCGGCACGATCGGCAACCAATACTGGGAGGAAGGCAAGCTGTTCAGCCTGACGATGAAGCCGGATGATTTCCGCTGGCACGTTGCGGCACGCCAGCCGGCGGGGACGTCCGACACCTCGCGCTTCGCCACCGATCACATCAACAACCCGAACGCGATCAACACGATCTTCAACCTCGGCGCGCGGCCCACGGAACAGGAGCGCATGAAGGACGGCACGATGCGCGCCGTGCACCACATCCTCAAGGACGGTGCGGATTCGGTGGGCGTCGCCGGCGCGTCGCTGCGCGTCTACGTGAACATCGGCATGTGCGGCGACTACTGGGTGACGCGTCACGATCCGGTGCTCGGCATCGCGAAGAAGCAGGAACCCTTCGACATGGATCACGCGCGGCAGACGTGCCCGGAGTGGGTGCAGACTGAAGCGCGCATGGAACACGCGGAGGCGTTCCTGAAGACCATGAAGCCGCTGCTGTTGAAGGATGCGCCGAACGGCACGCGTTATCTCAACACTTCGGAAGATACGCTGCGCGTAGGCCGGCAGGCCTTTGCGGAGACGTGTGCGAACTGCCACTCCAGCAAGCGTCCGCCGGCGTCGGCCACCGACGCGCGCGCGTGGTTCCGCGAGGCCGTGCAGCAACCTGATTTCCTTGCGGACAACTTCCTGTCGGACGACAAGCGCTATCCGGTCACGCAGATCGGCACGAACGCGGCGCGATCGCTGGCCACCAACGCCACTCGCGGCGGCATCTGGGATCAGTTCTCGTCGGAAAGCTACAAGGCGCTGCCGTCGGCGGGGAAGTTGACGAACCTCTACAACCCGCAGGATCCCACGGAGCCGCTGACGTTCGACCTGCCGCAGGGCGGCCTCGGCTACTACCGCACGGCGTCGCTCACCAGCATCTGGGCGACGGCGCCCTACCTGCACAACAACTCCGTCGGCATCTACGTCAAGGACCCGAGCGTGCAGGGCCGCATGACGGCCTTCACCGACGGCATGATCAAGATGCTGTGGCCCGAGCGTCGCCTCGGCGTGCAGTCGATCCCGG
>JADZCY010000327.1 GCA_020851325.1 Acidobacteriota bacterium | reverse complement strand
GGCATGGAAGGTGCTACGGAGACGCGCGAGGTGCCACGCATGAGCCCGAAGCCGCGGCCGCAGCCCAAACCCCCGTTCCCTGAACAGCATCAGGACCGCCCCGGCCTCGAGGCCGCGATGACGCCCGCCCCCAACTTCGAGGCACCCGGTTACACAGGATCGGGAAAGTTGAAAGGCAAGGTCGCCATCATCACCGGCGGCGACTCGGGCATAGGTCGCGCCACTGCCGTTCTGTTTGCGCGCGAGGGCGCATCCGTCGCCATCGGCTACCTCCCCGAAGAACAGGACGACGCCGAAGCGACCGCCGCCGCTATTGAACAGGAAGGGCAGCGCTGCCTGCTCGTGCCCGGCGATCTGCAGGACAGCGGCACCTGCGCGGAGCTCGTCGAGGAAACCGTCAAGACCTTCGGCCGGCTCGACATCCTGGTCAACAACGCCGCGTATCAGCACCACCAGGAAGCCATTGCCGATATCGACGACGAGCAGTGGGACCGGACGTTTCGCACCAACATCTACGCCTACTTCTATCTGGCGCGCGCGGCGGTGCGGCACATGAAGCGCGGCGCGGCCATCATCAACGTCGGATCGATCACCGGCCTCGAAGGCAGCGCGCATCTGCTCGACTATGCGTCCACCAAGGGCGCGATTCACGCGTTCACCAAGTCGCTGGCGCAGAACCTGATGTCGAAAGGCATCCGCGTCAACGCCGTCGCGCCGGGCCCGGTGTGGACGCCGCTCAACGTCGCCGACAAACCGGCGGACAAGGTGGCCGTGTTCGGCCAGGACACGCCGATGAAGCGGCCGGCGCAGCCGGAGGAGATTGCACCGGCGCTGGTGTTCTTCGCCTCCGCCGCGGATTCGAGTTACATCACCGGCGAAGTGCTGACGCTGCTCGGAGGCGAAACCAGTGCCGCGTGAGCTGCGCGCGTCGTGGCCGGTGGTGGCGATGTCGGCCGCCACTGGCATTGCCGCCGCCGCGGCCTGGACCGCCTGGCGGCCCCGCCTCTCCGCGGCCTCCTGGCGCAACCGCATCGTCCTGGTGACGGGCGGATCGCGCGGCCTTGGTCTGGTGATGGCGCGGACGCTGACCGCGAAGGGCGCCCGTGTCATATTGCTCGCGCGCGACGCCGCTGAACTGGCGCGCGCCGCCGAGACGATGACGCCGGAGCCGTTGACGGTGGTGGCGGACGTGACGCAGGTGGATGACTGCGCGCGGGCGATCCGCGAAGTCGTCGCGCAGGTCGGCACCATCGATGTGCTGATCAACAACGCCGGCCAGATCCTGAGCGCGCCACTGAGTTACACCAGCATTGCGGATCTGCGGGCGCTGATGGACGTTCACTTCTGGGGCACCGTGCACATGACGAGCGCGGCGCTGCCGGCCCTGCTGACGTCGAAGCATCCGCAGGTGGTGAACATCGCCTCGATTGGCGCGAAGATCGCGGTGCCGCATCTTTCCGCCTACTGCGCCAGCAAGTATGCGCAGGCCGGCTTGTCGTCGGTGATGGCGGCGGAACTGCGGCAGCAGGGCGTGCGCGTGTCCACGGTGTATCCCGGCCTGATGCGCACCGGCTCGCACCTGCAGGCGCGCTTCCGTGGCGACGTGCCGCGCGAGTTTGCGGCCTTTGCGCTGGCCAGCGGGTTGCCTGGCGTGTCGATGGGCGCTGAACGGGCCGTGCGCCAGATCCTCCACGGCGTCGCCCGCGGTCACGCGGAAATCGTCGTGCCGTTCACGGTGCGCCACATCGCGAAGGCGGCGACGCTGATGCCGAACCTCACGCTGCGCGTGATGGCCGTCGTCAATCTGCTGCTGCCCGGCCGCAACGATCGCCACACGCCGCATCCCTTCGAGTCGGTGCGGGGCGCGGAGATTGGGCTGCCGAAGCCGGTGCGTGCCGCCATCACGCTGAGCGAGCGCGCGGCGTCGCGCAACAACGAGCGGCGCGTCCTCGACTGACGGAATGTCGATCAGCCGTCATCGCGATCTGCGCACCGGGCAGTCGGTGTGGCAGGCGCATCGCGTCACGCCCGTGCCGTATCACGCGCATCGGCGCGAACGGGCGACGGATGTGCTCGTGGTTGGCGCCGGCATCACCGGCGCGCTCCTCGCCGAGCGCCTCACCGCCGACGGCCACGACGTCATCGTCGTCGATCGGCGGCCGCCGGTGCACGGCTCGACGCCCGCCTCCACCGCGCTCATCCAGTACGACCTCGACGTCCCGCTGTCGCACCTGGCCGATGCGATCGGCTGGGCCCGCGCGTCGCGCATCTGGCGGCGATCGTCGCTGGCCGTCACCGCGCTGCATCGTCGTATCACGCGACTGCGAATCGACGCCGCGCTCGAGGAGCGCGAGTCGCTGTACCTCGACGGTGACGTGCTCGGCCGCCGCGATCTGCGCCACGAATGCGTCGCCCGTCAGCGCGCCGGCCTCGAGGTGGAATATCTGGAACCCTCGCGCGTGGCGCGCCTGTTTGGCATCAGCGGTCGCGCCGCCATTCGCAGCGAAGGCAACATCGCCGCCGATCCTCGTCGTCTTGCGAGCGCGTTGTTGCGGATCGCGGTGCGTCGAGGCGCGCGTGTGCTGTCGCCGGTGGAGGTCACGGATATCGAGGCCACGCGTCGCGGCGTCGACGTGCGCACGGCTGCCGGTCGCACCATCCGCGCGCGTCATCTGGTGCTGGCCACCGGCTACGAAATGCCAAAGGTGGTGCCGGCAAGTGGGCACCGCGTCGTGTCGACGTGGGCGATTGCGACGGTGTGTCAGCCGCGGCGTCTGTGGCCGCGGCGCCCGTTCGTGTGGGAGGCGTCGGACCCGTATCTCTACATCCGCGCCACCGCCGACGGGCGCGTGATCTGCGGTGGCGAGGATGAACCGTTTGCCGATGAAGAGTCGCGCGACGCGCAACTGCCGCACAAGACCAGCGTGCTGCAGCGGCGCCTGGCGGCGTTGCTCCCGTCCATCGACGCGACACCGGCGTTTGC
>JADZCY010000326.1 GCA_020851325.1 Acidobacteriota bacterium | reverse complement strand
GCACCTCTCAGCACCTTTTCAGCACCCGTCAGCACCCGTCAGCACCTGTCAGCACCCTTCAGCACCTTTCAGCACCACTTCCCCCACCCCTTCCGCCGCCCGCGCGCTGGCGCCGGGGCCGCCGAGCTTTGCGGTGACATCCGCGAGGTCGCGGATCATCTGCTCGCGATACGCCGCGTCGTTCAGCAGCCGCACCGCTTCGTCCGCCACCGCCTCCGGCGTGCAGGCATCCTGAATCAACTCGCGCACGATACGGCGGCCGGCAATCAGGTTGACCATCGCATACATGTCGACGCGCGCCAGCGGCTTGCCCAGGCGGTAGGTCATCGGCGACAGCTTGTACAACACGGCCATCGGCTTGCCGTGCATCGCCGTCTGCACGGTCGCTGTCCCCGACGCCGTCAACACCACATCACTCGCACTCAGCACATCGTCTGTCCGCCCTTCGACGATCGTGGCGGCGTCACGAAACGGCGCGAACAGTTCGTCGCTCAGGTGCGGCGCACGCGCGACGATGAACTGCACGTCGGGGCGGCGTTCGGCAATGCGGGCGCGGGCTCCCGCGAGGACCGGCGCGAGGCGCTCCAGTTCGTTCGTGCGGCTCCCCGGCAGCAGCGCCACCACGGGCCGTGCGACGTCGAGACCGAACTGCTGCATCAACACGGCACGCGCCGCCGACGGCGCCGTCAGTTCCGCCAGCGGATGGCCGACGAAGCGTACGTCCACGCCTTCGCGCCGGTAGATCTCTTCCTCGAACGGAAAGATCACCAGCACGCGGTCGACGAGCGCCTTCATCGTCTTCATGCGGCCGGCACGCCAGGCCCAGAGCTGCGGGCTGATGTAGTAGACGACCGGGATGCCGAGCGCCTTGACGGCGCGCATCAGGCGGAAGTTGAAGTCGGGATAGTCGACGAGGACGAGCACGTCGGGCCGGCGTTGGCGCGCGGCGGCGACAAGCTGCTTGTAGGTGGCCCACGACCGCGGCAGTACTTTGAGCGCTTCGGTCAGCCCGGTCACCGCCAGACCGCGGAAGTCGGCAATGAGGTCCGCCCCGGCGGCGGCCAGATGCTCCGCGCCCAGCCCGAACACTTCGACATCCGGCGTCTTGACGCGCAGCGCGCGGACGAGCGCGCCGGCGTAAACGTCGCCGGACGGCTCGCCGCACGAGATCATCACCTTCACTGTTTCGTCAGGTCCGCGGCGAGAACGTCGAGTTGATCAATCGGAATACGTTCGAAGGGACCAAAGCCGGCGCCCTTCAGCGTGCCGACGAACTCGGCGGCATTGCCGACGAGCACGATCGACAACTGATCGGGCCGCACGAACCACCGCGCCACGCGCTGGATGTCGTCGGGCGTCACGGCGAGCGTGCGCTCACGGAACTTCGGCAGGTCTTCCACCGGCAGCCCGTAGAACAACTGGTTCAACACCTGCGTCGCCAGCTGATCCGGCGTCTCGATCGTCAGCGGGAAGTGCCCGACCGCGTAATCCTGCGCCGCTTCGAGCTCGGCCTCGTGCACCTTCTCGCGCTGCAGCCGCGAGAACTCGTCGACGATCACGCGCAGCGCCTCGGCGGTGTTCGGCGTCTGCGTGTTGGTTTCCGCCACCACGGCACCTGCCCACTTGAACGCCTCGAGATCGGCGGACGCACCGTAGGTCAACTGCCGCTGACTGCGCAGCACCTGCTGCAGGCGGTTGGCGCCTTCACCACCGAGGATCTTGGCGGTCTGATCGAAGGTTTCGAAGTCGTCGTGCTTGCGCGGGATGGCGAGATGCCCGACACGAATCTCGGTTTGCGCCGCGTCCGGGCGATCGATGATCACCAGCCGCCGCGTCGGCTCCGGCGGCGCAATCGGATTGAACGGCGGCAACTCGGCGCGTTCCCAGTCGCCGAAGAACTTCTCGATGCCGGCCAGGGCGTCACCCGTCGAGATGTCGCCGACAACGGCGACGAGCGCGTTGTTGGGGACGAAGTGGCGCTTGTGGAAGTCGACGAAATCCGTCCGCGTCAGGCTGGTCAGCGACAGCTCGGTGCCGGAGCCGGGCATGCCATACGGATGAAAGCCGTAGATCAGCCGGTCGATGACGCGACTGGCCACCGCACCGGGATCCTCCGCCGCCACCTTCAACGCCGACACGGCCTGCTGGCGCTGGCGATCGATCTCGCTCTGCAGGAACGTCGGACGCCGGACAACGTCGGACAGGATGGCCAGGCCGGCGGCGTAGTCGTCCTTCATGACGACGCTGTTGACGAAACTCAGATCGGTGCCGGCGCCGGTGCTGAGGACGGCGCCAAGGAAATCCACTTCGTCGGCCAGTGCCTGCGCGGACCGCGTGCCGGCGCCCTGGTCGAGCAGCGTGGCGGTGAGCATCGCCAGGCCGAGCTTGTCTTTCGGATCCTGCGCCGCGCCGGCGCGCACGATCATGCGGATGCTGATCGCCGGCTGCTCGTTCTGGCTCACCAGCACCACGGTGAGACCATTGGGCAGCGTCTTCACCTCGAAGGCCGGGAAGGTGACGGGACGCGGCTGCAGCGGCCGCGGCGGAAACTCGCGCGGCCATTGCTGCGCCGTCTGCGCCACTGCAATCGTCGTCAGCAGCGTGAGCGTGAGGGCGGCGGTGGTGAACGTCTTCACTGCTGCACCTCGCCCACCGGTGCGCCGGCCCGTCCACCGGCCGAACCGCGCGGCATGACGTGGATCACCACACGGCTTTCCGGCGTGAAGTAGGTGTTGGCGACACGCTGCACGTCGGCCTGCGTGATGTTCTGGAAGATGTCGAACTCGCCATCGGCGGTGGTGATGTCGGAATGCAGCACCTCGGCGTGTGCCAGATGCGTCGCCTTCTGCTGCACGGTTTCGCGGCCGAGGATGTAGTCGCGCGCGAACTGGTTCTTCGAACGCTGCAGCTCACGCGGAGTGACGCCGTCCTTCTTCATGCGATCGAGTTCGGCAATCAGCGCCTTCTCGACCGCCTCCGGCGTCTGTCCCGGATTGACGATGGCGACGGTGTAGAGCAGGTTCGGATGCTCGATGAGATTCGCCTGTCCGAACGCGGTGAGCGCCAGGCCTGACTCGTAGACGAGCTTCTGATAGATGCGCGAACTCTGGCCGTCGGACAGCACCTTGGCGAGGATGTGCAGTGGATACGCATCCGGGTGCCCGTCGTAGGTGATGTGATGCGCGACGACCACGGCGGGCAGCGGCACGGACTCCTGGACCACCGCACGCTTGCCGGCCTTCTGCGCCGGCTCGCGCGGGATGTCGCGCGGCACCGGCTTCTCGGCCTTCGGCACGCGATCCAGGTAGCGATGCACCAGGCCGATCGCTTCGTCCATATCGAAGTCGCCGGCCAGCACCATCGTCACGTTCGACGGCACGTAGTAGGTGGAGTAGAAGTCGCGGACGTCGGCCAGCGTCGCCGCGTTGAGATCTTCCATGCTGCCGATCACCGGGTGCCGGTACGGGTGCGTAGTGAACGCCTGCTCGTAGATGATCTCGTTCAACCGGCCGTACGGCTGGTTCTCGATGCGCATGCGGCGTTCTTCCTTCACCACCTCGCGCTCGCGGACGAACGTGTCCTGCTCGATGCGCAGCGTCGCCATGCGATCGGCTTCCATCCACAGCGCCAGCGGCAGGAACTGCGACGGCACCGTCTGCCAGAACACCGTGACGTCTTCGTTGGTGTAGGCGTTGGCCTGGCCGCCGACCGAGGCGATGATCGACGTGTGCTGTTCGGGTTCGACGTTGCGCGAGCCCTTGAACATCAGGTGCTCGAAGAAGTGCGCGAAACCGGTGCGGCCCGGCTTCTCGTCCTTGGAACCGACGTGATACCAGAGCTGCACGTTGACGATCGGCGTCGATCGATCCTGGTGCAGGATGACGGTGAGCCCGTTCGGCAGTTGCAGCCGCTGATACGTGAACTTCGGCGGACGCGACGCGGCGTCCACCGAACCGGCCCACACCAGGGCGGCGACGATCGTCGATATCAGTCCGCGCATCACTCGCCTCATGCGTTGCACCTCAGGCCTGTTCGAGCGCCTCGAGGCGCCGTTCGAGTTCGCCGATGCGCCGGCGCAGTTCCGGCAGCCGGCGGAAGATCACCGATGCCTTGCGCCACTCGCGGTTGTCGATGGCGGGATACCCGGACACGAACTGATCCGCCGCCACCGAGTTGGTAATGCCCGACTGCCCGACCGCCTTGACGCGATCGCCGAGCGCGAGATGTCCGCCGACGCCGACTTGTCCGCCGAGCGTCACCGAATCGCCGAGCGTCGTGCTGCCGGCGATGCCGACCTGGGCCGCGAGCAGGACGTTGCGGCCGAGCACGACGCCGTGACCGATCTGCACGAGGTTGTCGATCTTGGTGCCGGCCTTGATGCGCGTCTCGCCTACCGCCGGACGATCCACCGTCGTATTCGCGCCGATCTCCACATCGTCTTCGATGACGACCGGGCCCATCTGCGGGATCTTGACGTGCGTGCCGTCGGCGGCGGTGGCAAAACCGTAGCCGTCGCTGCCGATGACGACGCCGTCCTGCAGCACGACGCGCGCGCCAAGCACGCAACGCTCACGCACCGAGACGTGCGCGTGCAGCACGCAGTCCTCACCGATGCGCGCGCCAGTGCCGACCACCGCATGCGCGTGAACGATGGTGCGCGCGCCAATCGACGCGCCGGCACCGACGACGGCAAACGGGCCAATCGACGCCGTGGGATCGATGGTCGCGGTGTCGTCGACGACGGCCAGCGCGTGCACGCCGGCCGCGGGGCGTGCCGCCGGATACAGCAGCGCGGTGGCGCGCGCGAGAGTGACGTAGGGTTCCGCGGATCTGATCACCGCGCACGGCGCGCCGTCGATGCCCGGGGCCATGATGATGGCCGAGGCGCCGGTGGACGCCAGCGCGTGCGCGTACTTCATGTTGGCGAGAAACGTGAGGTCGCCGGCGCGTGCGTGCTCGATCTTGGCCACGCGCGCGATGTCGAGGCTGCCATCGCCCTCGAGCGGGCAGCCCAGTGCGGCGGCCAGGTCGGCTAGCGTCACGAGGTCGAGAATATCACGCAGGTGTCGAGGTCATCCGCTCGACGAAACGCGCCAGACGTTCGAGCCCGAGACGCTCGGCCGCCTCGTGAATCGCGACGTAGCGCTCGGTGCCGGACAGTCCCACCGCTCGTCCCAGTTGCGACAGCTCGGCCGAGGGTTCCACGGTCCAGCGGACGGTGCCGACGCCGCGGCGCGCGCCGCGATACGACAGGAAGTGCCCGACGACGGTGAAGGTGAAGAAGTAGCCGAAGACATTGGGGCCGGGAATGAGCGCGAACGGCGCCGACGCCGCCAGTCCCAGCGCATGGACGGCGGTCAGCTTGAGATGCCGGTCGGCGTCCTTCTGCATCCCGGCCAGGAAGAGTCGTCGCGCCTCGTCGGGCGACAGCGTATCCGGCGCGTGCAGCACGGCCGCGTCTTCGCCGCGCAGCCGCCACAGCAGCCGCTGTTCGGCCACGCGTTCGGCCACCCACGCCAGCATGCGCCGCTGCAGCCGCGCCATCATGCCGGCGGGCGGCTGATGCGCGCGCGCCTCGTGACGCTGGCGTTCGGCGTCGCGGATGATGGCGGCAAACCGCGCGCTCAGCCGCGCGAACAGCCCCCGCGGCGGCGCGGCGCCGTCGTCGGCCGGCGCGGCATCCTCGTGTTCGTAATACGGCTCGTAGCGATCGCCGCCAAGCGGAATGAAATAGACGTGCACGTTACTGTGGACGACGTACGCGGCGAGGAGTTCGCGGCAACTCGACGGGAACCGCCGGACGGCCGGCCTGTTCCCAGGCGCCGGTGATGGCCGCGGCAGTAGCGGCAATGGACTCGCTCAGCCGCTGGTTCACCACCGGCAACTGCGCCGCCGCAAACGCCGCGAAATACTCATCGTCATAGAACTCGCGCGTCCCAGTGGCCTCCTTGTCGGCGGCCAGCAGATCCGGCACGAGGCGGTTCGAGGCGAGCAGCACATCGAACATGAAGTCGCGCGGGTTGGTCACCGGTGTGGCGGCCGCGGCGGTGATCGTCAGCTTGTCGACGTTGCGCTCCACCAGCTCCGATTCCCAACGCGAGTGCAGCCCGTGCTGATTGGTGAGTTGGCCGTCGTAGTTGACCACGGCGTGCAGCGGCACGTGGCCGTCGGCGATGTAGTGGCAGAGGATCGCGGTGTAGAACGCCAGGTTGTCGAGCAGGTACG
>JADZCY010000325.1 GCA_020851325.1 Acidobacteriota bacterium | reverse complement strand
TCGCGTTCTTCACCGCCGTGTATGCGGTGACGGCGCAGGATGTCAGCAAGCTGCCGCAGCTCGCCGGGCAGATCGTCACGCACGACGGCGTCCTCGCGCAGACGCCCCCGGCTGAATCGACCCAGCCTGTCGACACCACTGTCGTTCCCGATCCGCCGGCGCCCGACGAAGAGGCGACGCGCGCGACGCTGCGCCAGGCGCTGCAGGACGACCTGAACGAAGAGCGGCTGCAGCTCATCGAGGATCCGCGCGGCATGGTCATCGCCATTCCCGAAGCCGGGTCGTTCGGCGACGGCGACGCCACCTTGTCGCCGGCGGCGCGCGCGATCATCACGCGCGTCGGCCGTGTGCTCGCGGCGATGCCGAACGCGGTGCGCGTCGAGGGCCACACCGACAACCGGCCGATCAACACGGCGCGCTTTCATTCCAACTGGGAACTCTCGACCTCTCGCGCCACCGAAGTGGTGGCGTATCTCGTCGGCTCGGGGCTGCTGAAGCCGGACCGCCTGTCGGCGGCCGGTTATGGCGAGTTCCGCCCTCGCGCCGGCAACGACACCACCGGCGGCCGCGCCTCCAATCGCCGCGTCGACATCGTCGTGCTCAACGAAGCGACGCGCGTGCTCGAAGAACCGGCGGTTCCGGAGCGGCCATGACACACCTCATGCCCGCGGCGCCGGCCTTCAAGGAACGATTGCCCGCTGCCGATTGCCACGGACGGATGCACATCCTCACCCGCACCATTCCTTCATACGACCAGGCCGAGCGGCAGTGGCAGATTACCGCCGCCTTCTTCGAGAACGTCGTCTCGACGACGACGGCGCTCGAGGCGCTGGTAGGTCGGATGTATCGACACGACCCGGATTCGCTGGCGCACCTGCACCGCGTGGCGCATCTGTCTGGACGCATCGGCCTCGAAATGGGCCTGGCGCCGGATCAGATCGACGACCTCGAGCGGGCGGCGCTCGTGCACGACGTCGGCCGCCTGATCATGCTGACGCCCGAACCGTGGCCGACGCCGGCCGGCACGAATGAGTCGATTGGGTCGATGGCGATGACCCAGCGCGTCGAGCAGGTGCGTCTGGCCCGCGACGTGATGTCCGACGTGCCGTTCCTGCGGCGTGCCGCCGTCATCGTCGAGTCGTCGCTCGAGTGTTTCGACGGGACGGGGCAGCCGCGCGGCCTGCGCGGCGTCGACATCCCGATTGGCGCGCGCATCCTGGCCGTCGCCGACGCGGTGGACGCGCTGACCTCGGTGTGCCTGGCGCTCCAGTGTTCCACCGACATGGCGGCCAGCGAATTGATGCAGCGCACCGGCGCGCGTTTCGACCCCGATGTCGTGAGCGCATGGCTCCGAGGCAACCAGCCATCGGCCATGACCGTCCCTGCACCGGCCGTGTCGACACGGTGGATGAACTGAGGCCTTCATGTTCGTGATCATTGGTCTGGTTGTCGTCGTCGCCGCCGTCTTCGGCGGCTATCTCATGGCGGGAGGGCACATGATGCTGCTCTTCCAGCCGTCCGAATTCGTGATCATCGGCGGCGCCGCCCTCGGCAGCATGTTGGTCAGCACGCCGGGCAAGGTGCTGAGCAAGATGGTCAAGCAGATCATCGGCGCCTTCGGCAGCGGCCTCGGCAAGGACGACTACGCCAACCTGCTGGCGATGATGTATCAGTTGTTCCGCGTCGCCCAGCAGCAGGGCGTGATGGCGCTCGAAGCGCACTTCGAGAACCCGACCTCGAGCTCGATCATGGCGCAGTATCCGAAGTTCCTGGCGCGGCATCACTCGCTGGACTTCCTCGCCGACTCGATCAAGGTGATCATCGTCGGCGGCATGCAGCCGCACGACCTCGAGGCGTTGATGGACGCCGACATCGAGGTGCACCATCACGACGAACTGGCGCCGGCCTCGGCGATCGTCAAGGTGTCCGACGCGCTGCCCGGCCTCGGCATCGTCGCCGCCGTGCTCGGCATCGTCATCACCATGCAGCACATCGACGGCCCGCCGGAAGAGATCGGTCATCACGTCGGCGCGGCGCTGGTTGGCACGTTCCTCGGCATTCTGATGTCCTACGGCTTCGGTCAGCCGCTCGCCGGCAGCATCGAGGCCAAGGTCAATGACGATGGCCGTTACGAGCAGTGCATCAAGGCGGGCGTCATCGCGATGTTCAAGGGAATGCCGCCGGCCATCTCGGTGGAGTTCGCGCGCCGCGTGCTGCCGCACGACGTGCGTCCGAGCTTCGACGAAACCGAGAAGCTGTGCAAGGCAGCGAAGAGCGGCGGTGACGCTGCACAGAAGGCGGCATGAAGCCCGACGTCCAACCGATCATCATCATCAAGAAGAAGGGGGGCCATCATGGCCATCACGGCGGCGCCTGGAAGGTGGCTTACGCCGACTTCGTCACCGCGATGATGGCGTTCTTCCTGGTGATGTGGCTGGTCGGCCAGAGTCCACAGGTGAAGAGCGCGGTGGCCGGCTACTTCCGCGACCCCGGCATCTTCGATCAGCAGAAGTCGAACGGCCCGATCGACATGGGCGGCGGTCCGGCGGAGCCGAGCGTGGCGCCGCCGAGCGAAGTGCAGGCGCTCACCGCCGCCGCGGCGCACATCGAAGCGGCGCTGACGGCGATGCCCGGGCTGACGAACCTGAAGGAACAGATCGAAATGACGGTGACGCCCGAAGGGCTCCGCATCGAACTGGTGGAGCAGGAGGGCTCGAGCTTCTTCAACAGCGGCAGCGCCGTGCTGCTCGGCCAGAGCGAACAGATGCTCGGCATCATCGCCGCCGAACTGGCGCAGCTCACCAACTCGGTGGTCATCGAAGGGCACACCGACCGCACGCCGTATGCGGATCCTTCGCGTTACAGCAACTGGGAATTGTCGGCGGATCGCGCCAACGCGGCGCGGCGGTCGATGGAGATTGGCGGGCTGAAGCCGGGACAGATTCAGAGCGTCCGCGGACTCGCCGACACCGAACTGCGCCTGCCCGACGCGCCGCTCGATCAGCGCAATCGTCGTGTGAGCATCATGGTGCGCAGCCAGGCGGCCGCGGACCTCGAACGTTCACTACGCGCCCGACTCGCCGGCGCCGCCGCCGGCACCGACGCGGCCCCGGAGGCCGCCGCCCCGACCGCCGAGCACGCCCAACCCGGCGCCGCTCACGACGCGACGGGGAAACACGAATAAGGTCCTAGGTCCTAAGTCTTAGGTCCTAGGCAAGAACCCTTGCCCACGACCTAAGACCTAAGACCTAAGTCCTAGGTCCTAAGTCCTAGGTCTTAGGAAAAAACCCTTGCCCACGACCTAAGACCTAAGTCCTAGGTCCTAAGTCCTAGGTCCTAGGAAAAAACCCTTGCCCACGAACGCAAGCTCGTGACACGGGCCTTTGCCTAAGACCTAAGGTCCTAAGGTCCTAAGTCCTAGGTCCTAGGAAAAACGCTTGCCCACGAATCCAAGATCGTGACAAGGGCCTCTTGCCTAGGACCTAAGACCTAAGACCTAGGACCTCCGAGTTACTTCGCCGCGAAGCAGTAGAAATATCCGTTGCCGCCGGTCGCCACCAGGTTCGCCTGGCTGCAGCCCTTCGACGGGTGCGCATTGTTCCACGACGTTGCGTTGGCGCCGCCGCCCTGACGGTCGTGATGACCAACGAACGCGGAGCCTTCGCCGCTGCTCGTCCAGTTGGCGCAGGTGGCATCCGTGCCGGCCGGTGGCGCCGTGCCGTCGAGATTCGATCCGGTCAGGATGTCGTGCTGGTTGGGCGTGTCGCCGCGGCCGTTGACGACGGTGCCCTTCTCGGTGAGCTGGGTTTCCTTCGTCAGGTTGTTCTTGTCGGAATGCAGGTCGGCGACGCTGGCCGCCACCTGCACGCCCTTGGCGTTGAACCACGGGCCGGAGCCGATGCGGTCCCTGGCGCTGACGGCGTTGGCACCCTGCGTGCTCAGATACGCGCGCCACTGCTTGTTGCCGGCGCCCACTGCCTTCGCCAGGTTCTGGCAATGCGCGTCCGCGCCGGCCAGTCCACCGAGGTTGCCGCCGTTGCCCGAGCCGACGCTCGTGATGAAGAAGTTCATCTGCGGGCTGGCCTGTGCCGCGCCCTGCGCGCGCACCAGATGCGCACCCACGGCCACGCTCATCGCCGCCGCCACTGCCCACGTTACGTGCTTCACGACTGCTCCTTTCATCCGGTCCACACCGACGGGCCCGGAGGCCCCACATGG
>JADZCY010000324.1 GCA_020851325.1 Acidobacteriota bacterium | reverse complement strand
GCCGTCTGGCGCGGCCGCACGACGGCGATCAAGCGATTCACGCCGGCTTGTCCGGCGCCGCCGCGCTGGGTGGACTTCTCGCCGTCCTGGAAGATGCGGCAGCCGCGCCGCTTCGACAGCATCTGGATCTGAATGCTTCGTCGACCGTGATCGCGATCGCGTCAGAGGGCGTGACGGATCCGGACGCGTGGCACGCCGTGGTGAATCGCGCATGATGCGCCGTGCCACCCCGATCGTCGGCATCATCGCCTTCTTCGTCGTGCTCACCGTAGCGATGACGTGGCCGCAGGCCGCGCACCTGCGCACACACGTGCCGCCGTTCGATGACTCGCTGCTCAGCATCTGGCGCATCTCGTGGATCGCGCACGCGCTCACCACCGATGCGTCACTGGTCGACGCCAACATCTTCCACCCCGAAGCGCGCACGCTCGCCTACACCGATGCCGTGCTGCTGCAGGGGCTGATCGCCACGCCGTTCATTGCCGCCGGGGCCTCGCCGGTGCTGGTCTACAACCTGCTGATCCTCGGCTCCATCGCGCTCTCCGCGGCGGCGATGGCGCTGCTCACGCGGCGGCTGACCGGCAGCCGGGCGGCGGGACTCGTTGCCGGCACGGTCTTCGGCTTCGCCACCTTCCGCATCGATCACTACATGCACCTCGAGCTGCAGGCCACGGTGTTCCTGCCGCTGGCGCTCTGGGCCTTCGATCGCGCCCTGACGACGCGGGCGCGGCGTGATATCGCGTTCTTCGGTGCGTGTCTGGTGCTGCAGATCCTGTGCGGCATCTACTACGCCGTCTTCCTCGCGACGGCGCTGGCGGTGGCGGTGCCGATGGCGTGGTGGCGTCTGCCGGCGGAGGCACGCCGCCCCTTCATCACGCGCCTGGCCCTCGTCGGACTCGCCTGCGTGATGGTCGCCGCGCCATACCTCGGCATCTACATGAAGAACCGGAGCACGGTCGGCGATCGATCGGATCGTGACGTGCAGATGTACTCGGCAGTGCCGGTCAACTATCTGTCGTCCGATCCGCACAGCCTGATCTACGGCGTGGCCACCGAGCCGCTTGGCCGCACCGAGCGACGACTCTTCCCAGGGGCGGTTGCGCTCGTGCTCGCCGGCATTGGCCTCAGGGGCTGGACGTCACGGAAGACGACCATCGCCATCGTCGGCGTCGTCGGCTTCGTGATTTCGCTCGGTCTGAACACGCCGCTGTATGACGCGCTGCGCGATGTCGTGTTCACGTATCGCGGCCTGCGCGCGCCTGCGCGTGCCGCCATCCTGGTGCTGTTTGCCGTGGCGGTGTTTGCCGGCTACGGCTGGGCGACGCTGCTCCGCCGCCTCGGTCGGACCGCGCTGGCCACCGCCGTGCTGCTCGGCATGATGTGCGTGGAGTACGCCAATCACCCGGCGGAGTGGCTGGTGCTGCCGCAGCGGCCGCCGGCCCTCGCGCGGTGGCTGGCGCAGCAACCGCGCAGCGTCGTCGTCGAACTGCCGCTGCCGCGCGCGGATGCGCTGCACACGATCTTCGACGGCCTCTACATGTACTCGAGCATCTTCCACTGGCAGCCGATGCTGAACGGCTACAGCGGCTTCTATCCCGCCTCGTACATCGAACTGATCGAACGCCTGCGCGACTTCCCGAGCGACGCGGCCATCGATTATCTGCGCGGGCGCGGCGTCGACCTCATCGTCGTCCACGGCTCGCACCTGACGCCGGACCAGTTGGGCACGTGGTCGGCAGCACTCTCGGCGCGACCGGACGTCACGGCCGTCGCGTCGTTCGAGGAGCACCTGGGCTCGGACCTCGTCTTCCGTCTCAACCGGACGGCGGCGGGAGCAGCATTGGGTGATCGACGGATCGGTGGAGTTGGCGATTGTCGGGCGATTGACAAACAGGGGATTCGCCGATTCACCATCGCCAATTGACAACAATCGCGAATTCGCTCGATTGGTCAATCACCGATGCCGTCCCCGCCTCCCGCCTCCCGCGCTGTGTTGTCCGGCTGAGGATGCCGGGCGTCCCACATCCGAACACTCCCGGCTGGCCGGCGCGGAACATCCGACGCGTAAATCTCGTTGAATCAGTGTGTTGACGCAGCTTGCACGGGCTGGCACGACTCGTGATACAAGCAGCGGCAGGCAGTAAAGAATGGCTGCCATCCAAACGACCACCTGATTCCGTCTAAGAGGGCACTTCGTTCCATGGACATTCAACGTCCCGCATCCGTCGCGCGCCAGAAGAAAGTGCGCCAGATCGCGCTCATCGTCGCCGGCATCGTCGTCGTCGGCCTCGTCTCGGTGGTGTTGGCGCGCCTGAAACCGGCGGCGCCAACCGTCGAGCGCGCTACGGTGTGGGTCGACACCGTCAAGCGCGGCACCATTCCGCGGCAGGTGCGCGGACTCGGCACGCTCGTGCCGGTCGACGAAGCCCGACGCTGGATTGCCGCCGCCACGCAGGGCCGTATCGAGCGCATCGTCCTGCGTCCGGGCGCCACGGTCACGCCCGATACCGTGGTCCTCGAACTCGACGATCCGACGGCTCGTCAGAGCCTGGCCGACGCCGAGCAGCAGTTGCTGGCGGCGCAGGCGGATCTCGCCAGCCTCGACGCGCGGCTCCAGACCGAACGCCTCAATCAACGCTCCGTGGCCGCCACGGTCGAAGCCGACTTTCATCAGGCCCGCCTCGAAAAGGAAGTGAACGAGGACCTGTCGAAGGACGGTCTCGTGTCGCAACTCGTCCTTCGCCAGTCCACCGTGCGCGCCGATTCGCTGGCGACGCGCAATCGCCTCGAACAGGAACGCGTGCAGGTGGCCGAGGACAACATCCGCGCCCAGCTCAAGGCGCAGCAGGCGCGCATCGGTCAGCTGACGTCGCTCGTCGCACTCCGCCAGGACAACGTCGACCGCCTTCGCGTCCGCGCCGGCATGAACGGCGTGCTGGAACAGGTCCCCGTCGAGGTCGGCCAGCAGGTGGCGCCGGGCACCAACCTGGCGCGAGTCGCCGATCCGACACGTCTGAAGGCCGAGCTGCGCATCGCCGAAACCCAGGCTCGCGACCTCACCATCGGGCAGATGGCGGAAGTCGACACGCGCAACGGCAAGATTCCGGGTAAGGTCATCCGCATCGACCCGTCGGCCCAGAACGGCACCGTCACCGTGGACGTGTCTCTTGAAGGCGAACTGCCGCGCGGCGCGCGGCCCGACCTGAGCGTCGACGGTACCGTGGAACTGGATCGCCTCGAGAACGTCCTGTACGTGGGGCGTCCGGCGTTCGGGCAGGAACAAAGCACCGTCGGGCTGTTCACGTGCACGGAGGATGGCCGCGAAGCCGTCCGGGCGCAGGTTCAACTTGGCCGTGCCTCCGTGAACACCATTGAAGTGCTCTCGGGACTGAAGGAGTCAGACTCCGTGGTGCTGTCCGACATGTCCGCGTGGGATCAGTTTGACCGTATTCGCCTCACACCAACCTGCAGGTAAAGGAGCCGTTGATGAACGCTTCAGCACAACCTCTCATCCGTCTGGATGGGATCAAGAAGGTGTTCTACACCGACGAAGTCGAGACTCACGCCCTCGCCGGCATTCACCTCGAGATCCAGCAGGGCGAGTACATCGCGATCGCCGGCCCTTCGGGCTGCGGCAAGTCGACGCTGCTCGCCATCCTCGGCCTGCTCGACACGCCCACCGACGGCACGTACGTGCTGAACAACAACCAGGTGGCGAACCTGTCGCTCTCGGAACGCGCCCGCGTGCGCAACCGCGAGATCGGATTCATCTTCCAGAGCTTCAACCTGATTGGCGACCTCACGGTGTTCGAGAACGTCGAACTCCCGCTGATCTATCGCGGCATGAAGTCGGCGGAACGCCGCGAGCGCGCCAACGCCGCGCTCGAACGGGTGGGCATGGCGCATCGCGCCAAGCATCTCCCCTCGCAGCTCTCCGGCGGTCAGCAGCAGCGCGTCGCCGTGGCCCGCGCCGTCGGCGGCCAGCCGTCCATCCTGCTGGCCGACGAACCGACCGGTAACCTCGACTCGAAGAACGGCGAAGCCGTGATGGACCTGCTGCGCGAACTCCACCGCGCCGGCGCCACCATCTGCATGGTGACGCACGACCCGCGCTACGCCGCGCACGCCGACAGGAGCATTCATCTCTTCGACGGCCGGGTCGTGGAAGAGAATGTCGGCGCTGTCGTGTAGATGGAAATGCTGAAGCTCCTCAACATCGAGAAATCGTTCCGCCACGGTCTATCGCAGACGTTCGTCCTTCGCCGCGTCAACGTCGATATCGCCGACGGGCAGTTCGTCTCCATCATGGGCCCGTCAGGGGCCGGCAAGTCGACGCTGCTGCACATTCTCGGCATGCACGACAGCGCCTGGAGCGGTGAGTACTGGCTGAACGACCAGCCAGTGCACGCGCTCTCGGCGAAGGACCGCATGCGGCTCCAGAAGCAGCACATCGGCTTCGTCTTCCAGAGCTATCACCTGCTCGACAACCTGACGGTTTACGAGAACATCGACTTGCCGCTGTCGTATCGCGACGTCAAGAAGACCGAGCGCCAGGGCATGGTCGCCGACATCCTCGACCGCTTCAACATCGTCGGCAAGAAGGACCTCTACCCGAATCAGCTCTCCGGCGGTCAGCAGCAGCTCGTGGCCATCGCCCGCGCGGTGGTCGCCAAGCCGACGCTGATCCTCGCCGACGAACCGACCGGCAACCTGCACTCCGATCAGGGCCGCGAGATCATGGAGCTGTTCAAGCGCCTCAATGAAGCCGGTACCACTGTCGTGCAGGTGACGCATTCGGAAGTCAACGCGTCATTCGGCGACCGCGTGATTCGACTGAAGGACGGCTGGATCGTCGATGAGTAGGACGGAGGCGCCGCCGCGGCTGCTTCTCGCCGACGACCAGCCCGACGTCATCGAAGCGCTGCGCCTGCTGCTGAAACCTGAAGGCTACGCCATCGAAACCGCCTCGTCTCCGGCGCTCATTCTGCGCGCGCTCGAGATGAAGGACTTCGATGTCGTGCTGATGGATCTCAACTACGCCCGCGATACGACATCCGGACAGGAAGGCCTCGACCTGCTGCAGCGTATCCACACGGCGGACGAGTCGCTGCCGGTGGTGGTGATGACGGCGTGGGGCTCGGTGAACGTCGCGGTGGAAGCGATGCGCCGCGGCGCCCGCGACTTCGTGCAGAAGCCGTGGGACAACGAACGCCTGCTGTCGATCGTCCGCACGCAGACGGAACTGGGCCGCGCGCTCAGACGCGGCCGACAGCTCGAAGCGGCGAACCAGGCGCTGCAGTCCGATGGCCGCGCCGCCATCCTTGCCGAGTCGGCGGCGATGCGGCCGGTGCTCGAGATGATCGCGCGCGTCGGCCCCTCCGACGCCAACGTCCTCATCACCGGCGAGAACGGCACCGGCAAGACATTGGTGGCGCAGGCGCTGCACGCGGTGTCGCCGCGCAGCGGCCGGCCGATGGTCACCGTCAACGCCGGCGGCATGGCCGAAGGCGTGTTCGAGTCGGAACTCTTCGGCCACATCAAGGGATCGTTCACCGACGCCAAAGCGGATCGCGTCGGCCGCTTCGAACTCGCCGATGGCAGCACGCTGTTCCTCGACGAGATCGCCAACGTGCCGCTGACGCAGCAACAGAAGCTGCTCCGCGTCATCGAGACGGGCGAGTTCGAACGGCTCGGCTCGTCGAAAACACGCAAGGTAAGCGTGCGGCTCGTCTCGGCAACCAACGCCGATCTCAACGCCGAAGTCGCGGCCGGGCGCTTCAGGCAGGACCTGCTTTTCCGTCTCAACACGATCGAGATTCCGCTGCCGCCGCTGCGCGATCGCCGCGAGGACATCCCGCTGCTGGCGCGCCACTTTCTCCGCCTGCACGCGCAGCGCTATCGCAAGACGCTCTCCGGCTTCGATCCGGCGGCGATGCAGGTGCTGCTCGATCATCGCTGGCCGGGCAACGTCCGCGAACTGGATCACGCCGTCGAACGCGCCGTGCTGATGGCCGGTGGCCCGGCGATCCGCACCAGCGACCTCGGCCTCCGCGCCGAAGGCGGCGGCGCGCAGCGCATGGAAGACATGAGCCTCGAGGAAGTGGAAGCATTCCTCATCAGGAAGGCCATGGCGCGCTACGGCAACGTCAGCCAGGCCGCCCGCGCACTTGGCCTCTCGCGCAGCGCGCTCTATCGGCGGCTCGAGCGGTACAAACTCTAGCGAGAACGTGTCGGGAGGCGGGAGGCGGGAGGCGGGAGGCAGACAAGCGCGGGGGGCTGAGGGCTCCGTGGCAGTCCCGACAATACTGGCGTCCCGATAGATAATCTCCTCCCGACGCCCGCCTCTCATCGTGAGACTCGGAGGCGCCGGTCCCGACAGTGTTCGTGATGCGCCGTCTGACCATCGACCAGTCCATCCTCGCCCTCACCCTCGGCGCCAGCCTGCCGGGCGCGGTGGTGGCGTTGGCGCTACTCTGGACCGGCGACTACACGCCCAAGGTGCAATGGACGCTCAGCGTCCTCGTCGTCGTGCTGCTGATCGGCTTCGCGGCCTCGGTGCGCAGCCGCATCGTCGTGCCGCTGCAGACCCTCGCCAACCTGCTGGCGGCGCTGCGGGAAGACGACTTCAGCATCCGCGGCCGCAGCGTTCGCACCGATGACCCGATGGGCGCCGCGCTCGCCGAAGTGAACGCGCTGGCCGAGACGCTGCATCGCCAGCGTCTCGATGCCGTGGAAGCCACGGCGCTGCTGCGCACGGTGATGGAACAGATCGACGTCGCGGTGTTTGCGTTCGATCCGGCGCAGCACCTGCGGATTGCCAATCGCACCGGCGAACGCCTGATGGGGCGTACCGTCGAGCAGATGCTGGGCCGCACCGCCGCGGAACTCGGCATCACCGACTGGTTTGGCGACGCGCCGAAGGTGGTGGAGATTGTCGGCTCCGGCGGCGCCGACGGACGCTGGGAGATTCGCCGCACCACCTTCCGCCTCGGCGGACTCCCCCACGATCTGCTCGTACTCTCCGACGTCAGCCGGCCGCTGCGCGAACAGGAACGCCAGGCGTGGCAGCGGCTGATTCGCGTCATCGGCCACGAGCTGGGTAACTCGCTCGGACCGATCAAGTCGATTGCCGGCAGCCTCGAAACGCTGGTGAACCGCGAGCCGCCGCCCGACGACTGGCGCGACGACATGCGCCGCGGCCTGCAGGTGATCGGCTCGCGCACCGACTCGCTCAGCCGCTTCACCGGCGCCTACGCGCGGCTCGCACGACTCCCGGCGCCGCGGCTCGAACCAATCCCGCTGAAGCCGTTCGTCCGTCGCCTCGCCGGTCTCGAAACGCGCGTCGGCGTGCAGGTGCGCCCCGGTCCCGACCTCACGGTCGCCGCCGACCCCGATCAGCTCGAACAGCTCTTCATCAACCTGCTGCGCAACGCCGCCGACGCCTCAGTCGAAGTCGGCGCGCCCGTGGTGACGATGGGCTGGCGGGCGTGGAAGGATCATGTGGACCTGTGGGTGGAAGACGAAGGGCCGGGCCTGGCGAACACCGCCAACCTCTTCGTGCCGTTCTTCACCACCAAGCAGGGCGGCTCCGGCATCGGCCTCGTGCTGTGCCGTCAGATCGCCGAAGCACACGGCGGCACGCTGCGGCTGGAGAACCGCACAGACACGCGCGGCTGCCGAGCCACTCTTACACTGCCCAGATAGTTGAGGTCCTAGGTCCTAAGTCTTGAGTCTTAGGCCGGAGGTGCTGTGACTGCGGCGCACCGTTGTCCTAAGACCTAAGACCTAGGACCTAGGACCTAGTCGATCGTCTTGACCGCTTCGTCGATCAGAAACAGATCGGTGAGGAGCGACCGGACGTGCGTCGAGGCGTTGAGGTTGTCGATCAGTTGGGAACTGATTCCGGGCCGCGACGTCACCACCTTCAGCGCAGCGCGGGCGGCAGCCGCATCGCGAGCGAGCACGGCGAGGAAATCGCCGAACGCCGCTTCGTCTTCGCGACCGGCAATCACAGCGCGCACGGCCGCCTCGAGACCGGCCATGCCGTCGTCCAGGCGCTTGAGATACGTGCGCAGTTGCTCGCTGTTGGCGTTGCCCTGATCGGTGGCGAGTCCCTGCGCCGCGTAGGCGAGCAGGAACTCGTAACCACCTTCGATGTTGTCGACGGCTTGTTGAAGGGCTTCTCGCGCGGTCGAAGTGTCCATCGTCACGTTACTTCTGCGCCGCCCAGCGATCCGGGTCGTGGTGCTCGAGATACTGGCGACGCGAGATCGTGCCGAAGATCATCGACTTGGTCAGCCAGAACTTCTCGGGTCGCAGCGCGAAGTAGATGTGGGCGATGATGAGGCCGACGAAGCCGACGCCCATCAGGCCGTGCGTCACGTAGGTGAAGCCGTAGGCGCTGTCGCTCATCCAGAACGGGTTGCGCTCCATCAGCGGCGTGCGGATGCGCGACATCATCATGATGCCGGTGATGATGGCCGACAGGCCGGCGATGAGCACGGCCGTGTGATACAGCCGATTGCCCAGCGGATACTTGCCCGGCTTCGGCCCTTCGACGTCGTAGCCGAACTCGCGCATCATCTCGGCCTTGCCCTCGGCGATGTCCTTCGGGCCGATCCAGATTGACCAGAAGTCCATGAAGAAGGTCGCGTGGATGATGTGGAAGATGATGGAGCCGGTGAGGAGGATACCGGCCATCCAGTGCCACTGCACCCACGCGAAGCGGACGCCGACCACCGGCAGGAACGCCGTGAAGACCAGGGCTAGCATCGAGAACGCCATCACCCAGTGGAACATGCGGGCGACGAACGAGTGGCGCGTGACCGCGGTCGGCAGATCGGGCCGGGCGGCTTCCATGCGTTCCACTTCGCCCGACGGCCGCTTGTGGTGCGGCGAGAACAGCATGTAGCTGCCGTGCGCGATCAGGAACAGCACGCCGCCCACCAGCGCGGCCCAGAACAGGTCCCACGAAATGCGGACGAGAATCGACTCGCCCCACGGGCTCGTGGCCCAGCTTACGAACTCCATTCGTCGGCTCCCCGGATGGCGCGCTTCACGAGGGCCTTGACGAGCGGCACCTTGTAGGCGTTGTGACGCAGCGGCGCGGCGCCCTGCACGGCGATCTCCGCCGCCTGGTCGGCTGTCTGCGCGTTGCGCGTCTTGCCGCGGAGGAACGTCTCCACCGCTTCCAGACGATGCGGCCGGGCGGAGACGCCGTTCAGCACCATGCGCGCGTTGGCGATGCTGCT
Source organism: Acidobacteriota bacterium (assembly GCA_020851325.1). Taxonomy (GTDB): domain Bacteria; phylum Acidobacteriota; class Vicinamibacteria; order Vicinamibacterales; family UBA2999; genus VFZN01. The sequence continues at coordinate 7,982 of JADZCY010000324.1, read as the reverse complement.
GCCCGAGCCTTCAATCGCCGAGGCAATGTTGACGAGCGCGAAGTCCCACACCTGGCGATCGCGCACCTTCTCGAAGTAGAACTGCTTGCCGGCCCACGTCGACGGAATGCGAATCGTCGTCAGCAGGTCGCCGGGCTGGAGCATGGTCAGGTTGGTGATGTCGACGCCGGGGCCGACGAAGAAGTCCTGCGCCGCCACCACGAGGTCGCGGCCGCCGCGCTTCACCACCATCTGCGCATCGAGCGCAATCAGCGCCGGCGCGGTGTCGGAGGGATTCACGGCCACACAGCGGTCGGCGTCGAAGATCGCGTGTTCGCGATTCACCGACGTCGGCGTGTCGGCGTAACAGATGTTGCCGCTGGCGCGGTAGCAGGGCCAGCCGGCGCGGTAGTACCAGCAGCGCGCGTCCTGGGCGACGTTGCCGCCGAGCGTGCCCTGGTTGCGAATCTGCGGCGACGCCACCAGCCCCGCCGCCTCGGCCAGCAGGCTGTAGCGTTCCTTCACCAGCGGATGACGCGTGATGTCGGTCAGCGTTGTCAGCGCGCCGATCTCGATGCCGCCATTGGCGTCGGTGATGCCCTTCAGTTCGGCGACACCGCTCATGTCGACGACGACCTTCGGCTTGCGGATGCGGTCCTTGAGCCAGTCGAAGGTGTCGAGACCACCGGCCATCACCCAGGCATCGCCGCCATGACGCTCCAGCAGTCCCAGCGCGTCGGCCACCGTGGCCGGCTGGAACAGCTCGAATGCCGGCATTACATCGCGGATTGCAGCAGGCATCGAATCCTCCCTAGATGAACGCCGTGAGCATTTCGTACGACGGCTTGCCCGCCGCGACCGACATCATGATGTGCTCGGGCTGCACCGGCGTGCGGCGGATCAGGCCGTCGCCGATGGCGTCGGCAATCGCGCAGATGAGCGCGCCGCCGCCGGCACCGATCGCCGGTTCGCCAATGCCCTTGGCGCCGATCGGATTGCTCGGGTCCGGCAGTTCCACCGCCGCCCAGCGCATCGGCGCCGCGACGGGGACGTCGAGCATCGTCGGTGGCTTGTTGTTGTAGAGACGATTGGCGAGCGCCGCGCCGTAGTGCGGGTCGTAGACCAGTTTCTGGCTGCGCACGTGGCCCCAGCCCTGCACGGCGCCGCCGTGAATCTGGCCGCCGAGGCTGTTCGGGTGCATCACGGTGCCGACGTCGGCGACCGCCAGGTAGTCCACGATCTTGTAGACGCCGGTTTCGAGATCGACTTCGATTTCGATGAACGCCGCCTGGAAGGAATACGTCTGGCCATCGCGCGGCAGGTTGTCGCGCGCGACACCCATCAGCCCCAGGCCGGCCAGCGCCGCCGCCGACGCCTTGGTCATGCCGTTCAGTTCCTTCGGCACTTCGTGGCCGTCGAACTTGCCGCCGAGTTGAATGGCGCGTTCAGCCGCCTTGGCGAACGTCATGCCGCGGCCCGGGTTGCCCTTGCGGAACACGCGCTCGTTGCCGACGTCATAATCGTCCGGCGAGCCGCCGAAGTCGTTCGCCGCCAGTTCCTGCAGCGTCCGCTTGAGCGCCTGACCGGCGGCGTAGTTCGCACGCGTGTGCGCGTAAGTGGTCTGGCTGCCGGCCTGCACCGACGCCCACGCGAGGTGGTTGCCGGTGTTGCCCCACACCACTTCGCATTTGTCCCACGGCATGTCGACCTGCTCGGCGATGACGCGCGCGGTGTCGATCACCGAATGCGAGCCGAGGTTGCCGATGCCCTGATGGATGTAGAGCTTGCCATCGGGCTTGATCACGCACAGGCCGTCGACGCCGATCGATCCGGCGGTGTAAGAACCCGTGGCCACCGCCACGCCCGTCGCCTTGTTGCCGCGACGCTGGCCGCTGCGCGTGATGCGCTCCGACCAGTTGAACATCTCGGCGCCCTTGTCGAGGCACTCCTTGACGAAACAGCTCGTCAGCTTGTTGCGCGCGCGCGGCGGTGCGCCGGCCGGCGCGAGACCGAATACCGCTTCGCCTTCCGGCCCATTCATCTTGCGGATGGCGATGCGATCGACCTTGAGCTTGCGGGCCGCTTCGTCGAGCATCGGCTCGAACATCACCGACGCCTGCAAGCCGCCCGGCGCGCGCTGCGACGTGCCCGGCGGCGTGTTGGTCGCCACCGAGATGCCGCGGAAGCGCATGTTCGGCACCTGATACATCAGCGACGCGTTGTTCGCCGACGTCGCGTGATCGCCCTGGCGCCGATACGGCCCCGCCGCTTCGACGACGTAGACGTCGAGCGCGGTCATGCGGCCGTCGTTCTTGAAGCCCATCTTGATCCAGCCCTGATAGCCAGGGCGGGTGCGGCCGATGTAGGTTTCTTCTTCGCGCGAGATGCGCATCATCACCGGACGGCCATTCAGCTTCTTCGACAGCAGCGCCGGAATCGCCATCGAGTGCGCGCCGGGAATCTTGCTGCCGAAGCCGCCGCCGGTGTACTCACTGATCAGCACGAGCTCTTCCGGCTTGATGCCGACCCAGCCCGCCACCGACGCCACCGTACGCGCGACGCTCTGCGTCGAGCCGTGCAGATACAGCTTGCCGTTCTGCCAGTAGGCCATCGCCGTGCGCGTTTCGAGCGGCTGATGCCCCGTCGTCTGCTGATAGTGATCGCGTTCGATGACGAGATCGGCTTCCTTGAAGCCCGCGTCGACATCGCCGAAGACCAGCGTTTCGGATGCTGGCGCATTCGCCGGGAACGTGCCGGCGCGTGCCGACGCGACTTCCTCCGCGGTCCAGCGCAGCGTCTCGAGACCGGCGCCGACGAACACGTTGCCGGCAGCGCGGCCCATCGGACCGCCTGGATCCAGCGTGTCGAGCGGATCGATCACGAACGGCATCGGCTCGTATTCGACAACGATGCGTTCGATGGCCGCGGCGGCGAGTTCTTCGGACTCGGCGGCAACGGCGAGGATCGGTTCGCCTTCGTAAACGGGCTCGTTGGTCAGTGCCACTTCCGCCGGGACCGGCGGACGCGGCGGCGCGGCCGGAGCCGCGGCGGGCGCAGCCGCGGGCGCCTGCGCGGGCGCCGGAGCCGCAGCGGCACCTGCTGCCGCACCGGCCGGACGTGAATTACCTGTGGCCCCAGCCGCCGGCGCGCCGGCGTTGGGCGCCGCGGCGCCTTGTTCCCCACCACGGGCGCCACCCTGCGCTGCCGGTGCTGGCGGCGCCGCCGGTGGTGCGGGCGGTGGCGGAGGCGCGGGCATGTCTTCGGCGGTGAGCACCGCGTGCACACCGGGCATCGCCAGCGCCGCACTGGCGTCGATGCGCGTGACGCGCGCATGCGGACGCGGGCTGAGCAGCAGCTTGGTGAACAGCATGCCCTCGGCGCGGTAGTCTTCCGCGTAGCGCGCCTTGCCCGTGACCTTCGCCACGAGATCGGGAGTCTGGTAGTTCTTGCCGATCAGCTTGTAGTCCGCCATCTCACGCCCCCCGCATCAGGACCGCGGCATTCTGCATGACGTCGAGAATCTTGTTGTAGTCGGCACAGCGGCACAGGTTGCCGGAGATGCCATGCGCCAGTTCGGCGCGCGTCGGGCTGGGGTTGACCTTGAGGAAGCCGACCGTGGCCATCACGAAGCCGGGCATGCAGAACGCGCACTGGAAGCCTTGGCCCTGCACCACGGCCTGCTGCACCGGATGCAGCGTGCCATCGGGAGCGGCAAGCCCTTCGATGCTGACGATCTTCTTCCCCCGCACCGTGTGCGTCAGCACCGAGCAGGCGTAATGCGGCACGTCGTCCACGAGCACCGTGCAGGCGCCGCACTCCGCGCGGTCGCAGCCGATCTTGGTGCCGGTGAGGCCGAGTTTGTAGCGGAGGGTATTCGCCAGCGTTTCATGCTTCAGCACATCGACGCGGCGTTCCTGGCCGTTCACATTCAGGGTGATCAGCCGTTCGACCGAGCCGGGCAGCGCGCTGTCCTGCCCGGCCAGGTTGGCGCGAAACAGGTAGGCGGACGCGGACACCGTGGCCCCGGCCGCGATGACTCCCTTGATGAAATTCCGTCGTGGAAATCCCGGCTGGTTGCCGGGCACACCGGTGGTCGGACCTTCAGGCATGGATCCCCCTCAAAACGGTCAGATAGTAACAGATCCAACGTCAACTATGATCACGGGATATGCACGCATGGCACGACGTTTACGTGGACGATCACCTCATTGAATCCGCCTTCCCGGTCCTCATCGAGGTGCCGATGGGCAGCAAGAACAAATACGAGCTCGACAAGGAGACCGGGTTCCTCCGGCTCGACCGCGTGTTGCACAGCGCGGTGCACTATCCCGCCAACTATGGCTTCATACCTCGTACCTATTGCGATGACTGGGACCCGCTCGACGCGCTGGTGCTCGGCCAGGAATCGGTGGCGCCGCTGACGATCGTGGAAGCCCGCGCCATCGGCGTCATGCGCATGCGCGACGAGAAGGGCATCGACGACAAGATCATCGCGGTGAGCACCAAGGACCCGGCGGTCACCGACTACCCCGACCATACGAGCCTGCCGTCGTATCTGCTGCGCGAGATCAAGCGCTTCTTCGAGGACTACAAGCTGCTCGAGAACAAGCAGGTCGTCGTCGAGAACTTCCTCGGTACCAAGGAAGCGGTGCAGATCATCCGCGACTCGCTCGAGATGTACCGCCAACTGCGACGCGGAGAGCTGAAGAGGTAAAGAACGCGCCGGGACGGCAGCCCCGGCGGGAGACATCAGCGAGCGGGACGACAGCGTCGCTCGGGAGTGACAGCCCTCAGCTTCACTGTCGTCGCCGCCTCACCTGCGAAGGCGACACTCAGCAGGCAGGCGTCACGACCACGACCCTGCCTTCCGCCGCACGGCTCAGGCGATCGCGGACCGCGGCGCCGATTCCTTCATCACCAATCCCACTGGCCAGCAGCACCGTCGGGCCGCGCGCGTCGAGCGCGCGGAGCGCGGCAAACAGATCACGCGCGGCCGAGGCGGGTTCAGCGCGTCGGCCATACGCCTGCAGCAACACGCGTCCGCTCGCCGCCAGCGCGGTGAGCGGCGGTGTCACCGCCAGGACGTCTTCTTCCGGCGCCAGAATCCCGACGCGTTCACCAGTGGCGGCCAGTCGCCGGGCCTCGTCCACCAGTCGCGTTCGCACCGCGGTCTCGCCGCCCACGACGAGCGTCAGCGGCGCCGACGGCGCGTAGTGACGCAGCAACTGTCCTGGCGCGGCCTGGCTCTCGCGCGCGTCTCCTGATCGCGCCACCACTAGCAGGTCCGGCACGTCGTCGAGCAACTGCTCACGCGTGACGCCACCGTGCCGCAGCAGACGTGGCGGTGACACACTGCAATCAACGATCGTGGACTCGACGCCAATCGTCGCCGGCCCTGCATCGAGCACGAGATCGACGCGGCCCTGCAGTTCGTCGACGACGTGAGCAGCGGTCGTCGGACTTGGCCGAGAGAACCGATTGGCGCTCGGCGCGGCAATCGGCACGCCGCACGCCTCGATCAACGCGCGCGCCACGGGATGCGCCGGCACTCGCACAGCCACGGTGTCGCGCCCGGCGGTGACGACCAGCGGCACCACTGCGTGCTTCGGCAGCACGAGGGTCAACGGTCCGGGCCAGTAGTGTTGCGCCAGTGTGAGGGCAACGGGCGGCACTTCGCGCGCCACGGTCGCGAGGTGATCGACGCCGGCGATGTGCACGATCAGCGGGTCGGTCGATGGCCGTCCTTTGGCGTCGAAGATCCGCTGCACCGCTTCCGCGTCGAGTGCCGCGGCGCCAAGGCCGTACACTGTTTCGGTGGGAAACGCGACGAGGCCACCACGCCGAATGATGGCCGCCGCGTCGGCCATCACCTCGGCCTCGGGCCTGGCCGCATCCACCGTTCGCACGCGCGTCGTCATGACGGTTCTCGATCGAGACGACCGCTGCCGAGCAGCAGTTCGATGACGCGGCCGTAGCCGGCCACGCCGGCTGTGGCGCCTTGCGACTTGATGGCCCGATCGTACGCGACCCAGCTTGCACGATCGAGCCATGGAATGCGGAACGCCTGCCGCGCTGCGATCGCGCGCAGGTCATCGCGCGGCCCGTCTGCCAGCGGCGCCAGCACGAGATCGCGCGTCACCGGCTGCAGGCGCGACGCCGTTTCGCTGACGAGGAACAACCACGCCGAGTACCTCGACGCCTCGTCCGCGCCAAGCGCGACGAGCACGCCGACGAAACTGGCGTCTTCCTCTGGCGCAAAGCCGGCGAGATGCGCCCACTCGTGCGCCAGCACGTACGGCCGCTCGGGCCCGGTGAGATCGGGATTGAGATAGGTCTCGAGATAGAACGGCGCCAGCATGCCGCTGACGCCGACGGCGCGCATGTACGGCGCGGTCAGCGGTGTCTTCGGTCGTGCCGGCACGGGTGCGCGCGCGCCACCGAGTTCGGCGACGACCGCGTCCAACGAGTGCACGAGCGCTGGCGGTACCGCATCGATCGTTGGAAAGCCCTGGGCATGAGCGGGCGCGTACCGACTGTTCACTTCGGCAACGGCGCGTTCCGCCAGGCTACGCACCGCGGCGGGCGTCGTGCGCGTGGCGTCGAACCCGCGCAGGCCTGCCTCCACGCCGGCGCGGCGGTAGTTGTAGCCCCACGCGAGCACGAACCAGAGATACAGGAGGCTGGCCACGGCGGCCGTACCGGCCAGGCCGTTCAGCAGCGCACGGAGACGGCGGCCGCGACGCGCCCGGCGCACCATCATGATCACCGTGATCATCGCGATCACGACAACGCTCATCCACGTGACGTCGAACAGGGGCAGCGCCACCTGGTTCGACATCGTCGTTGCGACGCGTTGAATGGCGGGATAGAAGCGCGCGCCGTAGGTCGCCGGCGTCAGGAAGGGCACGCCGGCAATCGCGACCAGCATGGCCGCGGCGATCGAGATGACGATGGCCCACGATCCGCGACGCACGCGGATCACTTACGGAACGGTGAACGTGACTTCGTTCGACGGTCCGCTGGTGCCGCAGGCGTTGCGCGCATAGACCCGCGCGAAGTAGGTGCCCGGCGGCGATCCATTGCCCTGATACAGCGTCGTGGTCGCCGGCAGCACGAACGTGCCCTGATCGTTCAGGCCGGTGCGGCTGCCCACTTCGATGACATACGTCGCCGGCTGTTCATCGCCGCCAGGCGCGGCCCACGTGCCGTTGATGCGGTTGCCATCCTGCGTGTATGCCAGGTTCGAGGGCGCCGCCGGCGGCGCCGCGCAGTCGAACTGCCGTCCGCCCGGACGCGTCTGCCCCGTGCGCATGACCCACAATCCCACGAGCACCACCGCCGTGATCACCACGACGACGGCGACGATTCCGTTCTTGTTCATGCGCTCTTCAGCCATCAGGAGATCACCAGCTCACGAGATCAATCGATTCGCGTTACTTGACGGAGTATGGTCGGGATGCCGGGATTCGAACCCGGGACCTCCTGCACCCCAAGCAGGCGCGCTAGCCAGGCTGCGCTACATCCCGATAGGAGAGACTTGCTTACCGTCGCCAGACGCTCACGCGTCGCGGCGGCGGGTCTTGCTACGCTTCACCGGCACATCGGGCGCGGCCAGCACCAGCGCCGGTGCCGATTCGACCGACAGGATCTGGAGCAACCCGCGCAGGCCGTCACGAACCGACCTCACGCGTGCCCGCAGTTCCGGATCGGCCGCCGGCTCGTCCTCTTCCACCGCGACCAGTGGTTCGGTTTCGAGCAGGCGCCGTCGCGCCCCGGCCAGTGTCAGGCCTTCGCCGAACACCAGTTCCTTGATGCGCAACGCCAGATCGACGTCCGACCGCCGGTAAAGCCGCGGCCCACCGCCAGTCGTGGGTTGCCCGAGTTGCGAAAACTCCGCTTCCCAGGACCGCAGCACGTAAGACTGCACGCCGACGACCTCGCACACCTCGGCGGCCTTCAGAAGATCCCGCTTGGGTGCTGCCATGGAGACGAATCTCGGGAAG
>JADZCY010000323.1 GCA_020851325.1 Acidobacteriota bacterium | reverse complement strand
GGTTGGACGGACCGCTAGTGTATCAGTTGTCACGCCAGTGGCAGCGCTGAGTAGCTAAGTCCGGAAGGGAGAAACGCTGAATGCATCTAAGCGTGAAACCCACCTCGAGATGAGATCTCCCTGGACGCAAGTCCCTGAAGACTCCAGGTAGACCACCTGGTCGATAGGTCGGGTGTGCAAGCGTGGCAACACGTTCAGCTAACCGATACTAATCAGTCGTGAGGCTTGACCATTCATTTCCCGCAACGCGGGTGTGTGGTCAAACAACTGTCGTATTGCATCCGCCTCCGCCCTTCGGGGCTACGGCGGACCCGCCGAAGCGCTGCGCGCGAAGGCGGGGAGTATTCAGTCGTCCATCGACGACGCCCGGGACCGTCCCGGGCACCGTCGAGGGACTGCCAGACAACGTTCTTTGACATCTCGAAATGCTCTGGGACGATTCCTCCTTCGCGCTCACGCGCTGCGGAGGACAGGCCGCCATAAGGCTTGTCCACCGACGCTGGCGACAGCCAGCGAAGGCGGAGACCCCAGACACCAAGTTTCCCGGTGGTCATAGGAGCAGGGTCACACCCGTTCCCATTCCGAACACGGAAGTTAAGCCTGCTACCGCCGATGGTACTGCGTGCGAAGGTGCGTGGGAGAGTAGGTCGCTGCCGGGATTCTCATCGACGATCAAAAGGCTCGAGAGCCAATTACCGTTCTCGGGCCTTTTGTCGTGTACAGCCACGGGCGGCACGGCCAGCCTCAGCCAGCTCGACCTGGGAGACGAAGAATTGCATCGAGTAATGCGGTGCCGTGTTGACCGTCTTGCCGGCTCTCCCATATATTGTTGACACTGGATCGCTGGCCCCGTCGGGCGCGTCCCAGTCATGTCGATGATGCGTCCCTCCATCCGCCTCGCTGCCCTCGCCGCGGTCATGACCGCGCTGATCGCCGGCCTGGCACCGTCGGCTGGTCGTGCCGCCAGGCCCACACGGGACCGCGATCGCCAGGCCAGGGTCGCCCGCGTCCTGCAGCGTGCCGACACCGACTGGCTGACGCACGACGCCGATATCGCCGACCATGGAGCGCCGACGGCCACTGATCAGCAGGGCCTCTCCGGGACTTCCGGAGCAGGCCACGCCGCCGCCATCATCCCTGCCGTTGTGACCGTCCTTTCCGCGCCCACCGCGGAAGCGTTCGTCCCCGTACATTACCGCCCGCCCGTTCTCGCCGGACTGATCCGCAGCGCCCTCGCGGATCGCGCCCCTCCCGTCAGCCTGTAAGACAACCTCGGCGTCTGGCCGAGCGTTCGTGTCGATACCCGTGTGCGTGCCACCTCATGTGACAGGTGAGGCGTGACACGGATACCAGTGTGCACTTTCTCTACAGGTTGTTCCGATGTCCCATCAGTCGTCCATGTTCGCCTACGCCAAGACGGATCTCGTGGCCGGCGTCGTCGTCTTTCTGGTCGCGCTACCCCTCTGCCTGGGGATCGCCATCGCCTGCGGCGTGCCGCCGGTGTCCGGACTCATCGCCGGCATCGTCGGCGGCGTCGTCGTCCCGCTGTTCTCACGGTCGCCGCTGTCGGTGACCGGACCCGCCGCCGGCCTCACGTCGATCGTGCTCGTCGAAGTGCAGCAGCTCGGCGGCCTCGAGCCGTTCCTCACCGCCGTGATGGTGGCCGGCGTCCTGCAGGTCGCCATGGGCGTGCTGCGCTCCGGACGCTTTGCCGCCATGGTGCCCTCCGCCGTGATCAAGGGCATGCTGGCGGCCATCGGTATTACGATCGTGTGGAAGCAGTTGCCGGTGGCCCTCGGCCTGCCGGGGCCGCTGGCCGGTGCGGCGTCGCAGATCCATCCCGGGGCCGCGCTGCTCGCCCTCGGATCGCTGCTGCTGCTGTTCGGCTGGAAGCACACGCCCCTGGCGCGCTACCCCATGATTTCGCCAGCGCTCATCGTTGTCGTCGCCGCCGGGTTCGCGGCGCAGGCGATGGCCGGGATTCCCGGCTTCGCGCTGCGGCCCGAGCACTTCGTCGATGTCCCGCTCGGCGGCCTCACGGCCATCCTGGGTGCGCTTCCCCGGCCCGATCTGGCCGCCATCATGACGCCCGGTGTCTGGGTGGCCGGGGCCACCATCGCGGTGGTGGCCAGCATCGAAACGCTGCTCTCGGTGCAGGCCGTCGATCGCCTCGACCCGCTGAAGCGTCACAGCCCGCCCGATCGCGAACTGGTGGCGCAGGGGATCGCCAACAGCGCGTCGGGCTTCCTGGGCGGTTTGCCGGTGACGGCGGTGATCGTCCGCAGCGGCGCCAACGTCGCCGCCGGTGGACGCGAGCGGCTGTCGGCGCTCACGCACGGCGTGTTGCTGTTCGTCGCCGTCGTGTTCGCGGGCCCGCTGATCAACAGCATCCCGCTGGCCTGCCTGGCAGCGGTGTTGATTCAGGTGGGGCTGAACCTCTGCAAGCCGGCGCTATTCGCCAGCCAGGTGAAGCTCGGCGTGACGCAACTGGCGCCGTTTGCCCTGACGATCATCGCCGTGCTGGCCCTCGACCTGCTGAAGGGCGTCATCCTCGGCGTCGTTGTCGGCATCGCGTTCGTGCTCTACGAGAACTCCCGCCGCGCCGTGATCGCCACGCGCGACGACGCCGGCACGTGGCGGATGCGTTTCCGCCGCGACGGCACGTTCGTCTCGAAGCCCGGCATCGTCTCGACGCTCGAGGAAGTGGACGATGGCGAGCACGTGGTGATCGACGGGACGGGCGAGTACATCGACCACGACGTGAAGGAAGTGCTGGCCACCTTCATGGCCGACGCTCCGCAGCGGAACATCCGCGTCACACTGGTCGGAATCGATCTCGGCCACGCACAGGCCGGCGGCGGTCACTGAACCCCGGCCTTCACCGAAACGGCCGCGACGCGAGGTCGCACCGTTCAGCTTCGGGCGCAGGCTGCGTGTCGGTGCGACGCGCACGACAGCGGCCTGTCGCCTTTTGTAGAAAGATCCGTTTCACACCTGGAAGGACCACCATGGAGAAGTTCCTGCGAGGCATCACCCGGTTCCAGAACGAAGTCTTCCCGGCCAGCCGCCACCTGTACGAGCAACTGGCCGAGGGACAGCAACCGGAAACGCTCTACATCGGCTGCTCCGATTCGCGCGTCATTCCCAACGAGTTGATGCAGGCGCTGCCAGGAGAGTTGTTCATCTGCCGCAACGCAGGGAACCTCGTGCCGGCCTATGGCGAGAGCCTCAGCGGCGTTACGGCGACCATCGAATACGCCGTCGAGGTGCTGAAGGTGCGCCACATCGTCGTGTGCGGCCACTCCGACTGCGGGGCGATGAAGGCGCTGATGGCACCGGAGAAGGTGACGCACCTGAAGGCCGTCGCGCAGTGGATCAAGCACGCCGATCGGGCCGCCGCCGTCGCCCGGGAACTGCACGGCCAGCTCGACGATCAGAACTTCCTGAGCCGACTCATCGAAGAGAACGTCGTGGCGCAGCTCGATCACCTGCTGACCTATCCGTGCGTCGCCACCCGCCTGCGTACCGGCAACCTCTTCCTGCACGGACTGGTTTTCGACATCAAGAGCGGCGCGTTCTCGGTGCTCGACCGTTCGACGCATCAGTTCACGTCGCTCGACGAAGCGATGGCCAGGCGCGCGGCTCAGCAGACGCAGCCCGTGTAAGTGTGCGCGGGGCTGCCCGCGCTGATGAATCAATCCCCCTGTGCAGGGCGGATTAAGCTGGGGGCATGTTGCGCAAGGTCCTGCTCCTCGCCGCCGCGGTCGTGGTGCTGGCGCTCGTCGCCGGCACCATCTACGTGCGTTCCCGCCTCGATCCTGAACGCGTCCGCCAGACGCTCGAGCAGCAGGCATCCGCTGCGCTCGGGCAACCTGTACATATCGAGCGCGCGGCCCTGACGCTCTGGCCGCGGGCCGGCGTCGATCTCACCGGCACGACGGTCGGTGAACCGGCGCTGCTGACGCTGGCCGAGAGCTCGATCAGCACGTCGATGCGCGCGCTGTTCTCGCGACAGGTCGTCGACGCCGAGATCCTGATCAACGACTCGACGATCGATCTGCCGGGCCTGCTCGCCGCGATCGATCGGCTCGGTGTCGCGAGCGGTTCCGCGGATGCGCCGCCCGCGGGCGGGTTGCAGGTGGTGAGCGTCAGACGCATCGCGTTCGAGGACGTGCGCCTTCAGGCGGGACCCCACATAGCTACTGTGCAACTCGAATCGTCGCTCGACGGCGACCGCCTCACCGTCGACTCCGCTCGCATCGTCAGCGACGGCAGCACGATGTCGATGAAGGGCGTGCTCGAGAGCGTCGCTGCCAGGCGTGGTCGTCTCGAGATCGACGCGGAGACGCTGAACCTCGATGGTCTGCTCGCGTTCGCGCAACAACTGGCCAGTCGTGCGTCGTCGTCGCCTGCGGCGACCGCTCCGGTGAGCTCGGACCTCACGGTGGCCGTGACCGCGCGCGAAGGGCAGGCGGCCGGCGTGCGCTTTCAGCAACTGGCCACTACCATCCGCGCGGTGGACGAAGGCATTCGGTTCGAGCCGTTTGCAATGGACCTTTTCGGCGGCCGACTGCAGGGCACGCTTGCCGTTGATGCTGCCTCCACGGCGCCGGGCCTTCGACTGACCGCAGCCGTCGAACGCATCGACATGACGCAGGTCACGGCTTTTGCCGGCCAGCCGGGTTCGGTCACCGGCACGCTCAGCGGCGAGATGACGATGACAGGCTCTGGCGCGGCGCCGCACGAGGCGTTGGCCGCCGCATCGGGTCGGGGCCGTGTCGTCGTGACCGACGGCACCGTCAAAGGGCTGCAGGTGGTGCGACCCATCGTGCTGGCATTCGGCAAGCCGGACCTCGCGCAGCCGGCCGATGGCGGTGAGGCATTTTCGCGGATGGCCGCCGAGTTCACTATTGCCCGCGGTGTCGTGACCTTCCAGTCGCTGACGTTCGACTCGCGAGACGTCGAACTCCGCGGGCAGGGCACGCTGGCGCTGAACGGCGCGCGACTCGACATTGCTGCCGACGCGAAGCTGTCGCGCGAACTGACGGCGCAGGCGGGCCGCGATCTCGTTCGCTACGCCGCAGCCGACGGCCAGGTGACGGTGCCAGCCACCGTCACGGGCACGGTGGAGCAGCCGAGCCTGGGTGTGGATGTGGGCAGCCTTGCGCAACGCGCCGTCACCAACGAGATCAAGCGGCAGACCGGTGACGCCATCAGGGGCCTGTTGAATCGACGCAAGAAGTAGGACAATCGGCCGATGCGCTCGCGCGTGTGCCGCCTCGCCGCGATAGTCATCGCCTCGCTCGGCCTGCCGCTGGCGGCCAGCGCGCAGGGGCCGCGCTCGTGCAGCGTCTCGTCGCAGAACCTGTATGTCCGCGATCAGTTGCGCGATCTCTATCTGTGGTCCGACACGCTGCCCTCGGTGGACGCCACGCGCTACGCGTCGCCGGAAGCGTATCTCGAGGCCGTGCGCTACCGTCCGCTTGATTCGCGGTTCAGCTACATCACCAACGCTGCGTCCAGCAACGCGTTCTACAGCGACAGTCAGTTCATCGGCTTCGGCTTCTCCAACTCGACGACCGACGACGCGATGATGGTGCTGCAGGTTTTTCCCGACAGCCCCGCCGCGGAGGCGGGTCTCGCACGCGGTGATCGCATCGTCGAGGTGAACGGCCAGAGTGTGGCCTCACTTGTCGCCAGCGGTCAGGTGGCAGGTGCGTTCGGCCCGAGCGAGGACGGCGTCGCGGCCGAAGTGCTGGTGATCGATCAGAGCGGTGCCGAGCGTCGGCTCTCGATGACCAAGCGCGCGGTGACGATTCCCACGGTGTCGCTGACATCGGTGTATGACGTGGACGGCCGGCGCGCCGGCTACATCTTCTTCCGCAACTTCGTCCGACCGTCGGTGGCGGCGCTCGACGAAGCGTTTGCCTCGCTGCACGCCGCCGGCGTCCAGGACGTGATCTTGGATCTGCGCTACAACGGCGGTGGTCTCGTCGACGTGGCCCGTCATCTGGGCAGCTTGATCGGCGGCACGCTGACCGCCGGACAGCCGTTTGCGACCTTCAGCCACAACGCGCGGAACGCGTACCGAAACGAGACGCTGCGCTTCGAGGTGCTGGACCAGCCGGCGCCGCGGCTCGACCGGCTGATCGTGATCACCTCGCGAGCGTCGGCGTCGGCGAGTGAACTGGTGATCAACGCGCTGACGCCCTTCATGCCCGTCGTGCTGATCGGCGACGCCACTTACGGCAAGCCGGTGGGGCAATATCTGATTGAGTTCTGCGACAAGGTGCTGGCGCCGGTGGCGTTCTCGTTACGCAACGCCAACGACCAGGGCGACTTCTTCGATGGCCTCGCACCCACCTGCACCGCTGCTGACACGCCGGAGTTCCCGCTCGGCGATGCGCAGGAGGGCTCGCTGGCCGAAGCGCTGCACTACGTGCGGACCGGCGCCTGCAGTCCACGCGCGGACCAGCCAGTGACGGCCACGCGCATGCGCGCGGCCGGCGCGTTCAGGGCCGTCGGTTTCGGCTCGCTGATCAACGCGCAGTAGCGCGCCCGAGACCGCGCGTCAGCCTTCGATCTCGACGGTCTCGCGATCGCGGGGATCCGCCTGATCGGTCGACGGCGGCGGCACATCCCCAGGCACGACTTCACGCTGGTGCGTCAGGCAGTCGGCCAGATGGTCGAGAGCCGCGGCATCGGCGCGGCGCAGCACGGCGTCGAGCGGGCTCGACACAGGAATGTCCGTCTCGCGCACCTGCATCGACGGAAACGTGCCGTCGGCGCGGCGGGGTACGTCGCGACACCAGAAGTCCAGGTGCCAGCGCGTGAACAGGCGCACGCGCTCGAGGCCGTGCTCGTCGTCGCCCCAGTGCTCACGCGCGAGCGTGGCATACCGGCGATAGATCGCCAGTCGTGCCTCGGCGTCCATCTCCTGATAACCCTCGACGACCTCACGGAAGATCCATGGACGAATCAATGCCGCTCGTGCGGTCATCGCGGCGGTGCAGCGTCCACGCGTGAGGAACTCCTGCGCCTGATGTCCATACAGGACGTCGCCGTTGCCGATCACCGGCACTGGCACGGCATCGGCGATCTCGGCGATCGCATCCCAGTCGGCCTGCGTGCGATAGCGCGCGTTGCGCGTGCGGCCGTGCACCACGATCGCATCAGCGCCGCCGTCGACGACCGCGCGTGCCTGGTCCATGTAGTTGCGGTCGTCGTCGTTCCACCCGAGGCGGATCTTGGCGGTGACGGGAATGTGCGTCACGCCCTTCTTCATCGCCTCGACGAGGCGACGCTGCCGGCTTGGCTGACGGCCAAGCGATGCGCCAAGCCCCTTGCGCGTGAAGTAGTCGATCGGACAGCCGCAGTTGATGTCGACGAGACTGGCGCCGCGCGACTCGACGAGGCCAGCCGCCCAGCCGAGTTCCTCGGGATTGGTGCCGGCCAGCTGCACGCCGAAGAACGGCTCGCCCTCGAAGCGCCGGATCAGCGCGAACTCCGACTTGCGCTTCTGCTTGAGGCGACGGGCCACGGTCATTTCGCTCATCGTCACGCGCGCGCCGAGCTCGACGCAGAGCCGGCGATACGGCAGGTTGGAGCCCTTGGTCATCGGGCCCATCACGAGTGCGCCTGTCAGTGCGTCGCGGAGGGACATCGAACAACGATGATACTGTCAGCATCGTGAAGACGCGCGCCGGTTGCCTGATGATGACGCTGGTGGTGCTCGCGGCCACACGCCTGGTGATGGCGCAGGCCCAGCCCGCCGCTCCGCTGGCGCCCGCGGCCGATCGCGCTTCCGCGCGTCACTTCCTCTGGCAGGTCACGGCGCCGTCAGGCAATCAGGCCTACCTGCTCGGTTCGGTCCACGTGCTCTCGAAGGCGTTCTATCCGCTGAGCCCGGTCCTCGACGACGCGTTCGCGGCGTCGAAGGTGCTGGTCGAGGAAGTGGATCTCGACGAGACGCGCAATCCGGCGACGATGATGGCGCTGGCCGGCATGGCGATGCTGCCGGCGGGGCAGTCGATCGAGCAGATGGTGTCGAAGACGACCTACGAGGCGCTGCGCACGCGGGCCGAGCGACAGGGCGTACCGATGGCGCTGCTGCAGCGCATGAAGCCGTGGATGGCGGCGGTGACGCTCACCGCGGCGCAGTTGAACGCCGCCGGCTTCGATGGCTCGCTCGGCATCGATCAGCACTTCTTCGATCGCGCCAAGGCGGCGGGCATGCCGCGGCGTGCGCTCGAGACCGCGGCGTATCAGTTCGAGCGGCTCGACGGACTGCCGGCGCCGCTGCAGGAAGTGGCGCTCGAGGCGTTGCTGGCCGATGCCGACACGCAGGCGTCGAGCATCACCGAGATCGCCACGGCGTGGCGCGCCGGCGATGTCGCGACGATTGAACGGCTGCTCACCGAAGGATTCGAGAAAGCGCCGCAACTGGCCGAGCGGCTGCTGCACGAGCGCAATCGCAACTGGATCCCGCACGTCGAGCGCTGCCTCACCGAGAACGCCCGCTGCTTCATCGTCGTGGGCGCCGCGCACCTGGTCGGCCCCGGCAGCGTCGTCGAGCTCCTGCGCGCGCGCGGACACCGCGTCGAGCAGAAGTAGGGGCGACGCGGATTAACGGCGGCGGATCTTCTGCACCTCGGGACGGCACGGGCAGCCCTCGAGGTGATCGTTCACCAGGCCCATCGCCTGCATGAACGCGTACACCGTCGTCGGGCCGACGAACGTCCAGCCGCGGGCCTTCAGGTCCTTCGACAGCCGCGTCGACGCCGGCGTGGAACTGATACCGCGCAGCGTTTCGTAGGTGCACGCCGCGGGCCGTTCCTTGACGGACGGCTCCCAGGCCCAGAAGTACTTGGCGAGCGAGCCGCGTTCCTGGATCAGTTCGAGGGCTCGACGCGCGTTGTTGATCGTCGACTCGATCTTGCCGCGATGGCGGACGATGCGGGTGTCCTTGAGCAGGCGATTGACGTCGCGCACGGTGAAGCGGGCGACGCGCTCCGGATCGAATCCTTCGAACACCTCGCGGAAGTGCTCGCGCTTGCGCAGAATGGTGATCCAGCTCAGACCGGACTGAAAACCTTCGAGGCAGATCTTCTCGAACAGGCGATGGTCGTTGCGGACCGGCCGTCCCCATTCCTCGTCGTGATACTTCACGTAGACGGGGTCGGTGCCCGCCCACCAGCACCGGGCGCGGCCATCGTCGCCGGCGATCAGGCCTTCCGGCAGCGCGGGAAGGGCCGGCAACTCGTCGGGTGCTGTCGCGGACTTGGCCACGTTCTTCATCGTAAACCAGAGCTTCGCTGGCGCGGACGTGACAAATAAAAGCCTCACGGCACACGAAGCACACGATGCACACGAAGAACACTCACGAAGACTTTATTCAGATACCGGCCAGGCATCTGGCAAACCCCGGACAACGTCTTCCCTGAGCTTGTCCTTCGTGGTGAACCTTCGTGATCTTCGTGGTCTTCGTGTGTCGTCTGGCGTGACGTCAGGGGGCGGGGGCCAGGACGGCCAGCACGAGCAGGCGCGTGGAGCCGGTGTTGCGCACGCCGTGCGGGACTCCCTCCGGCGCGATGAGCATGTCGCCGGCCTGCATCGGCAGTTCGCGGTCGTCCAGCAGGAACAGGCCTGAGCCCTCCAGCACCATGTAGGCCTTGTCCTGACCGGCATGCGCGTGGAGGGCGTGTTCCTGGCTGGGTTCGAAGGCGTTGAGACCGACGAGCAGTCGCGACGATGCGAACAACGTCGCCTTACCCATCTTGTCGGCGCGATAGACGGCGTGATCGGCAGGACGAATGATGCAGGGGTGGGTCATGCGAGGCTTCGGCTTGATCTCACGCGTGGCGGGTGGCGCGCATGTTGAGGCGCCAGTAGTCCAGCGTGAAGGGCTCGGGGGCCGCGGCGGCCAGGGCGGTGACGGCGTCGATGAACAACGGCCGCAATGCCTCGGGCAGTCGCGCGAGGTGCGGATGATAGATGACCGTCGTCACGAACTCGCGATAGTCGTCTTCGGTGGCGAAGGTCGTCGGCGCGGCTTCGATGTTCGTCTCGACGTTCACGAAACCCGCGGCAACGAGACGCGCGTGCGTGGTCTCGGCGGACGCGAACTCCCACACGCCGGACCAGTCCCCGAAGTACGGCGCGAATGGTGGCTGCGCCATCACCGCCTCGGCCAGCGCGTGCGCGTCGGCGAGGTTCGGACCGCCGCCACACTGCGCGTGTAGACGTCCACCCGGCCGCAGCGCGGCGTGAATGGCGGCAAACAACGCCTCGTGATCCGCAACCCAGTGGAACGTGGCGGTGCTGAAGACGAGATCCGCCCAGCCGCTCACCGGGATGTCGGGCAGCGACACCTGCGCCAACGACACCTGGTGTCCATATGACGGGCGCAGATTCGCCCGTGCGGTCTGCAGCATGTTCCATGAGCGATCGATCGCCAGCACGCGCCCGCGCGGCAGGCGATCGAGCAGTTCGCCGGTGAGCCGGCCCGAACCGCAGCCGGCGTCGATGGCGCGTTCGTCGCCGTTCACGTCGAGGCGCGCCAGCACCTTCTGCCCCCAACTCGTCTGCGGCCCCGACACCTTGTGATACGAAGCCGCATTCCATTCGCGCGTCACGGTGCTCCTCCGATCGCGATCGTCGCCTTCACACGTGCACGTCGCCCATGCCGGGTGGACACGTGGCACGTTCTCACAGCAGCCATGCGCGAACCGCAATCCAGCCCGACGCCGCCATGTAGGCCGACACGATCAGCCCGGCGACGACAACCACGATGACATAGGTGCGCAGCCACCCGGCAATGCCGCGGCGCCACGCATCGACCGTCAGTGCCGCCGCGACAATGGATGCCAGCGGAAAGGCCACCGTGCCGACATAGGTCAGGCGCGACCACCATCCCGGCACGCCCCACTCCCGCATCGGCGCCCACAGCAGCATCGATGCGGCGGCGAGGAGGCTGAGCGGCAACAGCGCCAGGGCGATCTTGAGTGCCCAATACAAACTCGCGCGCGACGTCCAGATGCGGACGATCCAGGTGATCACCGCCAGCGGCAGCGTAACAATCACCAGCAGCGAGAGCAGCACCGGCACGCGCACAATCTCTATGCGCCAGCGCGGCGTCCGACGCAGGAACACGCCATCGCCGGCGATGACGCCACGGCCGTCCTCGTCGGTCGTGAAGACGCGGCTTGGCGTTACGTCGCGTTCGCGGCGCACGAGCGTCGGCGATACCGGAATCCACGCTTCGCGGCTGCCGGTGACTGGCGTCATCACCACACGATTGCCCGTCGTCGTCACGGTGACGCCGGAGGTCAACCACTCCGCGCCGTCGAGGATCGCATTCCGTGTGCCCTGCTGGTGGTAGTAACCGTGCAATGCGGACAACTCTTCGGGCGGAACGATCTCCTCCGGTCTGGACGGCGGTTCGACGTCGCGCTTGAGATACCGCAGTGCGAGCGCCGACACCTCGTCCAGCGCACGGGGCGCATACGTCGCATTCAGCAGCACCACCCAGCCGACATCGCGCGCGGCCGAGTAGCCGTAACTCGACACGAAGCCATCGATGCCGCCGTTGTGGCCGAGCACCGGAAAGCCCGCCAGCGATCGCGAGGCGATGCCCGTGCCATAGCCGTAGATGAGTCCGGCGCGCGCAGCGATGGAGGTGCGCGGGCGCTCCATGTTGCTCAGATACTCCGGATCGACGACGAGATGGTCGTTCGTCTCACCCCAGTTGAGCAGCATCTGTACGAACCGTCCGAGCTCGGCGGCGGACGTGTGCAGGTTTCCGGCGGGCCGCAGGTAGATCTGCGAAAAGGGCACAGGCGAACCCTCGCGGCTGTCGTAGCCGCGGGCCATCCCCTGCAGATCGCCCTCCGCCAGCGTGAAACTGCTTGTCGTCATGCCGAGCGGCAGGAAGATGCCGTCGCGAATGACGTCCTCGTACGAGCGACCCGTGACGCGTTCGAGCACCAGCGCCGCCACGGCGTAGCCGGGATTCGAGTACGACATCCGCGTGCCGGGACGCCAGCGCACGCGGCGCGAGGCCGGGTTGCGGCGCAGCACGTCCACCAGCGGCAGATCGGGCGGATCGCTCAGGTTGTAGGTCTCGTTGAAGTGCATGTCATCGAAGCCGGCGGTGTGCTGCAACAGGTGCAGGATGGTGACCGGCGTGCCGTTGTAGGCGTTGTCGATGACGATGTCGTTGACGTGCAGCGAGACGGGGTCCTCGAGATCGACGCGGTCGTCGAGGTACTGCTGCACGAGCGCCATGGCGACGAACGTCTTGCTGATTGATCCGACGCGGAAGTGGGTGTCAGCGGTGACGGGTGTGTTGGCTTCGCGATCGGCCACCCCGACACCGCCTGCCCATTCGACGCCGTTCGCGCGCACCAGCGCGATGCCCGCGCCGGGCACGCCGTGTCGCTGCAGGATGGCGGCCGCCTCGGCCCGGAACGCATCGAGACTGTCGGGCGTCACCTCGGCGGCCGGCGGCGGCATCGGGGACGCGCACGCGGCTGTCAGGCACAGGGCCAGGAGTACGACGCGAAGCGACATGCGACAGAATATATGCCGACGAGGGCGCATGGCTTTTTTCCAGATCCGCAAGAAAGTGCATTGGTCGGACACCGACGCCGCCGGTGTCGCGTGGTTTCCCAATTTCCTCGGCTGGTTCGAAGACGCCGAGGAAGAGATGTTCGCGTCGCTCGGCCAGGCCCGGCAGTCGCTCCTCGATCGCCACCATTTCGGCATGCCGCGCGTCGAAGTGAGCGCGCGCTTCCGGGCGCCGGCCCGCGCCGGTCAGCTCGTGCGCGTCGGCATCGACACCACCGTCGAGAACCCGCGCCGTCTGCGGCATCAGTTCGAGATTCGCGATGACAACTCGAATCAGTTGCTGGCCGAAGGGTTCGTCCGCGTTGCCTCCGTGTCCATGGACACGTTCGCGCCGATGGATCTGCCGCACGATGTGACGCAGACGCTCTCCGGACTCGCCGATCTGGCCGATCGCCAGGCCCGTGGCGAGGTCGAGTTGCCGTGGACGTGAGGCGCGCCGCGCCATCGAGGGCGGTGAAGTCCCGTCGCTCCACGGCCACGGGTGGGCGGACCGTGGCCGAACCGGAAGGTCATCACGGCTGGGACGAATACGCGCCGTTCTACGACTGGGAAAACGCCCGCACGTTCGGGCGTCGCGACGTGCTCTTCTGGCAGCGCCTGATCACTGCGCGGGGTGGCCGTGTGCTGGAGCTTGGCTGCGGCACCGGCCGCGTGACGCTGCCGCTCGCGAAGACCGGCGCCGCGCAGGTGATTGGCATCGATCGCTCGGCGGCGATGCTGGCCCGCGGGCGCG
>JADZCY010000322.1 GCA_020851325.1 Acidobacteriota bacterium | reverse complement strand
TCACGTAGTGCGCCGCGCCGGGATGCTTGGGGTTGCGAGCGAACGCCGCTTCGGCAATCGCGCCCGCTTTCTCGCGAAGCGGCAGTGACGCATCGCCACGCGGTAACACGGCCAGCAGGCTGAGCGCGTAGAACACCTGCGCCTCGTCGTCTGCCGGATGGTCCGCGGCCATCTTCGCCATCGCCGCGGAGTAGTTCAAGGCGCGCGTCCTGGTGTCGCCGCTGCCCCACAGCTCTTCGACGGCGCCAAGGAACGCCTGCTCGCGCGGCGTCTTGGCCTTCGCGCGACGCTCGACGGGCGTGGCACCCAGCTTCCGCAATGCCGCTCGCGCTGGTTCAGGCTCCTCGTGAAACCACAGCGGCTGACTGAACGCGAGTGCCTCGCCCCAATACGCCATCGCGAATCCCGAATCGATCAGCTGCGCCTCGCGAAAGGCGTCGATGGCGTCTTCGTAGCCGAAGCTGTGCAGCCAGGCCACGCCGCGCAGGAACGCCGACTGCGCGTTCGCCGAGCCCGAGTTCGGAAACGACACGGCACCGAGCGACGGCACCAGCGAAGGGCGGGCAGCCGGCGGCGCCGCGGGACGAGCGGCCTGCGCCAACGCCGGCGCGGACGGACGCGCGAGCACGCGCGCGGGTGCTGCCTGCCCGCCAGACAGCGCAGTCATCGACGTAAGCGCGAGGGCGACGGCACCGGCGGCGCGCATGGGCCGGCATCGTACAACGAAAGGGCCGGGAGTGAGCCCGGCCCTTTCGCGACGCGTGCGAGTGTTGGTCAGAACGTCATGCGGAACATCAGCTGCGTCAGCCGCATGAAGCCCGACTGCGTGCGAATCTGACCGAACGCCGCGTTCCCGACGGTGGTGTTCGGACCTCGTACCTTGACGGTGTTGGTGACGTTCAACACTTCGAGACGGAGTTGTCCGCGCACGCTGCCGCCAAACCTGATGCCCTTCGACGCCACGAAGTCCCAGTTGTTGCGGTGCGGCGTCCTGATGTTGCCATTGGTTCGCGACGCGTTACCGAGCTCATAGAGACCCGGCTGCGCGAAGGCACTTGAATCGAGCCAGATGCCGATGCCGCACTCCTGCCCACTGACGCAACCCGTGCCGGGTTCGGGTGAAATGCGCTCGTGCCGCGAACCGTCGGTCTCGGCGCCATCCTCGTTGACGATGTTCGGGTAGCGCGTGCGTGAGAACAACGGAGAGGCGGTCGCCGTGTTGTAAGCGGTCGGGAAGCCGCTCTCCAGCGAGATGATCGAGGACAGCGTCCAGTTGCCCAGCAGCACGTTGGCGATACCACTCGTGGCCCAGCGCTTGCCCTGCCCGAACGGCAGCTCGACGATCGGCGAGATCACCAGCTTGTGCGGGACGTCCAACAGACCCAACCCGTATTCGTAGTCGAGGTTGTAGGAATCCTGTGCTTCTGCCGGGGTGGTCGAGAAGAAGTTGGTCTCGCCGAACTGATCGTCTTCGAGGCGGCTGAAGGTGTAGTTGATGCGGCCGCCCCACCCGTTGCTCATCCGCTTGTCGAACTTGACGATGGCGGCGTGATACTGGCTGCGGCCCAGCGTGCTCTGCCGCATCAGGATGTTGTTGAACTGCGGGAAGGGCCGCAGCAGTTCGCGGCGCTGAATCGTCGGGCTGGTGACGTTCTTGCCCTGCGGGAACGACACACCATTGATGACGACGTTCGGCAGACCGAAGAACGGGTTCGGCACCAGGTCGTTCAAGGCGGCACCGAGCGCAAGGTGCTGCGTCGGTACCTGGTTGATGTTGATGATGCCATCGTTCGAGCCGCCCAGACCAAGGTCTCGGCCGGTGGCGCCGGAGTACTCGAAGCCGATGGCCATGTTGCCGGGCAGTTCACGATTGATGTCGATCGAGTACTGCTGGACATACGGCGCTCGCTTGTCCTGATCGATGAACTCGATCTGGCTGCCGACGCCGGCGAGTCCGCCGAGCTGGTTGCCAACGGGTGACAGCACGCCGTTCGGGAACGCGTTGGCCAGGTTGGCCGTCGGCACGAATTGGTTCTGCTGGATGAAGGTCTGCTGGCTGAAGCCGATGTTGCCGTAGTTGGCGGCACCGACGCCCTGGTAGTTCCACGGTGCCCAGTAGACACCGTAACCGGCACGCAGCACCGTGCGGGGATTGAACGAGTGGACGAAGCCCACACGCGGCGACCACTTCAGGGCCGGCGGGTTGCCCTGATACTCATTGGCGCCATCGACGCCGGCATAGACGAGACCGCCGCGGATTGGCTGACCGGTGAGCGGATTGACGATGGTGCCGAGCTGACCGCCAGGGTTGAGCTCGCGGTCGAACGCGACCGTAAAGCCGTTGTTCTCCTCCGTCAGACCCGTCTCGCGCTCGATCCGCAAACCGACATTGACGGTGGTGCGTGGTGAGAGGCGCCAGTCGTCCTGCACGTAGCCGCCGAAGTAGTGGACGGAGGCGTCAAACGGTGACGTCTGGTTCACGTAGCTGGCGCGGCCGGGGTCGGAGCTCGGCGACGTCGGATAGCCGAGCAGCAGGGACGCCAGCGCATTGCCCGACGGTGCGGTTCCGGTCACACCATTCGAAAGTGGATTCGCCGACGTGTAATACCGGTCAAAGTAGAAGAATCCGGCGCTGCCGCTGAACGACTGCGTGTCGATGCCGATCAACCGATAGTCGAGGCCCGCTTTCAGAGTGTGGCGGCCAGCCAGCCGGGTCAGCGTCCCGTTGGCGCTCCATGAATACCAGTTACGCGGCGTCGGGTCGATGGCGCCCTGGTCGCCATACTCGTTGACGCGAATCTGGGGATACTTGTCGACGGTGGTCTGGTTGAGGAAGGCACTGCTGAAGCCCAACGTCGACGGATCGAAATCAATCGACAGCGTGTCGTCATCGACGAACCCGGTCTGGCCGTAGCGGAGGGTCAACACCGTGTTGTTGCTCGGCAGCCAGGTGTTGTTCAGCGCCAGCATGTGGACGCGGCGCAGGAGCAGGTAGTCGCCAGGGTCCGCGTAGCGGGTCGGCCCATTCAAGCCCGGCTCCCAGTAGTTGGCACAGGGCTCGTCGGTCTTGTTGTAGAGGTAGAAGCCTGACAGCGAGACCTTGTCGCTGAACTTGTGGTCGACCTTGCCGGTGTACATCTGGGCGCGGTCATTGATTTCTGCCGTGCTTTCGAAGTTGTTGCTGCCGTTGCTGATGTCGCGAGTCGGACTCGGGTAGGTGTTGGCCAGCGCACGTCCAACGTTGCTGATGCGTTCGGCCGGAATGATGTTGCCGGGGAACGGCTGGCGGCCGTTGCCATTCGCGTCGCCGGTGAGCGGGTCGTAGATGACGACCTGGCGGCCGGCGCTGTCGAAGGTCTGCGAGAAGTCGCCGTTGCGTTCGCGTGAGGTCGGAAAACGCAGCGCGCCATTCCTCGTGGTGTTCGAGCCGTAGCCTTCCGCGGCGAACCAGAAGAATGTGCGATTCTGCAAGATCGGACCGCCGAAGCCGCCCCCGCCGAGATGAAAGTAGGTTTCCGGGAGCGGTATGTCCTGAAGGCCGGAGAAGAAGTTGTTGGCCATCCCCCAGCGGGGGCGGGCCTGGTAGAAGCCGCTGCCGGCGAAGCGGTTGCCACCCGACTTGGTCGCGGTGTTGAAGATGCCGCCGCCGGTGCGTCCCGTCTCGGCGTCGTAGGTGTGCACCTGTACGGCGACGTCCTCGAGCGCTTCGATCGACGGATTCGCCGAGGAGCGGTTGCGCAGGTCGGTGACCGGCACTCCGTCGACCAGGTAGTTGTTGCCGCGGCGCGTGCCGCCGCCGAGTGACAGCAGCGAGGCGTTGGTCTGATCCTGCTGGCGGTTGAACTGTGAGTCGCCCGAGGCCACCACCGTCGGCACCGTCACGGCAAACAGGAACGCCGAACGGCCGCCGCTCGGCAGCGTGTTCAGTTGTTCGGTGTTGATGACGGCGCCGGTGGACGCCGTGGACGTGTCGATGAGCGGTGCTTCACCGGTCACCGTGATCGTTTCCGCCAGCGCGCCGACCTCCATGGTCACGTCGACGGTGACGAACTGCTGCGCGCCGACGCGGATGCCGGTCTGCTCGTAGCTCCTGAATCCGGTGAGTGATGCCCGCACCGTGTAGGTGCCGGGCGGCACTGCCGCGAAGTTGTAGAGCCCTTCTTCGTTCGAGGCCACTTCGCGCGCGACGTTCGTCGCCTCGTTGATCAACTGCACCGTCACGCCGGGGATGACCCCGTTGGCGTCTCGTACCGCGCCGCGCAGACCACCCGTGAATGTCTGAGCCGTCGCCGTCGTCACGGTGACGAGCACCGCGAGGACCACCACCGCGTACCTCATGAGGCTTCTCATGCTGCGTGCCCTCCACCAAGGTCTGCACCGGCAGTCGCGCCGGCCAGACGGCACAGTCCGCCGCCACGACGTGTGGCGGACGAATCGTAAATGACCTGTAAAGGCTCAGGCCGTGGCGGAGTCTATGGCAGCCGTCGTCCGCTTGGCAAGCGGATCATGGTGACGGTTTTCCGGCACCATTCAAGGTGTTGGATCGGTCACCGCGCCTTCGCTGGCTGACGACACCTGTCGCGCATACTTGGCCAGCACACCTCGGGTGTAGCGCGGACGCGGTGCGCGCCAGGCCTTGCGGCGCCGCGCCAGTTCGCGCGCCGGCACGTCGAGATCGACGCGCCGCGTCACGGCATCGATGACGATGCGGTCGTTGTGACGGACCAGCGCGAGAGGTCCACCGGCCGCTGCCTCCGGCGTGATGTGCCCGACGACAAAGCCATGCGTGCCGCCGCTGAAGCGGCCGTCGGTGATGAGCGCCACTTGATCGCCAAGGCCGCGTCCCATGATGGCGCTCGTTGGCGCCAGCATCTCGCGCATGCCCGGACCGCCGCGCGGGCCCTCGTAGCGAATGACCACCACCGTGCCGGCGCGAATGCGGCCGGCCAGGATGGCGGCGAGTGCGTCCTCTTCGCGATCGAACACGCGGGCGCGGCCCTCGAAGCGTTCCCCTTCCTTGCCGGAGATCTTCGCGACAGCGCCCTCGGGCGCGAGGTTGCCGCGCAGGATGACAAGGTGACTGTCCTTCTTCACCGGCGTCGCGAAGTCCATCACCACCATCTGCGTGGCGGGATAGTCGGCCACGCCGGCCAGGTTCTCTGCCAGCGTGCGTCCGGTGATCGTGCGCTCGCCGCCGTGCAACAGGCCGCGTTCGAGCAAACGCTTCAGGAGCGGCGTCAGGCCGCCGATGCGAACCAGTTCCGCCATGCCGTGACGTCCACTCGGCTTGAGATCCGCCAGCACCGGCACCTTGCGGCCGATGCGCGTGAAGTCGTCCAGCGTCAACCGCGCGCCGGCCTCGCGCGCGATCGCCAGCAGGTGCAGCACCGCGTTGGTCGAGCCACCGAGTGCGATCACGGTGGTGATGGCGTTCTCGAACGATCGCCGCGTCAGGATGTCGCGCGGCGTCAGGCTCAGTTCCAGCAGCCGCACCACCGCCGCGCCGGCGCGTTCGGCGTCCACGGCCTTGTCGGGCGACACGGCCGCCTGCGCGGAGCTGTTCGGCAGGCTGAGCCCGAGCGCCTCGATGGCCGACGCCATCGTGTTCGCCGTGTACATGCCGCCGCACGATCCCGCTCCGGGGCAGGCGTGCTGTTCGAGATCGGCGAGTTCGGCGTCGCTCAACTTCCCCGCCGCATGACGTCCCACCGCTTCGAACACGGACACGATGTCCACCGGCTGGCCGTGCCAGATGCCGGGCATGATGGTGCCGCCGTAGACGAACACCGACGGCCGGTTGAGGCGTGCCATCGCCATCACCATGGCCGGCATGTTCTTGTCGCAGCCACCGATCGCGACGAGGCCGTCGAAGCCCTCCGCGCCGGCCACGGTTTCGATCGAATCCGCGATCACCTCGCGCGACACCAGCGAGTACTTCATCCCCTCGGTGCCCATCGAGATGCCGTCGGACACGGTGATGGTGCCGAAGGCCACGCCCTTGCCGCCGGCGCCGTCCACCCCGGCGACGGCGCGGCGCGCCAGCACGTCGAGGTGCATGTTGCACGGCGTCACCTCGCTCCAGGCACTGCACACCCCCACCTGCGGGCGCGCGAAGTCCGCGCGCGTGAAGCCGACGGCGTGCAGCATGGCCCGTCCCGGCGCCCGTGACGGGCCGTCGAGGACGACGGAGGAATGCGGACGCAGGCGCTGAGTGTCGAGACGAACGGGCGATGGACGGCGGCGAGGCGATGTCGGCATGCGCGGTCAGCGTAGAACCTCCGCGCGAAATCGCCAAGCCCCGGCCGCGCTGGATTATGCTGAGATGAGCAACACCCGCTCGCGTCCCCGCACGGAGGCCCTCGATGATTACGCTCGCAAAGGTCCTGGTCCCGACCGATTTCAGTCCGGCGTCCGACGCCGCGCTACGCTACGGCAAGGCGTTCGCCAAGGCCTTCGGCGCGACGTTGCACGTCATTCACGTCATCGAGGAACCGTATGGACAGCCCTGGGCGGTGGAAGCCTACGGGTTCTCGCTGGCGGCCCTGCAGGACGAATGGAACAAGGAAGCGGCGACGCGGCTGGCCGCCGTCCTGAAGGACGTCGAAAGCGACGACACCAAGGCGGTGACGAGCAGCGTGCTGGGTCACCCGGTGATGGAGATTCTCCGTTACGCGAAAGACGAGCAGGTCGATCTTGTGGTGATGGGCACGCATGGCCGCGGCCCGCTCGGCCATCTCGTCCTCGGCAGCGTCGCCGAGCGCATCGTCCGCAAGGCGCCGTGCCCGGTGTTGACGGTGCGCTCCGATGAGCGCGAGTTCGTCGAGTAGCGTGCGCCTGGATGTGTGGCTCGACGTGGCGTGTCTGTTCAAGACGCGCTCCGAGGCGCAGCGCGCCTGCCGCTTGAGCCAGGTCAGCGTCAACGGCGCGCCGGCAAAGGCGCATCGCGAGGTGAAGATCGGCGACGAGCTGCTGATTGCGCGCCCGCTGGGCCGGCGGCAGACGGTGACCGTGAAGGCGCTCGCCGACGCGCATATCTCCAAGGCAGATGCGCGGAAGCTCTACGAGGACACGACGCCGCTTCCGACCGCCGAAGAGCGCGAGATGCGCCGGCTCGAACGCATCTATCGGGCGGCAACGGTGAGCGCCAACCGCCCGACCAGAGACGACCGCCGCGCCCGCCGCCGCCTCTCCGGCAAGGACTGAACCGCCCGTCGTGCCACAATCGCGTCATGCGCTTTCTTCTTTTCCTGGTCGCCGGCCTCATCTTCTTCGTGCTGCCGGGGTTGCTGGGACTGGTCGTCGACTGGCACTGGTTTTCTGAACTCGGCTACCAGTCGGTGCTGACGCGCACCCTGACGGCGCAGGGCCTGGTGGGCGTCGTGGTGTTCATGGTGGCGCTCGCCTGGCTGGCGCTGCATCTGCGCATGGCCTGGCAGTCCCTGCCGTCGGGGCCGGTCTCCTTCACCACGCGCGACGGATTCACCGTCGCGATGCCGACGCGGGAACAGTTGCAGCCGCTGGCGATTCTTCTCGCGATCGGCGCGGCGTTCCTGCTGGCGTCCTACGCCTCGAATCAGTGGCTGACACTCGTGGCCTGGTGGGTGCACGTGCCATTCGGCGGCGCCGATCCCATCCTCGGCCGCGATCCGGCGTTCTACATCTACACGGTGCCGGTGCTCGAGTTGATCCGCAACATCGGCATGAGCCTGGTGCTGCTGGCGACCGCGGGGGCCGGCGTGCTCTACGGCTTGTCGGGACAACTGGCGATGACGCCGTTCGGACCGCGACTCGGACCGCGTGTGTGGCTGCACCTGTCGTGGCTGGCGGTGGCCCTCTTCATCGTGCTGGCCCTTGGCGCGTGGCTTGGGCAGGCGGAGTATCTGGTGCGTCCGTCGGGCATCATCCAGGGACCGACCTACGCCGACGTGCAGGCGCGCATGCCGGCGGCGCTGGTGTTGACGCTCACGGCACTGGCCGGCGCCGGCCTGGCAGCCACGGCAGCGCTCACGGGTCGGACGTCACTGCTGGCCGGTGCGGCCGTCGCCTATGGCCTCGTGCTCGCCGGCGGCCAGGTGTACGCCAGCGTGCTGCAGCAGTTCGTCGTCTCGCCGAACGAGCAGGCGCGTGAAGCGCCCTACATCGAACACAACATTGCCGGCACGCGCAGCGCGTTCGGCCTCGACCAGGTCGAAGAGCGCGAACTCTCCGGCGACGCCGAACTGACGCGCGCCGACATCGCCCGCAATCGCAGCACGCTCGACAACGTGCGGCTGTGGGATCACCAGCAGTTGCTGGAGACGTTCGGGCAGATTCAGGAGATCCGCACCTATTACGACTTCATCGCCGTCGACAACGACCGCTACGACATCGGCGGGCAGACGCGGCAGGTGATGCTCTCGGCGCGCGAACTCAACCCGAGCGCCCTGCCCAACCGCACCTGGATCAACGAACGCCTCGTCTTCACGCACGGCCACGGCATCACGCTGGGACCGGTGAACCAGGTGACCAGCGAAGGCCTGCCGGTGCTGTTCGTGCGCGACCTGCCGCCGGTGTCCACCGTCGACATCGACATCGACGAGCCGAGTCTCTATTACGGTGAGCTGTCGAACGAGTACGTGATTGCCCGGACGCGCGCCCGCGAGTTCCACTATCCGAAGGGCGACGACAACGTCTTCATCGACTACGCCGGGTCAGGCGGCGTCGTTCTCGATTCGCTGTTCAAGAAGGCGCTCTTCGCACTCTACTTCCGCTCCTACCAGATCCTGCTGAGCGACGACATCACCAGCGAGAGCCGGTTGATTTTCGATCGGCAGATCCGCGCCCGCGTCTCGAAGATCGCGCCGTTCCTCGTCTACGACGACGACCCGTATCTGGTCGTGCACGAGGGCCGGCTCTTCTGGCTGCAGGACGCGTATACCGTCACCAACCGCTATCCCTACTCCACCGAAGCGACGCGCGGCGTCAACTACATCCGCAACAGCGTCAAGGTGGCCGTCGACGCCTACAACGGCACGACGACGTTCTACCTGTCGCATCCGGATGATCCGCTGGTGCAGACGCTGCAGCGAGTCTTCCCGGACCTGTTCCGGCCGCTGACGGATATGCCGGAGGGGCTGCGGCGCCACGTGCGCTATCCGGAAGGGATCTTCAACCTGCAGGCGTCGGTCTACTCGACGTATCACATGACCAGTCCGGCGATCTTCTACAACAAGGAAGATCAGTGGGAGGTGCCGTCGATCGATCGCGGCGGCGAGTCGATCCGGATGCAGCCGTACTACACGCTGATGACTCTGCCCGGCGAGTCGCAGGCCGAGTTCATCCAGATGCTGCCCTTCACGCCGCGGCGACGCGACAACCTGGCATCGTGGATGGTGGCGCGCAGCGATGGCGAGCACTACGGCAAGATCCAGGTCTTCCAGTTCCCGAAGCAGAAGCTGATCTTCGGTCCGCGCCAGGTGGTGGCGCGCATCAATCAGGACCAGGTGATCTCGCCGCAGATCACGCTGTGGAGCCAGCAGGGCTCGGAAGTGATTCAGGGCACGCTGATGG
>JADZCY010000321.1 GCA_020851325.1 Acidobacteriota bacterium | reverse complement strand
CAACCGTGAGTGGCTGATCGCCCGACTCGGCTATCGCTCCCCGACGCAGGCGCGTCAGGCGTTTGCCGTCAGACCGGCGGCCTGATTATCATCAACGCGCTGTCCAATTCGCGTGCGGCGGTACAGTGACGCGGACGATCGACTGGCCCGGAGGCGAATCGCTGCGAGTGGAGCTCGGCGTCTCCGCAAATGTGATGACGGATACCGGCTGTTGCGGGCCGAGCGAGGCGGGACTTCGCGACTACGCGAGTTGGATTGCGCCCGCGAAGGTCAGGGGCATCGCTCGCGTGGAAACCCTCCAGAGCGATCTCTTGAACGAGGATGTGACCTTCGAGGATCTGGCCGGTCGTTTCACTGCCCGCGTGCGCGACGCGCTCGACGGCACGGCGAACTATGGTCTGCGGTCCTACGGGATGAAGTCCTACTTGATGCCGCGAATGGGCCTGATCAAGCCGTGCTATGACGCTAAGGCCGCGGCGGATTCGTGGGCGGAGTACAAGCGCACGAGGAAGGCTCCCATGGGCGACCGCGCGGAACGCTCCGCCCGCGGGCAGGTCCTCCTCGAGTACTTGCTGACGTTGGCACTCGAAGAGTGTCTTGAACGTGACATGCCGATGCAGTTCCACGCCGGTGATGGCGAAGCGCCCGGAATCATTCTGCGAAATCAGCGACCGTACAACCTCGAGGAGTTCGTTCGCTTCGACAAGGATGGGCTGATGCGGATGCCCAAGATCATCCCCATACATGCCGGGTACCCGCTCGTCGGTGAGGCGACGTGGTTAAGCCACCTGTACACCAACTGCTATTACGAGTTCTCGATCATGAATCCGTTCGTGCATCAGGGATTGGCCGATCGCTTCCGCGAGATCATGGAAGCGGTCCCGCTGTCGAAGATGCTCTACGGCAGCGACGCTTATTACCTGCCGGAGTTGAACTGGCTGGCGGGACGCTGGGGCAAGCGCTTCCTGAGCCAGGCGCTCGGCGTGTATGTCGCACAGGGCGTCCTGACCCACGACGAAGCCATCGAGGGCGCACGGCGGATTCTCTATCAGAACAATCGAGAGGTGTACAACCTGAAGGATTGAAGTTCCGACGTTGGCCGTCGCACGCTTTCATCCTTCCCCCTCGCGGCAAAGTCGCCGAGCAGCAGCCGTGACCGCGAAGGTCCGCTACGGCGCGGGGGAGGGAGACGCGAGTGTCATCGTCCAGGATGTCGCCGGTCTGCGCGCCGCTTGATAGCCCGCATGCTCCAATCCCAAGGCTTCAGGTGCAGAGCGCTGCAACCGCCGCCGGAGGAAAGCGATCGCGCGGTACACCTCGTGATGACTGAGGTCGTGATGCCGAGCATGAGCGGGCGGCAGCTTGCCCAGCCAGTAGGCGCGGCGAATCAGGGAACGAAGGTGCTGTACATGTCCGGGTACGCCGACGATGTCATCGTGCGGCCGGCGAGCAAAGGGCTGGCCGGGCGCCATCGTCACGAATCCCAACTGCTCGACCGTGGTGCTGGCGATGACGCTTGCGCCGCTGCGCGCCTTCGATCTTCGATCGGCGCTCGTCTCGACGATGCAGGCGGTGTCGGGGGCAGGGTATCCGGGTGTTCCATCGCTCGACATTCTCGGAACGTGATCCCGTTCATCGGCGGCGAAGAGGAGAAGATGGAGACCGAGACCTTGAAGATCCTCGGCGAAAACGGCGGCCGCGCGCCAGACGCGGCCGTTGTCAGTGCGCACACCAACCGGGTGCCCGTCATCCACGGCCACACGATGACGATCTCTGTCGATCTGGGAGCGAAGCCGTCCATCGCCGAGATCATCGCGGCTCTCGAGGGCTTCAGCGGCAGGCCGCAGGTGCTTGACTTGCCGAGCGCGCCGCAGCCGCCGATTGTCGTGATGCACGAGCGCACCCGCCCGCAGCCGCGACTCGACGCCGATCGCGGTGATGGAATGATCGTGACCGTCGGGAGCGTGCGCGATTGCAAGGTACTTCACGCCAAGATGGTGGCGCTGGGGCACAACACGGTCCGCGGCGCCGCCGGCGCGGCAATCCTCAATGTGGAGCTGATGGCGGCGGAGGGTTATTTCGACTAGCGCCGCGCGGATCGAAGGCGCCGCCATCCACTCGGAAGAGCGGCGCCGCGTCGGCTGTGGTGACCGAATGTCATCACTCGTCAGCGGCGGCGCGCTACGGCATGTGCCGCGATAATCGTACGCTATACTCGCCATTTTTCGGCCATGCGCACTGAACCGCTTGCCG
Organism: Acidobacteriota bacterium; assembly: GCA_020851325.1. GTDB lineage: Bacteria > Acidobacteriota > Vicinamibacteria > Vicinamibacterales > UBA2999 > VFZN01. Next base: position 13,613 of record JADZCY010000321.1, on the reverse strand, counting down.
CAATCAACTCCGTCGCCCTTGCGATCGGGCGGTTCTCGACGCTCGAGGAGATGCTCGATCACGCGCTGCTAAAGGTGCTGGAAGTCGTGCGGACGGATGCCGGTAGCGTGTACCTGTTCGACGAAGCCGCCGGTGAACTGGTGCTGGTAGTCGCGCATGGGCTGTCGCCCGCAGCGCGACTCGATTTCCAGTGCATGAAGCTGGGCGAAGGCATCACCGGCCGAGTGGCCGAGCAGGGCGTCCCGATCGTCGTTCGCAATCTCAAAGACGACCCGCGTCTCACGAAGATGGCGGTCCGGTCGGAAGGCTTCCGCGGCTTTGCGTCGATACCACTGCGCTCGAATTTCAAGACCTACGGCACGCTCAACGTGCTGTCCCGCAGCGATCGCGAGTTCAACGAGGAAGAGGTCCAGTTGCTCAACGCGATCGCGGCGCAACTCGGCCTCGCGGTCGCGAACGCGCGCCTTTATCTGAGCCTCCAGGCGTCGGAGCGGAAGTTCCGCGGCCTCGTCGAGAACGCGCAAGACCTGATCTACTTGACCGACCCTCGCGGCCATCTCACCTACATCAATCCGGCGGCGCGCATGCTCCTCGGCCTCGAACCCGAGGTGGTGTGCGACGGCACGCACACCGTGCTAGAACTTGTGCACCCGGACGATCGCGCGGGTGTCGCCGCCGCGCTCGAGCGGATGCTGCGGGGCGAGATCATCCACGGACTCGAATTCCGCATGCCGGTGCGCGAGGGCGGCTGCCGCTGGTTTTCTCAGACCAACGTCCCGATCCGCGACGAGCGCGGCGGGATCACCGGGATGCAGGCGATCGCGCGCGACACGACCCAGGCCCGCGACATGCAGGAGCAAATCGCGCGGACCGAGCGACTCGCGGATCTCGGGCGCATGGCCGCGAGCATCGCTCACGAGATCAGAAACCCGCTCAGCGCGATCGTGAACTCTATCACCGTGCTCCGCAGACCGGGCGCGGCCGCCGACCCGCTGCGGCAGATCGTCACCGAGGAAGCCGAGCGGCTGGACAAGATCATCCGCGAGTTCCTCGTCTTCGCACGCCCACCCGCACGGACCGTGGTTCGGACCGATCTCGCCACACTTGTCGACGACACGATTCTGTTGTTCCAGCGCGACGAGAAGATCTCACCGGACCTGGCGTTTCACGTCACGCAGGACCCGGCCATTCCCCCCGTGCTGATCGATCCGAACCAGATTCGGCAGGTGTTGTGGAACCTGCTCAAGAACGCCGCCGAGGCCATGAGCGGTCCGGGCTGCATTCAGGTCGAGACGCAGCTCGCGCACCACCGGGTCGTCATCTCGATCGCGGATCAAGGGCCCGGCATTGCCGATCCCGCCGCAGCGTTCGAGCCGTTCTACACCACGAAGACCAACGGCACCGGCATGGGCCTCGCCGTGGTGGCGCGCATCGTGCGTGAGCACGGCGGCACAGTGCTCGTCGGCAACGTCCCGGGCCGGGGCGCGCGGGTGGCGGTGCATCTCCCGATCGTCCCGGGCGGCGAACGCGCGAACGGAGCGGTGGCATGAGCCAGGTTCTGCTGGTCGACGACCACGTCAATGTGCGCCGTTCGATGGCGCTGCTGCTCGAGCAGGACGATCACCAGGTGATCGAGGCAGATTCGACGGGCGAGGCCCTGCGACTGGCGGCGTCCCATCCGATCGATGTCGTGGTCACCGACATGCGCATGGGCACCGAGACCGACGGCGTGACGCTGCTGCGCGAGTTGCGCGCGTCGAACCGCGACGTCCAGGTGGTGCTGATCACCGCGTTCGGCACGATCGATGGCGCCGTGGAAGCAATCAAGTCAGGCGCGTACGACTACCTAACGAAGCCGGCCAATCCGGAACGTCTGCTGCTGACGGTGCGCCGCGCGGCGGAGCGCTGCGCGCTGGCGCGCGAGGTCCGGCAATTGCGCGCGCAGGTGGGCGAAGAGGATCAGATCGTCGCGGTCAGCCCGCAGATGCAGCAGGTACTCGCTACCGTCGAGCAGTTCGCTAGTAGCGATTGCACGGTGTTGATCACAGGCGAGAGCGGCACGGGCAAGGAATTAGTTGCGCGCGCTCTCTACACGCAAAGCGCGCGGCGGTCGCATCGCTTCGTCCCGATCAACTGCGGCGCCATCCCCGAGAACCTGCTCGAAAGCGAGCTGTTCGGGCATCGCAAAGGTGCGTTCACCGGCGCCGTCGTCGACAAACGCGGCCTCCTCGAAGAAGCCGACCGCGGCGTGTTGTTCCTCGACGAGCTCGGCGAGATGCCGCTGCCCATGCAAGTGCGACTTCTGCGGTTCCTGCAGAGCGGGGAAGTCCGGCGCGTCGGCGATACTGCGACGCGCCGCGTCGACGTGCGGATCATCGCGGCCACGCACCGCGCGCTCGAGGACGAGATCGCACAGGGGCGCTTCCGCCAGGACTTCTACTACCGCATCAACGTCGTCACCATCGCGATCCCGCCGCTGCGCGAACGCCCCGAGGACATTCCGGCGATGGCGGAGTTCTTTTTGCGTCGCAAAGCCGCGCGACTGCGCAAGCCTGTCGTCGGCTTTTCGCCCGAGGCCCTGTCATTGCTGCAGTCGTATCACTGGCCAGGCAATGCGCGGGAACTGGAGAATGCAATCGAGCGCGCCGCCAATCTGGCCTCCGGACCACTGTTGACGGAGGCGGATCTGCCGGCCAGCATCACGCTGCGGACGCCGGCCGCCGACGCGGCACTCACCGGACCTGACGAACGCTCGCGGATTGTCTCGGCTCTCAAGACCGCGCGTTACAACCAGAGTCGCGCCGCCGTCATCCTGGGCATCAATCGCACCACCCTCTGGAGGAAGATGCGCGAGCTGCAGATCGAAGCGTAACGTTCGACCGCCGCAAACTGTTGCAACAATCTGTTGCACGTGACGCCCGCGCGTGGGCTTGTTCACCCTTCTTGCCCAGAAACCGTCCTGCAGATCACTGGAACGCAGTTTGCGCATGCGCAGGAAATCGTCCAACCGATGGAGGCAGGATGTCAAAGACACGCATGCGCGTGATTCTCGCCGCGTTGATGATCGGCGTCTCGGCGCCGGTCGCGTTCGCGCAGAACGCGCAGATCATGGGCACGGTGACCGACGCCAGCGGCGGCGTTATGCCGGGCGTCTCGGTGACGGTCCGCAACGAGGCCACCGGCCTCGTGCGCTCGGAAGTTACCGACGGGGCCGGCAACTATCGGCTGCCGGCGTTGCCAATTCCCGGCCCTTACACAATCACCGCTGAAATTCAGGGCTTTGTCGTCGAAACGCGTGAGCACATCTCGCTCAGCATCGATCAGACGGCTCGCTTTGACTTCAAGCTCGCTGCCGCCAGCGTCTCCGAGACGGTGACGGTGAGCGGCATGTCGCCCGTGGTCGATACCACGGCCACAACCCCGCAGACGGCGCTGACGACGCAGCAGATTCAGGATCTGCCGGTCGCGGCGCGCCGCTGGATCGACATGGCCATGCTGACGCCGGGCACGTCGCAGGACAACATTCGCGGCGGAAACTACCGCGGCAACGTGAGCGTCGGCGCGGGCGTCACCAATTTCTTCTCGACCCGCAGTGAAGTGGACGGCGTGAGCAACAACTTCATCGGCCATGGCGAGATGCGACAGAACTTTCCGATGGACGCCATCGAGCAGTTCACGGTCGCCGTCGCATCGTCGAAAGCCGAGAGCGCGATGGGCACGGGCGGCGTCGTGAACGTCGTGACCAAGTCGGGCACCAACGCCCTGCACCTGGGCGGATTCATCTTCCATCGCAATCGCGCGCTCACCGCCAAGCAGTACTTCGAGGAAGTCAACCCGCCTTACCGGCGCAATCAGGTTGGCGGCACCGTCGGCGGCCCGGTCGTCCGCGACAAGCTCCACTACTTCGTCGCGTACGAGCGCACCGACGAGCACATTTACAAGACGGTGACGGTCCCGGCGTGGCCGCAGTACAACGGCACGCACGTCAGCAAGGAGTACTCGTGGACCTACCTCGTGCGATCTGATTACCAGCTCTCGCCGACCCGCACGCTGTTCGCGCGCTTTGCGCAGGAATACGAAATACGCCCGTTCATCTCTGTGGGCGGCAGTACCGTGCCGAGCGCCAGCCGCGACCAGGGCGTGCCGCGCGATTCACTCGTGCTCGGTCACACCTGGATCGTCAACTCGCAATCGTTGTTCGATTTCCGCTTCCAGAGCTCGCACGCCAAGTATGAGATCGCCCCGCCGGGCAGCAAGGGCAGTTGGGATCCCGGCGACTTCGGCCCGAACCGTTACGAGGGATGTTCGCCCGCGTTCCGGTACCCCTCGGTCTCCATTGGCGGCTGTGTCAACCAGATGGGTCCCGAGCACCGGTTGGAGTTCCGCACCAGCTTCTCGCGGCAAATGAACTTCGGCGGCGACCATCAACTGAAAGTCGGTTTTGACTACAGCCGCGTCCCGTATACGCACGACTCCGCCAACCGAGTCGATTCGTGGACCTTTCCACTCGATCGTCCCTACGACCCGAACGATCCGGCAACCTACCCGACGCAGTACTCGCAGTCGCTCCCGATTTACGCCAAGCTCACAAGCTGGCAGTACGGCTTCTTCGTGCAGGACGAGTGGCGGCCGCTCCCGAACCTCACAGTCAGCCTCGGCCTGCGTTTCGACGATCAGCACTGCGCCTACGGCGACTGTCTGGACAAGCAGCTCGCCGAAACGGCCGAAGTGCTCGGGCCGGAGTTCCGCTCGTATCCAATCCCAGTACCGTTCATCGATCTCGAGGCGCGCGGCAAGGTCGAGAACATCGGCCCGCGGGTCGGATTCGCGTGGGTGCCGACCAGCGACGGCCGCACCAACGTGCACGCGTCGTGGGGCAAGCACTACGATTTCATGCGCATCTTCCAGTGCTGCCCGAACGAGCTCACGTGGCACCAGAGCCAGACGATCGTGATCAGCCGCCCGTCGTATCCCGATCCATTACGCGGGTTGTCGCGTTCCGCGTTTCTCTCCACCGCCCCGCCGAATATCTCGGTGAACTCGAACACCCTGCGGAGCCCGTATTCGTACCCCATCGTGGTGGGGGTGAGCCAGGAGCTGAGAGGCGGCCTGGGCATCACCGCTGACTACAACTACGTGAACCGCTATGCCGACGTGCAGAACATCGACATCAACCTGCCGGATCAGGCGACGCGGCAGCGTCCATATCCGCAGTTTGGTCGCGTCACGCAGCAAGACTCGGTCGGCGAAACCACCTACCGCGCGTTGCTCGTGAAGCTGGAGCGGCGGTTCGCTAACGGCTGGTCAGGCCTTCTGTCCTACACGCTTGGCTGGGCACGGGATCAGCCGATAATGAACAGCGACGGCGATCGCTACGGCTACTTCCAAAACGACGGCTACTCGACGGCCGACCGTCGTCACGTTCTGCGCCTGAGCGGCACGGTCGAATTGCCCTGGGATTCGCGTCTGTCGGCAATCGTGGATCTGCGCACCAGCCAGCCTTTCAGTCCGTCGACCACGCGTGACATCAACGGCGACGGCTACACCGGCGATCGCCCCGCTGGCGTCGGCTTCCGCACCGGCTGCCGCGGTCTTGACCTTGCGGCGGTGAACACCTACCGCGCCGCGTCGGGGATCGCGCCGGTGGACTCGATCGACTGTCCCGGCTTCCAGAACATCGACCTGCGTTATTCGAAGACGTTCCGCGTCAGCGACCATCGCTTCGAGCTGATCGCGCAGTTGTTCAACGTCACCAATCACGCCAACTTCGCGACAGCGACGGACAACATCTTGTCGCCGTCGTTCGGCAAGGTAAATGCGATCCAGCCGTACATCAACGCCCCGTCGCGTCAGGCGGAGATCGCGATTCGGTTCAACTTCTGATGGCGACAGCAACGGATGCGGAAGACAGCATGACGGAACGGCGATTCAGGGTCGGGTTGATGGTTCCGTCTTCGAACACTTCAATGGAGCCGGATTTTCACCGCCAGCTCGATCGGATGTGCACCATCAGCACGGGTCGCATGTTCCTCGACGATGTCACGGTCGATGCCGAGGAGTTGATGCTTGCCGAGGAGCTGCCGCGCTCGGCGCGCGCGCTCAAGTCGGGCGATCCGCAGGTCATCGTATTCGGCTGCACGTCTGCGGGCTCGCTGCTCGGACTCGAGCATGACCGTGGCATCGCACGCCGAATCACCGATTTGACGGGCGTGCCGAGCGTCACAGTGCTTGGCGCTGTCGTCGCGCAACTGCGCGCCAAAGCGGCGTTGCGCGTCGCGGTATTCACGCCCTACAACCACGATCTCAGTTGCAGCGTCGCGCGGTGCGTCGCTGAGGCGGGGTACGAGCTGGTGAAGACCGAAGGTCTCGGGATCGTCTCGAACCGCGTGATCGGCGAGATGCCGCCCTCGGCCATCGTTGAGTTCGTCGAGTCGCATATGGCGGGGGTATGCGCCGACGCGATGTTCCTTTCGTGCACCAACTGGCGGGCGATCGAGGCGATCGCCCCGCTCGAAGCGCGTTTCGGCGTGCCAGTGGTGACGAGCAACCACGCGACGATTGAGGCGGTTCGGCAGCTTGCTGCAAATGCGGGGATGTTGCCGAGCTGCCCGGACTGAAGAGGTCGCACGTGACGAAGCGTTTCTTGATTGCAGTAATAGGGTGCCTGTCGCTGGTTCAAGGATTTCCTCGCGCGCTCGACCTGCAGCGCGGCGCCAATCAGGCGCCGGCGATCGAGCCGACGCATGCCGACGTCGCCGTGCCGATGCGAGATGGCGTCGCGCTCGGCGCCGACGTCTATCTGCCGCCAGGCAGCGGACCGTTCCCGGTGCTGTTGACGCTCACGCCGTACGGCAAGCGCTCCAACGCTCAAGCCGCGCAGCGCTACGTTGCGCGGGGCTACGCCGTTGTCGCGGCCGACTCGCGCGGGCTGCGCGTGTCGCAGGGCGTCTGGGTGCCCTACGTCAACGAAGCGCAGGACGGCTACGATCTGCAGGAGTGGGTCGGCAAGCAGCCCTGGTCGAACGGGAAGATCGGCATGTTCGGCACGTCGTACCCCGCGTTCACGCAGTTGCTGCCGGCGCCTTCTCGCAGCCAGTACGTGAAAGCGCTGGTGCCGATCGCGGCGCAGAGCGACAACTTCGGCAGCATCTGGGTCACTGACGGCTTCTACCATCTCGCGTTCATCCCGGGATGGGCCACGCGCCAGGAGGCGATTGCCACCAAGAAGACCGTACCAGAGGTCGACTGGAACAAGTTGCTCTGGCACCTCCCGCTCAAGGACATCCCCAATCAGATCCCCGGTATCAAATCGCCGTTCGTCGTCGACGTGTTCGCGCACGATCGCTACGACGACTTCTGGAAGCGTCAGAGCATTCGGGGCAAGTACGGCGAGATGGACGTGCCGGCGTTTCACGTCACGGGCTGGTACGACGATCTCACCGAGGAGACCCTGCAGAATTACATCGCGATGCGAAAGGAATCGCGCAGCGAGCACGCGCGTCGCTGGCAGCGGTTGCTCGTGGGGCCGTGGGGGCACGGCGTCCGGCAGCAGCCCGTGTTTGGCGACGTGGATTTCGGACCCGACGCGCAGATCGATTTCCAGGAGATGGAGTTGCGGTGGTTCGACTATCACCTCAAAGGCGTGCAAAACGGGCTGGACAACGAAGCGCCCGTCAAGATCTTCGTCATGGGCGAGAACAAGTGGCGTGACGAGCAGGAGTGGCCGCTCGCGCGCGCTAAAGCGACGCGCTACTTCTTCCACAGCAAGGGCTTTGCGAATACGCGCTTTGGCGACGGCACGCTCAGTGTGCAACCACCAGCCGACCAGCCGGCCGACCGCTATCGCTACGATCCGCGCAACCCCGTGCCCTCATCGGGTGGCCACGGCTGCTGCGCCGGCGAGATCGCGCCGGTTGGGCCCCTCGATCAGCGCGTGACGCAGCAGCGTCCCGATGTGCTCGTCTACACCACGCCGCCGCTCGCCGAAGACACGGAAGTGACCGGCCCGATTCGCGCGCAACTGTTCTTCTCTACCGACGTGCCGGACACGGATTTCATAGTCGCGCTCACTGACGTTCGACCCGACGGCAAGGTCATCCAGATCACTGAAGGGCAGGTGCGCGCACGCTTCCGCGAGTCGTACGAGCGCCCGTCGCTGTTGACGCCGAATCGCGATTACGCCGTCGACGTCAATCTGTGGGGCGCAAGCAACGTGTTCAAGAAAGGACACCGCATTCGCGTCACTGTCACCAGCAGCAATTTCCCGCGCTTCAATCGCAACCTGAATTCAGGGAAACCCCTTGGCGACGAACGCGAGGCCGACATCCGGATCGCAAACCAGGTGATCTACCACGACAGCAAGAGACCCTCCTCGATCACGCTGCCGGTGGTGCCGCGATAATGATCCGGATTGGAGTCGACACCGGGGGAACGTTTACTGACTTCGTCTCCCTCGGCAGCGAGGGACTTCGCGTCCACAAGGTTCGCTCCACGCCGGACGATCCGTCGCGCGCCATCATCGCTGGCATCGCGGAGCTCGCGGGGGACTTGCGTGGACTCGATGTCGTCCATGGTTCCACCGTCGCCACGAACGCTGTGCTCGAACGTCGCGGCGCGCGGCTGGCGCTGGTGGCCACGGCTGGATTCGAGGACGTCCTGCGCATCGGCCGTCAAACGCGTCCTGAGCTGTACAACCTCGATGTCGACGAACGACAGCCGCTGGTCGATCCCGCGTTGACGTTCGCGCTCGACGAGCGAATCTGTGCGGATGGAACCGTCATCAAGCCGCTCGATCGCAACGAGGTCATTCAAATCGCCCACCGCCTGCGGGAAGCAGAGGTTGCGGCCGTCGCCGTGTGCCTGTTGCACTCGTATGCGAATCCCGCCCACGAGCTCCTCGTCACGGCACTCCTCCGGGAACATGGGTTCTCCGTGTCGGCCTCGCACGAAGTGCTGCGCGAATACCGGGAGTTCGAGCGCTGGAGCACGACCGCGGTGAACGCCTATGTGACGCCGCTGATGGCCGGCTATCTCTCGGTCCTCGAAGCGAATCTCCGCGAGAGCCGACTGCGCATCATGCAGTCGAACGGCGGCGTCATCTCCGCCGCTACCGCGCGCGCGAGGTCCGTGACGACGATCCTGTCTGGTCCCGCCGGCGGCGCAGTCGGCGCGAAGGCCGTCGCCGACGCGGCGGGCTACGCTCGCATCATCACCTTCGATATGGGCGGCACCTCCAGCGATGTCAGCCTCATCGATGGCAAGTTGGGCACGACCACGGAATCGCGCGTTGGCGACTTCCCGGTGCGCTTGCCGATCATCGACATCCACACCGTCGGCGCGGGCGGTGGTTCAATCGCGTTCGTGGATGCCGGCGGCGCGTTGCGCGTGGGGCCGCGCAGCGCCGGCGCCGATCCGGGACCTGCGTGTTACGGCAACGGCACCGAATTGACGGTCACCGACGCCAACCTGCTGCTCGGGCGGCTGGATGAACAGTACTTTCTCGGCGGGCGGATGGCGCTCGATCGCGAGCGGGCACGCACTGCCGCGCGCACGCTCGCGACAAAGCTGTCGCTGAGCGAAACGGAAGTAGCTGAGGGCGTCATTCGCGTCGCCAACGCGAACATGGAGCGCGCGATTCGCGTCGTGTCGGTGCAGCGCGGGTTCGACCCCCGCGAGTTCGCTCTGCTTGCGTTCGGTGGAGCCGGCGGCATGCACGCGTGCGAGCTGGCGGCGGGTCTCGACATGTCCACGGTCATCGTACCTCGTCATGCCGGTGTGCTCTCGGCCCTTGGCATGTTGCTCGCTGACGTGACGCGCGACTACTCCCAGACCGTGCTGCGCCGGAGCGACGACACATCGACACTGGAGATCGAAGCGATGTTCGGACCGCTCGTCGCCCGTGCGGCTATGGAGCTCTCAACCGAAGACTTCTCAGAGTCGCAAGTGCGCATCGTGCAATCGCTCGACGTGCGCTATGTCGGCCAGTCGTACGAGATCACCGTTCCATTCACCGATCGATATCGCGAAGCGTTCGATGACGCGCACGCCAGGTCGTACGGCTACGCGAACCCATTACGGCCGACCGAGATCGTCAACCTGCGGGTGACCGCGATCGGGATCACCGAGAAGCCGCATCTGCCGAGCGTGGTCGTTGACGACGCAATCGGTGCCACGGCCCGGCGCGTTGCCGACGCGCTATTCGATGGGCGTCTCGTGCCAACCAGCTTCTACCATTGGGAGGCGCTCGCGCCCGGCTCGATCGGCGACGGCCCCGCTGTGGTCGGCGGCGGTGAAGCAACCGCCGTCGTTCCGCCGGGCTTTCAGTTTCGCATCGATGAGTTCGGTAATCTCGTGGCCACGCGCATGGTGGCGCGTCATGACCGACCGACGGACGCACTGGAAACGGTCGCACGATGACGGCGGTGCGCATCGACCCGATCCAATTCGAGGTGTTCAAAAACCTCTTTGTTTCGGTGGCCGAGGAAATGGGCGTCACGCTGTGCCGGACCGGCTTCTCGCCGAACATCAAGGAACGGCTCGACTACTCGTGCGCGATCTACGACGCAGAGGGGCAGACGATCGCGCAGGGCGATCACATGCCGGTACATCTTGGCGCCATGCCGCTCTCGGTAACGGCCGCAATCGAGCACGCGCCGATGGAGCCGGGCGACGTCGTGATCCTGAACGATCCGTTCCGCGGCGGTACGCACCTTCCGGATATCACCCTGGTCTCGCCGGTCTTTGTCGGATCCGGCACTCGACCGGCGTACTACGTGGCCAATCGCGCCCATCACTCGGATGTCGGAGGCATGACGCCGGGTTCGATGCCGCTTGGCCGCGAGGTGTACCAGGAAGGCTTGATCATTCCACCCATCAAGCTTGTCCGCCGTGGTGAGATGGTCGACGATGTGTTGGCGATGTTGCTGGCGAACGTGCGCACCCCAGACGAGCGAGAGGGCGACCTCACGGCGCAGCTCGCCGCCAACCGTGTCGGCGAAACGCGCCTGCGCGAGATCGTCACCAAGTACGGCGTCGAGATGGTCGCCGGTTATGCCGTGGCGTTGCAGGATTACACAGAGCGCGTCGTTCGTGCCACGGTCTCGCAAGTACCAGACGGCGTCTACGAATTCCAGGACTGGCTCGACGACGACGGCTTTTCGGATAGGCGGATACGGATTCACGTCGCATTGCGAATCGACGGCGACCGCGCCGAAGCGGATTTCAGCGACAGCGATCCGCAAACGACCGGGGGCGTGAACGCGAATTTGGCGATTACGCTGTCCGCAACGCTGTACGCCTTCCGTTGTCTGGTCGCGGACGATGTCCTGTACAACGCGGGGATCGGGCGCGTCGTGAACGTGGTGGCGCCCGAAGGGTCAATCGTCAACGCCCGACGCCCCGCGGCAGTCGCGGGAGGAAATGTCGAGACGTCGCAGCGCATCACGGACGTGATTCTCGGCGCGTTGGCCAAAGCGGTGCCTGACCGGATTCCGGCGGCAAGCCAGGGGACGATGAACAACGTCACGCTTGGCGGTCGCGACCCGAGGACCGGGCGCAGCTTCGCGTATTACGAAACGATCGGGGGCGGAATGGGCGGTCGCAACGGCCGGGCGGGACTGAGCGGCGTCCACACGCACATGAGCAACACGCGTAACACGCCGGTCGAAGCCATCGAACATTATCTGCCGGTGCGAATCACCCGATATGGTCTACGGATCGGCAGTGGCGGCAGTGGCGAGTATGCGGGCGGCGACGGCATCGTGCGGGAGTACGAAGTGCTGACGGAAACCGCCGTCACCGTGCTGTCGGACCGCCGGAAGCATCCACCGTATGGTGCGCGCGGCGGCCAGCCGGGCCAGCGTGGACGCAATACGTTGGTGAGCGACGGCGTGGAGCAGGAGATTGCCGGTAAAGCGTCGCTGACGCTCAGCGCGGGACAGCGATTACGCATCGAGTCACCGGGTGGAGGCGGCTACGGTCGGCGGTCAACCAAGGACGTCGCGTGATGTCGGAGGAACGGCAACGCGGGATCGCGACGCTTGAGCGCCGGCAGGACGGTGGATTCCTCGGCTGGTGGAAGAGCGGCACGCCCGAAGGTCGCAAAGCGCTCGTCGCAGCCTCTCTCGGGTGGATGCTCGACTCCTTCGACGTCATGCTCTACGCGCTGGTGCTGGCCGCGCTCATGGGGGACCTCGAGATGTCGAAGGACACCGCCGGCGCGCTCGGTTCGCTGTCACTAGTCGCTTCCGCCGTGGGTGGAGCAGTGTTCGGCGTCGTGGCCGACCGGTTCGGTCGTACGCGTGCGCTGATGGCAAGCGTCCTCATCTACTCCGGATTTACCTTCGCATGCGGGCTGGCGCAAAACGTCGCCCAGCTTGCCGTCTTTCGCATCTTCCTCGGTCTCGGAATGGGCGGCGAGTGGGCGAGCGGCGCCGCGCTCGTTTCCGAAACGTGGTCGGACGAGCATCGTGGCAAGGCGCTTGGCTTCATGCAGAGCTCGTGGGCGATCGGTTACGCCGCCGCGGCGGTCGTGACCGCAGTGGTCATGCCGCTCTGGGGCTGGCGCGGCGTGTTCTTCGTTGGTGTCCTCCCGGCGCTCTTTACGATTTGGGTGCGCCGGAACGTGGAGGAGCCCGAAATCTGGAAGCAGCAGCGCGCGCACCAGTCTCAGCGGTCCGTGTTTGCCGGCTTCGGCGAGATGTTCAGCGGCCGCCTGCTGCGTCTGACGGTCTCGGTCACCATCATGAACGCGTTCACGATGTTCGGCTGGTGGGGTTTCAATCTCTGGTTGCCGGGTTATCTGTCGCTGCCCGTTACGGAAGGCGGCGTCGGCCTGTCGACGACGACGATGTCGATGTTCGTGGTCGCGATGCAGGTCGGCATGTGGTTCGGTTACGTAACGTTCGGCTTCCTGAGCGACATGCTTGGCCGCAAGCGCGCCTATGTGTTGCACCTGGTCGCAGCGGCCGTGCTCGTATTCGTTTACGTGTCGATCGACGCGCCAATAGGGTTGCTGCTACTGGGTCCGTTTGTCGCCTTTTTCGCTACTGGTTATTTCAGCGGCTTCGGCGCCGTCACCGCGGAAATCTTTCCCACGAACATCCGCGCCACCGCACAGGGCTTCACCTACAACGTCGGCCGCATCGCAAGCGCCGTCGCGCCCTTTGCCGTCGGGTCGCTTGCCGATACCAGCGGCTTCGATACGGCGCTCTCGCTGACCGCCCTCGCCTTTCTGCTCGCGGCAGTCATGTGGATCTGGATTCCCGAGACCAAAGGGAGAGGTCTGGCGTAACTGCGCGCTGGTGCGTCCGGTTACTCCTCGTGTCCGAGCGCCTCGCGGAGCTTGTCTGTGAGCGCACGGACGGAGGGCGCCTGGGTTCCGGAGCGTCATGCATCTCATCGCGCGCGGCAATTGGAGAACCGGCCGACGCGCACAAGCTGCACTGTGTTTGGCTTGGAGCGTTCGCCAACTTACCAGGAGCATCTTGTCCCGCGCCGCACGAAATGATTGGACAGCCCGTTGGAGCAAGGAGAATGGGGTATGTCCAGACAGAAACCAAGCGAGGCGGGGGCCTCGGAGGGCGCCCGGAGGGCGACCGGAGAGGCCTCGGCCT
>JADZCY010000320.1 GCA_020851325.1 Acidobacteriota bacterium | reverse complement strand
TCGCGTCGTTCGCGGACCGGACGCTGGCGCAGCTGCGCCAGAACCCGGCCGTGCTGTCAGCGGCACTCGCCAACCACGTGCCGATCGAGCGCGGGCTGAACCTCGCCGTCGAACCGCCACCCGGCGGACGCGTCGCCGGCCCGCGTGCGGTGGACTGGCGCTACGTGACGCCCGATTACTTCGACACGCTCGGCATGCGGCTGGTCCGCGGACGCGGCTTCGACGATCGCGACCGCACCGGTAACGCACCGGTGGCGATTGTCAACGAGGCGTTCGCGCGCGCTTACTTCGGCGATGCGGATGCCTTGTTTCGCAGCGTGACGGTGGCGTCGGTGGGCGACCTGCCACGCGAGATCGTCGGCATCGTGCGGGATACGGCGGGCTCGCCCGGGTCGGGATGGACGAACGGCCTCAGCGCACGAGGGTCGGCGCCGCCGCCGGTGCTGTTCGTGCCGTTGCAGCAGGCGCCAGGCAAAGCGCTCCAGATTGCGCATCGCGTGTTCCCGGCGGCTGTCGTCGTACGGCTGGGACCGGGTGCGGGCGATCCGGTCCGCCTCGTCGAGGATGCCGTGCACAGCATCGACCCGACCATCGCGTTCACCGACATCGTGCCGATGTCGCGCGTTGCCGAGCGGGACGTTCTGGCTACCACCGTGCTGTCGTCGCTCGTCGGATCGATGGCGGCGCTGGCGCTGCTGATTGCCGGCATCGGCGTCTATGGCCTCGTCGCCTACGCCACGGTGCAGCGGCGGCAGGAGACGGCGATCCGTGTCGCGCTCGGGGCCCGGCGCGGTTCGCTGCTGCGCGTGTTCCTCGGTGAAACCGCGGCACTGAGCGTGGCGGGCATCGGCCTGGGCATGGCGCTCTCGTGGACGCTGACGCGCATGATCACGACAACATTCGGCCGCATCGTCGACGCCAACCCAATCAACATCGCCCTGAGCGCTGTTGTCGTTCTCGCGGTGCTGAGCCTGGCGGCGTTGTGGCCAGCGGCCCGCGCCGCGGCGAAGAGTCCGTTATCTGTACTGCGAATCGGATGAAACAGCGACTGGAGGACTGGAGGACTGGAGGGCTGGGGGGCTGGAGGGCTGGAGGACTGGAGGACTGGGGGCAAGACAGCCAGCGGCGTCTACATGCTCAGCGAATCAGCGTCATCAGCGCATCCAGCGTATCGGCCTCGGCTGCCGGTTTGTCCTTGCGCCAGCGCAGCATGCGCGGGAAGCGCACGGCGACACCCGAGCGATGGCGTGACGAACGGGCAACGGCCTCGAAACCCAGTTCCATCACCTGCACCGGCTCGACATGGCGCACCGGGCCGAAGCGTTCCACTGTGTGCGTGCGAATCCAGCGATCGAGTTCGGCGATCTCGTCGTTGTTGAGGCCGGAATATGCCTTGGCCACCGGCACGAGCGCGCCCTCGTGCCAGAGCCCGAAGGTGTAGTCGGTGAGCAGGCTGGCGCGCTTGCCCGATCCGGGCTGCGCGTAGATCAGCACGGCGTCGATGGTGTGCGGCTCGATCTTCCACTTCCACCAGTCGCCGCGCTTGCGCCCGACGCCGTACGGCGAATCGCGGCGCTTCAGCATCAACCCTTCGACGCCAAGCACGCGGGATTCTCGACGCACTGCCGCCAGCGCCGGCCAGCTTTCGGCGTCGACAAGCGCCGACACCTGCAGCAGCGCCTCGTCCTGGCGCGGCGCCTCGTCATCCAGCGGCAGCAGTTGCGCCTGCGGCGCATCGGGCGTCGGGCGGAGCCGCGCGCCGCTGGCCTGCGCACGCATGACGATCGCCGCCAGTCGTTCGCGACGTGTCGCCAGTGCGTCCGAGCGGCAGTCCTCGCCGCCCGTTTCGAGCAGGTCGAAGGCCATGAACACCACTGGCACGTTGCGCGTCGCGCGGGCGACGTCGCGCTCACGCGCAATGCGCTGCTGCAGCGCGGAGAACGGCAATGGACGACCGTCGCGGAACGCGACGATCTCGCCATCGATCACCGTGCCGTCAGGCAGCGCCGATGCGACGGCGGCGATCTCTGGAAAGCGCGTGGTGATCAACTCCTCGCCGCGCGACCAGATCGACACCCGCCCGTCGCGCTGCACGATCTGCGCGCGAATGCCGTCCCACTTCCACTCGGCCAGCCAGTCGTTGCGATCGCCAAGCGTGTCCGCGATCTGCTCCGCGGTGACGACGCCGTCGTCCACTGGCGACGCCAGGAAGAAGGGATACGGCCGCGAGCGATCCGCGTCGGTGGCGCCGGATGATGTGACCTGCGCAAACCATTCAGCCGACGGCGTCCAGTCGCCCATGAGGCGCGCCGCCATTGTCGCCGCCGGCACGTCGGCCACCTGCGACACGGCGCGCACCACCAGCGTGTGCGACGCGCCCAGCCGCAGTTCACCAGTGATCAGCTTCAGCAGCGTGAAGCGCTCCCAGCGATCGAGATCGCGCACCCAGCCGAGCACGCGCGCCTGCTGCACGTCGGCGGACGCCGTGCGCAGCGGCATGATGCGGTGCTCCACCCACTCGGCAAGCGATACCTCCGCAACGTTCGCACCGGCGGGAAGCTGATCGAGAAGCAACGTGGCGGTTTCGGCGCCGTCGCCCACTATCTGATAGCTCTCGCCCAGCATCCACTCCGGCAGATCGGTGGCGGCCAATGCCCATTGCCCGATCGCGCGGCTCGGGACGAGCCGTTTCAACCGTCGGCCGAGCAGGAAGAACAACGCCCAGGCGGCGTCGGCTGCCGGCGCCGACACGAAATAGCGCGCGATGGCTTCGACCTTCGCGTTCGTCGCGTTGGTGCCATCGAGCTCGGCAAAGAGTTGCGCGAAGCGCTTCATTCGCTGTCGTCCATGCCGCGTTCGCCTTCCCACGCGGTGCGAATGGTGGAGGCGTCGAGCCCGCGCTCGCGCAGATAGCGCGCCAGCGGCTCCGCGTGTCCATGCGTCGTCAACACGCGAGAGGCGCCTGTGTCTTTCACAGTCTCGAGCAGCGCCGGCCAGTCGGCGTGATCGGAGAGGACGAAGCCGCGGTCGTAAGCGCGCTGTCGGCGCACGCCGCGCACGCGCATCAGTCCCGACGCCAGCGCGTCGGAGAAGTCGCCGAGGCGCCGCATCCACGGCGTGCCGCGCGCCGATGGCGGCGCCAGCACCAGTTCACCCGCCAGCGACCGCCCGCGTGGGCGCTCGACGAGCGTCTCGGTCGGCAACATCGTCACGCCGGCATCGCGGTAGATGTCGATCATCGGCGTCAGCATGCCGTGCACGATCACCGTGCGGTCGGTGACGCGCGTCAGTTCCGCCAGCAGGCGCTGCGCCTTGCCGATTGTGTAGCAGAAGACAATCGACGCCTGCCCGCGCTGCGCGTTGTCCTGCCACCACGCGTGGATGTCGTCGATGACGCGCGCGGTCGCGTCCCAGCGATAGATCGGCAGGCCGAAGGTGCTCTCGGTGATGAACGTGTCGCACCGCACGGGTTCGAACGCCTCGCATGTCGGGTCCGCCGCGCGCTTGTAGTCGCCGGCGATCACCCAGACGCCGTCAGCCCCCTCGATGCGAATCTGTGCGGAGCCCAGCACGTGCCCGGCCGGATGGAAACTCACGCGCGTGTCGCCGATTCGCATCGTCGCGCCGTAGTCCAGGCCATCGACGATGACGTCGCTGCCGAAGCGACGGCGGAGCAGGGGCACGGTGGGCGTAGCGCAGAGATAAGCCGCACTGCTCGCGCGCGCGTGATCGCCATGCGCATGCGTGATCAGCGCACGCGGCACGGCGCCCCATGGGTCGACGTGAAACCCGCCGGCGTCGCAGTAAAGCCCATCCGCGGTCTCAGCAAGCATCAGGGCCTCACGCTATCAGAGACGGCTTGGAGGGCTTGGAGGGCTGGGGGGCTGGGGGACTGGAGGGCTGGGGGACTGGGGGACTGGGGGCATTGACGGATTGACGAATCGGCGGACTTCGCGATTGTTTGCGAATGGCCATCGGCAATTGCCCTATTCGGAGATTCTCGATTGCCAATTGACAACAATCGCGCAATCTCCCGACTCGGCAATCCCCAATGCTCTCTGCCTCCGCCTCCCGTCTCCCGCCTGCCGCCTCCCGTCTCCCGATCTGATCAGCAGACAATTTCGAAATTTCGTTTGCGGAATTGGCGCGCGGCTGCACGGCCCTTCCTCCTTCGCCGTGGAATTTCGCGCCATTTCCGTGGCAATCGCGATCTGGCGTGCGGTTTGCGTTGACGCGACGCGTGATCGTCCGTCCCCGTATCGGGCTGGCCCTGCCCGACAGCGACGAGCGCACCGCGATTGCGGCGTGGCTCGCCGAGGGTGGCTACGACAGTGTCGAGCTACCCGATTGGCCCCGAGTCGAAGATCAGTTGCAGCAATCGCAGATTCAGGCGGTGATTGCCGACGTCGCGCTGTTCGCCAGGCCAGACGAGGTGGTGTCGCTGGTGCGGCGCATGGGCGCCAATCGGCCGCTGCTGCTGCTCGGCGACAGCGGCCGTCTTCCCGTCTCGGCTCGAAGCGAGTGGAGCCTGCTGCCGCGCCCGCTCGAGGGCAACGCCGTCACACTGGCGATCGGTCTGGCCCTGGCGGAAGGCCGGCCGGCCCGGCGCTTCCGGCGCAAGCGCGTGGCGCCAATCCCCGCCTCCGCGCACGGCATGGCCGCCACCGTTCGTGAAACCAGCGCCGGTGGCGTCGGCCTCGAACTGACCGGCCCGCGCGCCGTCACGCTGCCGCCGTACTTCAAGCTCCGCATTCCGCACTTCGGCGTGCACGTGCTGGTCAAACGCGCCTGGACGACGCAGGGCAATGCGCGGGCATCGCGGTGCGGCGGCACGGTGGAAGGCGATCTGCCGGATGCCAGCCGGCCGTGGGTCGACTTCGTCCGCGAAGCGCGCGAACCCAAGCGCTGGTGAGGCGCGACCGCCTCGGGAGGCGAGAGCGCCTTCACGACGGGAGGCGGGAGGCGGATCGCCGACGCCTGCCGGGAGTCGCAACCGATCTTTCCGGGACTGCATTCATCACCGGGACCGTCTTCGCTTTCGGGACCACATCTCACTCGCGAGTGGTCCGGCGGTCACTCAGGACTTGAGAGCTCCAGGACGCGGAGCTGGTGATTCTCGAACAGCAGCCGTGACTCACCGTTGAACGTCGTCAGTGCGCGATCGAGGAAGGCCTTTGACGGGCCGACCGGCAGTTCCTTGAAGACGTCGATCACCAGCACGGAACGGGGCGCGGCGACCGCCGCATCCGGCGCGAACAGATCGTCGAGCGAACGCGCGACGGCGGCACCGGCATACACGCCTTCCTCGCGGTTTTGACGTTCGACGATGAAGCGGGTGCGGAGGAAGTCGTCGAGCGCGAGCCAGCGGTCGACGCGGCTGGCGAGCAGCAGGCACGCGAGTTCATCGGTGCACGCCACCCGTTCCGCACGCGCGGCCAGGCCGGGGAGATCGATCGCTGACGGCGCCGCGATCGTCGGGCGCAGCGCGTCGAGACGCGCCGCCGCCGTGGCCGGCGTGCCCCACTGCTCCATCGCCATCACGACTGGCAGCAGCGCCAGTGCCGCGTGGGCGCGGGGCGGAGCGATGGCCGCAAGATCCATCGCCAGTGCGATCAGCATGAACGTCACCGGCAGCAGCAGGTAATTGACGGTGATGCCCGAGTCGATGACGCCGAAGAACAGCACCCAGCCGATCCACAGCAGATGCGCGGCGCGCTGCGGTCCGGTGAACGGCGGTCCGACACCGGCCAGGCGGGCGGCGAACGTGAACAGCACGCCGACGGTGAGCATCGGCATGTGCGTGATCAGATAGCGGAAGAAGTCGAGCGGGTCGAACGGCCACTGGACCAGATTCAACACCTGCCAGAGGAAGAACCGATCGACCGACGATACGGTCGCCGCCGCCGCGCCGGCCGCGGGTGCGGGCAGGCGATGGAGTACGAACAGCAGCACCTGCGCGGCGATCAGGCCGGCAACGATCGCCGCCGTGGCACGCAGCCATGCGAGCCACGTGCGGCGCGGACTCGCGAGCGCCGCGATGGCGGGAATCACGGCGAGCGTGAAGGCGAGTTCGTGACTGAGGCGGCAGAAGAGCGCGAGAACCAGAAGGTGCGGCACGAAGGTGCGACACGGGCGTGCGCCACGAAGGTGCTCCACGGAGGTGCCACACGAAGGTGCGACACGGTGGTGCGCCACGGTCGTGCGGAGCAACGCGAACAGCGTTGCCAGATAAGTGAGCAGGAATGGCGCGTAGAAGCGCGCGGTGGTGGCGACGGCGAAGAACGGCAGCGAGACGGCGACGAGCATCAATGCGAGAGCGGCGGCCGTTGTCGTCGTGGGCGCGGGGTCGTCGGCCGCGCGCGTCGGGCGGGCGGCTTCAGTAACCAGGCGCCACACTACGACGAGCGCCGCGGCGGCGCACAGCAGCGCAACGATGCGGTAGGTAACGAGAGACTGGCCGCCAACGAGTCCGGCCAGCCAGGCCAGCGCCGAGTAGGCGATGCCGCGGTCGTAGAGGAGATTCGACGGCAGCAGCGGCAGGCCGTACGACTCGATGCCGCGAATGGCGAAGAGCGTGAACTCTTCATCCGTGCTGTAGCCGGCACGCGTCACGTGCCGCGCCGCCAGCCCGACCAGCACGAACGCGACCGCCGCCGCCACGCCTCACCTTCGCGCTTCGCGCTTCGGCGAAGCAGGCGCTGTCACAGCACCTGTCGGCACCTTTCAGCACCTGTCAGCACCCTTCGGCACCTCTCAGCACCCTTTCAGCACCTGTCAGCACCTTTGAGCACCCTTCCCGCACCTTTCCTAATCCGCCAACCCCTCCGCCTTGCGCTCGGCGGCGGTGATCTTCCCCGCCGCGGCGGCAATCGTGTCGGCCTTGGTCGGCAGCCCCTGATACGGCGTGACGAACTTCGCCACGATGTCGGCGGTGTCGTTGATGCGGAGCTTCTGCATCAGGAAAGTGAACTGCTCTTCGAGGCTATTGCCGATCGCCGCGCGCGTCTCGTCCGGCAGCGTCCAGAACTGCTTCTTGAACGGGCCAATCGCCTTCTTGCGCGCCTTGTAGAGGAACTGCTCGTCGGTGTCCTTCGCCTTCTTCTCTTCCTGCGCGTGCTCGCGGACCCAGGCGTACATCTCGTCCTTCAGCGCCGCCGGGAACACGGGGTGGTCGTAGACCATGTTCTGGAAGTTGGTGGCGAGGTGAATCTCGCAGGCGCCGACCTTCGGGAACGCATCGAAGGCTTCCGCCGGCAGCGTCGACGCGCCGTGCTGCACCGCGCCGCCAAGGCCGTACTGCTCGCGCGCCACTCGAGACAGTTCCTCGAGCGCGACGAGATCGATCTTCACGTCCATGCGGACCTTGCCGTCGGGCCCGACGAAGCCGCCGTGCGCGGTGCCGGTCTGCACGCTGATCTTGCTGATGCCGAGGTGCGCCGCGTTCTTCTTCGCCAGCGCCGCCTGATAGCCCTTCATGAAGGCGTGCAGCTCGTGGACGTCGGAGTTCTTGCCGCCGACTTCACCGATCTCGCCACCCACCGACACGGTGACGCCCTTCGGCTCGTGCGTGCGGATGAACGCCGTGAAGTCCGCCGCCAGTTCGCAGTTCACCGCCTGCTGCTCGTCGAGCGTCGGCTTGTCGAGATCGACCAGCGTCGAGGTGTCGATGTCGATGTTGAAGAAGCCGGCCGCCATCTCTTCGCGGATGAGCGTCTTGAGCGTCGACACCTCCTTGTCGCGATCGGGGCTGTTGTACTTCTTGGCGTTGGTCTGAACGTGATCGCCCTGCAGGAACAGCGGGCCGTGAAAGCCTTCGCGCAGCGCCGCGGCCACCATCACCACCGCGTATTCGTGCGGCCGCTGCTCGGTGTAGCCGATCTCCGACCGCGCGATCTCGAGGATGAACGCGCCGGCGTTCAGCTTCTTCGCCGCCCGCATCACGGCGCGGCCGGTGTCGTAGGCCATCGCCCGCACGTTGATGGCCGGCACGGTGAAGCCACCCGCCTCGCCGCGGCCCATCGCCATGTAGAGATCGTGAATCGAGGCGAAGCGGATGCCGGCGGCGGCGCCAGCCTCGAGCAACTGCTGCCGGGCCTCGCCCTTCTCTTCCGGCGTGGCGCCGAAGACGGCGGTGTGAACGAGCGAATCAATCTGCGCTGGTGTCATGATCTGAACCTGCTCCAACCGTCAACTTTATCACCGCCCCCACGTCTGACCGCGATGCCGCCGCCGATTCCTCGCTGCCGGGCACTCCGGCGCTGATGCGCTCGCGGTGTGCCTCGCGCAGCGCCGTGTCGATGAACGCGTCCACGGGCAGTGCCGCTTCCGCGGCCACGATCTCGTCACGCCGCGCCCGTGTCACCGGGTGCCGTGGTGTGAAGAGCGTGCAGCAGTCTTCATCCGGCTGAATCGAGATGTCGTACGTCCCGAGGCGAATCGCCTCGTTGATGATCTCGCCCTTGTCCATGCCAACGAGCGGCCGCAAAATCGGCCGTGCGATACCGTGGCCAACCACCGCCAGGTTCTCGAGCGTCTGCGACGCCACCTGCCCGACGACATCGCCGGTGACCAGCGCGTGCGCGCCGTCGTGATGCGCGACGCGGTCCGCGATGCGCAACATCAACCGCCGATACACCACCACCCGCAACGCGCTCGGCACCGTCATCGTCACCTGCCGCTGAATCTCGCCGAAGGGCACGAGCAGCAGCTTGAGGCTCAGTTGATAACGCGCCAGCCGCGTCGCCAGTTGACGCGCCTTGTCCTGCGACGCGCGCGACAGGAACGGATAGCTGTGAAAGTGGATCAGCGTCGCCCGGCAGCCGCGGCGCATCATGCGATACGCCGCCACCGGCGAGTCGATGCCGCCCGACATCAGCGCGACGATGCGGCCGCTGGTGCCGGTGGGAAGTCCGCCGGGGCCGGGCTCCTTGCCGAAGTGATAGAACGCCTGCCCGGGCAGCACCTCGACGCCGATGGTCATGGCGGGATGACGCAGGTCCACTGTCCACCCCGTGGCCTCGGCAACGGGTCCACCAATGCGGCGCTCCATCTCGGGCGACGGCATCGGGAACTGCGCGTCGGCGCGCCGCACCTTGACGCGAAAGCTGGCGGGGCGTTCTTTCGGCAAGTCACGCAGGATGCCGGCGATGATGGCGTCCACGTCCGGCGTCACGCGGGTGGCCAGCGAGAAATTGGCGACGCCAAATACGTACTTCAGGCGTTCGCGCACTTCGCCTGTCGACGCGGCATCGCTCAGCACCAGTTCGATGCGGCCCATCGGCACGCGCACTTCGCGCACGCCCAGCCCGGCCAGCGCGCGCTGCAGGTGCTGCACGAGGTGGCGCTGGAACCACGGCCGGTTCTTCCCCTTGAGCGCCAGTTCCTGATAGCGCACGAGCACCGAGATCACGCGTGAGCCTCCGCCTGCAGGATCGCACGCGCGGCCTGATGCCCCGAGATCACAGCGCTTTCGATGGTGGCTGGAAGTCCCGTGTCGACCCAATCACCAGCCAGCAGCAGGCCCGGCACCGCGGTGTGGGTGGACGGCCGCGGTGGTTGTCTGGCGGCGAGCGAAAACGTCGCGTGCCGCTCGCGCACCGCCGACGCATGCACGCACGTGGCGGCGCGCACGCCGGGCAGCGCCTCGTGCACCTCACGCTGAGCGCGGGCGATCAGCGCGTCGTTGCTGCCGGCCACCACGTCCGCGGCGCCGCTGGCGACGAGCGATAGATGCGATCGCTCACGCCCGAACACGCGGGCCTTGTCGAACACCCACTGGAAGACGCGGCCCGGCAGGCCCACCAGCATGTCGTCCATCACCGCCCGGTCGTACCACAGGTTCACCGTGACGATCGGCGAACTCGCCGTGCCCGCCGCATGCGCGCGGAGATCGTGCAGGGCGGGGATGTCCGGAACGGT
>JADZCY010000319.1 GCA_020851325.1 Acidobacteriota bacterium | reverse complement strand
CGAGGATGACGATCTCGTCGATGCCTTCGACGTTGTAGCGCCGCGCCAGCGCCGCCGGATCGCCGGCTTCGCGCAGGCCTTCGAAGTTGACGCCCTTGACGACGACGCCGTCACGGACGTCGAGGCAGGCGATGATTCGTTTAGAGAGCATCACTCACGCGCCCCAGCCAGCTGCGCAGGATGCGCAGGCCGGCGTCGCCGGACTTCTCGGGGTGGAACTGGACGCCGGAGACGAGGCCGTCTTCCACCGCCGCCGAGAACGATTCGCCGTATGTCGTCGCCGCGGCCGTTTCGGGAATGAGCGGCGCGGCGTAGGAATGGGTGAAGTACACCTGTGTCCCTTCGACGAGTCCAGCGCACAGCCGCGTCTCGCGCGGGAACGACAGGCTGTTCCACCCGACATGCGGCACTTTCAATCGCGTGTCCTGATCGCCTCCCGATCCGACCGCCGACCGCCTCCCGTCTCCCGCCTCCCGGCCCAATCGCATGCACATGCCGGGCAGCAGGCCGAGGCCCGCTACATCCGGCGCTTCTGTCGATCCGTTGAACAACCACTGCATGCCGACGCAGATGCCGAGCAGCGGCGCCTGGCGTTCGAGCGCGGCCAGCACTGCCTGACGCCACTCGTCGGTGAGTGTTGCCGTCGCACTGAAGTGACCGACGCCAGGCACGATGACGCCCGTGGCGCGAGCAAGGTCCACTGGCGCGGCGGGTGTCCAGTACTCCGCCCCGAGCGCCGACAGCGCCTTGCGCACCGACGTCAGGTTGCCGGCGCCGTAGTCGACGAGCGCAATCACAGCAGGCCCTTCGTGCTCGGCAGCATCTTCGCCAGCCGCTTGTCTTTCGCGCAGGCCACACGCAGCGCGCGGCCGAACGCCTTGAAGCAGGCCTCGATCTTGTGGTGATTCGATCGTCCATACAACACCTTGACGTGCACGTTGGCACGCGCGGCGTTGGCGAAGCCTTCGAAGAAGTCGTGCACGAGTTCGGTCTGCAGATCACCGACCAGCCGCACGCGCACTTTGGTGTCCACGACCGTGGCCGGACGACCACCGAGATCAATCGCGACCACCGCCAGCGTCTCGTCCATCGGCATCACGAAATAGCCGGCGCGGTTGATGCCCTTGCGGGTGCCGAGCGCCTGGCTCACCGCCTCGCCAAGCGCGATGCCGACGTCCTCGACGATGTGATGCTGATCGACGTCGAGATCGCCGGTGGCCTGCACCGTCAGATCGAACCCGCCGTGCCGCGCCACCAGATCCAGCATGTGATCGAGGAAGCGGATGCCGGTGCGATTCTCGAATCGTCCGGTGCCATCCAGATTCAACCGCAGCGCGATCTGCGTTTCGGCCGTCCGCCGATCGATCACCGCTCGGCGCACACGGCCTCCAGCGCGGCCACCGCACGCGCAGTGTGCTCGACGACCCCGGTCGTCAGGCGGAAGCACGTCGGCGTGGACGGATCACCGGTGCGATCGCGGACGAACACGCCGCGCGCGATCAAGGCGGCGATCATCTCTTTCGCACGCGCGCCGCCGTCGATCAGCACGAAGTTCGCACTGCTCTTCCAGTAGCGCAACCCCGCCTTCTCGCACGCCGCATACACCAGCGCCTTCGACTGCGCCGCCTGCTTGAGATACCAGGCGCGGAACGACGGATCCGCGATGGCCGCTCGCAGGGCGGCCACCGCCACGACGTTGAGGTTGAACAGCGGCATCACACGACGCACCGGTGCCAGCAGCGAGGGCGGCGCAATCAGCACCCCCACGCGCATGCCGGCGAGGCCGAACGCCTTTGAGAACGTGCGGCCCACCATCACGTTCGGATACTCGGCCGCCGCCGCCAGGAAATTCTCGGCCATGAAATCCTGATACGCCTCGTCCACGAACACCACGGCGTGTCCCGCTGCGCGTGCGACGCGATGGATCGCCTCCTGCGGAATCGGCTGGCCGGTCGGATTGTTCGGATTGTTCACGTAGACGATGCGCGTGTTCGGGGTGATGGCGCGGAGCACGGCATCGACGGGGAAGGAGAAGTCCGGCGTGGCCGGCACGGACACCACGCGCGCGCCCATCGCCTTCGCCGCTTGCAGATACGGCTCGAACGTCGGCAGCGTGACCAGAATTTCGGTCTGGCCCGACGTCGCCACATCCGGCGCGCCGAGTTCCACCAGTGCCTGCGGCGCCCGCGGCAGCAGGAATGCGATCGACGCCAGCAGGATGCCTTCGTCCAGGCCGTTGGTCAGGAGGATGCGATCCGGATCGACGCCGAGGAACGCTGCCGTCTCGAAGATCGCATCGCGGAAGTCGGGATAGAGCGCGAGCCGCTCGGCGGTGAAGGCGTGCACCGCCTCAACGACCTTCGGCGAACAGCCGCCGGTGTTCTCGTTGAGGTGCAGCCGAAGTCCCGGGCCGAGATCCGGCACGCCCTGAATGGTGATGGTCTGGTCCCGCCGCTCGTCACTGCCTTTCATGCCTGTCTCCTCTGTCGGGCGCCGGAGCGCCGTGGCGCGTCCCGATTGTCGCCCGTTCGTGTGTCGATCGATCGCGCATGTGCGTCGAGCCCCTCGGCACGCGCAAGGGTGGTGATCGTATCCGCGATGCGGCGCAGTCCGCGCGCGGTGAGCCGCTGCACCGAGATCAGTTTGACGAAATCGGCGGCGTTCAGGCCGCCGCGGCTGCGGGCGGCGCCGGCGGTGGGCAGCACGTGATTCGAACCAATCGCGTAGTCGCCGGCCACCTGCGCCGTCCAGCGGCCGATGAAGATGGCGCCGGCATGTGTGATGCGCCGCGCAATGGCATCCGTCTCGACGACGAGATGTTCCGAGGCGGCGGCGTTGGCCAGCGCGATCGCTTCGTCGAGGTGCTTCGAGACGATGATGGCGCCGTGAGTCCAGAGCGCGGCCGCCGCGGGACCGCTGGCCGGCATCTGCAGCGCCACTTCGGTGGCAATGGCCTCGGCGACGCGACGGCTGGTGGTAATGCAGATGGCGCGCGCGTCGGGATCGTGCTCCGCCTGGGCGATCAGATCCGCCGCCACCCACGCTGGCGGCGTGTCCGACGCGATCGTCAGGATTTCGGTGGGGCCGGCGAAGAAGTCGATGGCGCAATCGGCGGTCACCAAAGCCTTGGCCGCCGCCACCCAGCGATTGCCGGGGCCGACAATCTTGTCCACGCGCGGCACCGTGGCCGTGCCGTACGCCATGGCGGCCACGGCATGGGCGCCGCCGAGACGGAACAGCCGATCGACCCTGGCCTCGAGCGCCGCAGCGAATACCGTGGCATCGGGGCGCGGGCAGCAGACGATCACCTCGCCGACGCCGGCGGCACGTGCGGGAATGGCGGTCATCAGCAGCGACGAAGGCAGGGGATAGCGACCCGCCGGAACGTAACAACCGACGCGTTCGAGCGGGACGACGCGTTGTTCCACCGT
>JADZCY010000318.1 GCA_020851325.1 Acidobacteriota bacterium | reverse complement strand
GGGACGGTGGCCTTGTCGTCGAGCAGCGCCACGGCGGCGTCGACCTGCGTGACCTGGACGTGAAGGAGCTGAGCAATGCGTTCGGAGATGCTGATCATGTGCGAGAGAGCGAGAGCGGAAGGCCGTTGAGCGGTGTGGACGTGCGGACGAGCGCCATCGATTGTAAGGGATAACGTCTCGACCCGAGCAGGCGGACGCCGCAACTCGCGCCAGCCGAGCGGGTAGAATGACGCGTCTGGAGGCCCCGCATGTTCCGCTTCGTCCCCGTCTTTGTTCTCATCGCCGCGCTGTCGTCGCCATCGCTGGCATCCGCCCAATTTCGCGCCGCTGATGGTGTGACCATCGACGAGGCGGGCGACCCGCAGTACTCGACGTTCTCGCTCTGCGCGATCGATCCGGCCACGGGTCAGTCGGGTGCGGCGGTCACCACGCGCGTGCCGTTCGTCGGACGCGCCGTGCCGTGGGTGCGGGCGAATGTCGGCGCCGTCTGCACGCAGGCCTCGACGATGGTGGAGTACGGCGTGCAGGGATTGGATCTGATGGCCAAGGGCGTGTCGCCGCAGGACGCCATCACGCAGCTGCTGTCGACCGACACCAATCGCGAGTCGCGGCAGCTCGGGATGATCAACATGAAGGGCGTCGGCGCCGCGCACACCGGCAAGAACAACGGCGACTGGGCCGGCAGCCGTCAGGGACGGAACTACACCGTGCAGGCCAACATCATGGTCGGCCCTGAAGTGGTCGAAGCGGTGGCGGCGACGTTCGAAGCGACGGAAGGCAGCGGCATGCCGCTGGCCGAGCGGATGATCCTGGCGCTCGAGGCCGGGCAGATGAAGGGCGGCGATCGGCGCTGGGGCAACCTGCAGTCGGCAGCGATCAAGGTCGCGGATCCGAACGACCCGGGCCGCGGCAACGATCACATCACGCTGGCGATCGAAGTCGGTGAACACGCCGAGCCGGTCGGCGAGATGAAGCGCATCTACTACACGACGCAGCGGCGCCTCGGCTATCGCAGCTTCTCGCGCGTCGAGGGACCGGACGTGATCGAGCTGAAGCGTCTGCTGCACGCGGCTGGCTACTGGCGGCCGACACTGGCCAGCTTCCCCGCCGCGCCGGCGACCAACGCGATGCGCATTCAGGAACTGCGCAAGACGGATCCGGCGGCCGCCGACAAGGCGCAGGCCGAAGCCCGCCAGGTGATGGCGGACTATCAGCGCGACTTCGCGCAGTACGACGCCGAGGCGATCGCCGCCGTCGACAAGTTCCGCGAGGACAAGCAGCTGACGTATGCCGGCAACCCGCCGGGGCTGGTGGACGAACGCTTCGTCACGGCACTGCGCGCCGCGGTAGCAGCGAAGCGAAAGTAAACGACACACGAAGGGCGGGAGGCGGCAGGGGCATCGGTGATTGACCGAGCGGGCGATTGGCGATTGTTGTCGATTGGCAATAGAGAATCGCTGAATCGCCGGTTCGTCGATCACCCGACAATCGCGCATTCCGCCGATCCGACAATCACCAATGCCGTCCCCGTCCAGGAGTCGCAATGAGTGAGTCGTTACCAGAACCGTGGCTGCGCGGGCCGGTGCCGGATGTGCCGGCGCTGCTGCAGCCGGCGGCGCATGCGTTGATCATGTCGATGGAGGACTGCGCCGCGGCGGTGGCGTCGCTGACGGCCGACGAGCTATGGCTGCGGCCGGGCGGCGTGGCGTCGGTGGGCTTTCATCTGCAGCACCTCGCCGGTTCGACGGAGCGACTGCTGACCTACGCGCGCGGTGAGCGGCTGACGCTGGCGCAGTTGACGGCCATGCAGAGCGAGGGTCAGCCCGGCGAGCCTCCGGCGTCGGGCGCGGCGCTCGTCGACGCCTGGCGCGCCGCTGTCGATCGCGCCATCGCGCAGATGAAGGCCACGCCGGAGTCGTCATTGACCGATCGACGCACCGTCGGCCGCGCGCAGTTGCCGTCCACGGTGCTCGGCCTGATCTTCCACGCCGCCGAACACGCCTCGCGCCATACCGGCCAGGTGGTGACGACGGCGAAGGTGGTGGCCTCGCCGCATTGGTGATTGACCGGTCGGGTGAATTCGCGATTGTTGACAATTGCCAATGGATAATCGCTGAATCTCCGGATCGTCAATCGCCCGACAATCGCGAAGTCAGCCAATCCGTCAATCACCACTGCCACTGCCGGTGCAACCTGAATGACGCCGGGTGACTCCACAGCTCGCGAGGCGGCGACGGCGTTCTTCGTCGCGATGACGGCGGCGCTCGCCGGCAACGCCGTGCTGCAGCTCGCGCTCGATGCGATGACCGTTGGCGGCGGCAGCGGGTCGCCGTGGTGGCTCGTGGCCGGAGTGATCGAACGCGGCCGCTGGGTGGCGCTGGCGGGGTTGCTGTGGCTTGTCGCGCCGCGGCTGTTGCCCCACTCGGCCGACGGTGCCGCACCGCTCGCGCGCGCGGACGTCTGGCAGCGCGTCGCCCTGCTGGTGCTGGTGTTGCCGCTGCTCTGGATCGCCGCGACATGGCTGGTGAGCGCGCTGCGCTTCACCGCGCTGGGCAGCTGGACCACCGAAGGTCGCGTCTTCGTGGCGCCGGAGTATTACCACGGCCTGCTGCTCGACTACGCGCCATGGGTAATTGGCGGCGTTGTGACTCGTGCGGTCGGCCGGCACCTGTAGACCACGAGGCCGAACGCGGCGCGAGGGGCCACCGGGTGCTGCCACCGCGGTCGGTCGACACAACACCTGCGGAACGAGACTGCGCCTTGCCGCATCATAGATGTGTGACCAACACCGTTTCCGTGAAGCTCTTCAACACCGAAGGCCGGCTCGTCGGTCCGCTCGACGTGCCGCGCGTCGAGAAGACCG
>JADZCY010000317.1 GCA_020851325.1 Acidobacteriota bacterium | reverse complement strand
CCAACCGCGCCGGCACCTACTGGTATCACCCGCATCCGCACATGCGGACCGCCTTCCAGGTGCAGATGGGCCTCGCCGGCCTGCTGATCGTGTCGGACCCGGAAGAAGCGGCGCTGGGCCTGCCGCACGGCGACGGCGAGCTGCTGTGTGTGCTGCAGGACCGCCGCTTCGACGCGGGCAACCAGGTGGTCTATCCCGCGGCGGCTGGCGCCGCGAACATGGGCGGCGGTCGCGGGCGCGGCATGGGCATGGGGATGGGCATGGGCGGCCAGATGGAGCTGATGAACGGCTGGCTCGGCGCCCGCATGCTGGTGAACGGCCAGGTGCAGCCGACGGTCGACGTCAGTCGCCGCACCTATCGCGTGCGCCTGCTGAACGGCAGCAACGCGCGCATCTACAAGCTGGCGTGGAGCGATGGCGTGCCGATGACGATGATCGGCGGCGATGGCGGTCTGCTGACGAAGCCGGTCGAACGGGCCGCGCTCACGCTGGCACCGGGGCAGCGCGCCGAGGTGATGCGCGATCTGTCCACGCTGGCGGCCGGCGCCACCGTGCAGCTCAGGTCACTGGCCTTCGACGAGGCCAGCGTGGGCCGCGTCGGCATGATGGGCGAGACGTCGCCCGTACCGCAGGGCGCGCCGCTCACGCTGATGACGCTGCGTGCCACGCCGGCGGTGGGTCCGCGCGTGCCGGTGCCGCAGACCCTCAGCGCCGATGCGTTCACGGCCGACGCCGCCGCGCCGGTACGACGTGTGCCGCTGACGTTCATGATGATGAACTGGTTCATCGACGGCCGTACGTTCGAGATGGCCGGCGTCGACGCCAGCGAGACGGTGGCGCGCGGCAGCACGCACGTGTGGGAGTTCGAGAACCGCGCCAATCCCATGGGCATGGCCATGGCGCATCCCATCCACATGCACGGCCGGCAGTTCCGCGTGCTCTCACGCAGCGGCGGTGCCGCCAACGCGCTGCGCGAGGGCATAAGCGACGCGGGCTGGACCGACACCGTGCTGGTGCTGCCCGGCGAGACCGTGCGCGTGCAGGTGACCTTCTCGCAGGAGCCTGGCCTCTACCTCTACCACTGTCACATCCTCGAGCACGAGGACATGGGCATGATGCGCAACTTCCGCATCCGCTGACGAGTACAATCGCCGGCTGAGGAGTCAGCCATGCGTCGTGTCGTACTTGCCGGTGTCGTGTTCGCTACTGCCGTGTCGTCCGCCTTCGCGCAGGCGCCTGCGCCCGCCGCCGCGGCATCGCAGCCGTTCGTCGCGGGACAGCCGCTCAAGACCACGCCCAACGTGAAGATCTACGGCAGCTTCCGCTTCAGCGAGAGCCTGTCGTACGACGCGGATCGCGACCTCATCGTGTCGGTGAACGCCGGCATGGCGCAGGACCTCGTGCCGAACGACGGCTACGTGTCGCTCATCAACCCCGATGGCAGCGTGCACACGCTGAAGTGGATCGGCGTGAACCGGAACGGCCTCACGCTGAACCACCCGCTCGGCAGCCACATCGCCAACGGCATGCTCTACGTGGTCGACATCGACACCGTCCGCTGGTTCGACATGAAGACCGGCGAGCCGAAGGGCAACATCCCGGTGAACGGCGCCGGCCGCTTCAACGATCTCGAAGTGGCGAAAGACGGCACCATCTACGCCACCGTCACCGGCGCGCCCAACGATCCGACGAGCTGGAAGGTCTACAAGATCACCGCGCAGAGCCAGG
Organism: Acidobacteriota bacterium; assembly: GCA_020851325.1. Taxonomy (GTDB): domain Bacteria; phylum Acidobacteriota; class Vicinamibacteria; order Vicinamibacterales; family UBA2999; genus VFZN01. Next base: position 1,360 of record JADZCY010000317.1, on the reverse strand, counting down.
CGCCGCTCATCACCGGTGCGCCGCTCGCCATGCCCAACGGCATCACCTTCGACGGCAAGGGCAACCTGGTGGTGGTGAACATCGGCAGCAACGACGTGCTGACGTTCTCGACCGACGGCAAGCTGCTCGGCACCGAGAAGGCCGTGGATCCGGGCAACGACGGCGTGGTCGTCACCGCCGACGGCACCAAGTACGTGAGCAGCGTGCGGCAGGGCACCGTGTCGCGCATCCGTCCCGGTCAGGCCGCCGAGATCGTCGCCTCGGGCATTCCCACCGCGGCGTCGATGGCCTACGACTCGAAGCGCAACCGGCTGCTCATCCCGATGAACGACTGGAACGCCATCGCCATCGTGGAGCTGGGCAAGTAGCACTCAGGCGCGACGCGGGCCGCTGCCGACGAGCGCCCGAGGTCGTCGCTCATGGTCGGGTGCGCCAGCATACGATGGACGCGCCATGTCCGAGTCCAGGCCGGTCGATCCAGCCACCCGCCAGTTCCTGCGTCACACCGTCGCCACGCTGGCGTACCGCGCCGGCAAGGTGATGCGCGATGCGCCCGTTGGCTTCGGCGACGTGCGCGCCAGCGCCACGAGCCGATCCGCTGCCGAGATCCTCGGCCACATGGTGGATCTGCTGGCGTGGGGCGAGCGCCTCGCCCGCGGTGAATACCGCTGGGAGGCCGGCGGGCCGACCGACTGGCCCACCGCGGTGACGCGCTTCTTCGACGGGCTCGCCGCGCTCGATCGCGCGCTCGCCGACACCACCGCGCCGTTCTCGGCCGAGGTGCTGTTCCAGGGTCCCATCGCCGACGCGCTCACGCACACCGGTCAGCTCGCCATGCTGCGCGGACTGGCTGGCGCGGCGATCCGTCCGGAAAGCTACGCGCGCGCCACCATCGAAGCGGGACGCGTGGGCGCGGATCAGGCGACGCCGGGGCGGGAGTTCGAGGGCGACGCGAGCCGGCCGGCGCGGTGAGTCGCCGAACGGAGGACCTCATGACACGCACATTGCTGTCGCTGGTGCTGATGGTGCTGCTGCTTGCGGGCGTCGCCACGCCGTGCGACGCGCAGTCCGAACTGCCGGTGGTGTACGTGCAGGTGGCGCCGACCGTGACCGTCCACGCCGAGGGCGAGCAGTACATGCGTGCGAGCCCGCCGCTGAAGGGCACGACGTTCGGTGCGGCGGTTGCCGTGGGCGCACGCTTCTCGCCCGAGCTCGGCGCCGAGGTGGCGCTGTCGGCCGATGGGAAGCTCTCGGCCGCTCAGGCGGACGTGTATTTCTCGCGCACCGACTACACGGCCGAGAGCCGCGACAGCGTGATCGATGTCAATCTGCGGTTCCGGCCGCGCGGCGGCTCGCGCCT
>JADZCY010000316.1 GCA_020851325.1 Acidobacteriota bacterium | reverse complement strand
GTGATCTTCTCGTTCGGCGACGCGCCTGAGTACGAGCCGTAGCTCGTCGTCGAATCGCTGATCTGGCAGAAGTAGCCCCACAGCGGCACGTCGCGTTCGAGGTCCTGGCGCAGCATCGGGACGACGCAGATCGGGAAGTCGCCGGCGATACCGCCGCCGATCTGGAAGAAGCCGACCGATCGCTCGGCCGACTGCGCCGAGTACCACTCGGCCAGCGCCATCATCGTCTCGATGCCGGTGCGCACGGTGTGCGGGTTGCGGACCTCGCCGGTGATGACGTGCGACGCGTACATGTTGCCGAGCGTCGAGTCCTCCCAGCCGGGCACGAAGATCGGCAGGTTACGCTCCATGGCCGCGTGCAGCCAGCTGTCCGTCGGCGACACCTGGAAGCTCTTGATGAAGTCGGGCCGGCGCAGCAGCCGGAAGAAGAACTCGTGCGGGAAGAGGCGCTCGCCGGCCGCCTCGGCGCGCGTCCACTCCTCCACCATCCCGGTTTCGATGCGGCGCATCGCTTCGGCCTCGGGGATACAGGTATCCGTGACGCGATTGAGGTGCCGATCGAGGAGCGCCTGCTCGTCGGTTGGGGTCAGGTCGCGATAGTGCGGCACGCGCACGTAGAAGTCGTGCGCGACGAGGTTGAAGACGTCTTCTTCGAGGTTGGCGCCCGTGCAGCAGATCGCGTGCACCTTGCCCTGGCGAATCATCTCGGCCAGCGACAGGCCCAGCTCCGCCGTGCTCATCGCGCCCGCCAGCGTCATGAACATGCGGCCGCCGTTGTCGAGGTGCGCGCGATAGGCGCGCGCGGCGTCCATCAGTGCCGCAGCGTTGAAGTGACGGAAGTGCCGTTCGAGAAACGACGAGATCGCGCCCTGCGGCGCTGAAGAAGGCTGAGGCGTGGAAGGCATAACCGCGCGATCGTGCCACAGATTGAGCAGTTCAGTCCAAGGCAGGCCACGGATAGCAGCCACAGATGGCAGCCACAGATAGCACAGATGACACAGAAGGAAAGACAGGCCGCAGATGCGCCACAGATGGCACAGACGGAAGACAGGCCGAAGATGCGCCACAGATGACACAGACAGCACGGATGAAGGACGGGCCACAGATGCGCCACAGATGGCACGGACGGAAGGCGGTCCCGACGCGCGGGCGCAACGAATCAGTCAGTCGCCGAATCGTCCTTCATCAACAGTCGCCAATCCCCCGATCCGTCAACTTCCAATGCAGCCCCTTCGTCCGGCCGAAACGCGTGGTGCCAGCTCTCACATTCCGAACGTCCAGAGGAACCCTTCGGGGTCCTGCGCGAGGTAGGCGCGGGTGCCGTTCTCCGTGTCGTGCGGCGCGCGCACAATCGTGGCGCCGGCCGCAGCAGCGCGGGCGTGGTGCGCGTCGACGTCGTCGACGCGGACGTGCGTGCACTGGCGTCGACCGCGCCATTCGGGCGCTGCATCTGCGGCGATCAGGAGCGGCTGATCGTCGAGCCGGACCTCGGCGCGCAGCAGACGCTGGTGCGCATCGCGCACCTTGCGGCCTCGTTCGAATCCGAACGCGCGCGTCAGGAACGACGCCGCGTCCTCCCCATCGTCGTAGAGCAGTTCGACGACGAAGACCGGTGGCCCGGCGACGTCGTTCATCGCGAAGGTGCCGAAGCTCCAGAGGTGGCCGCCGCTGTCACGCGCGGTGTACTCGCGGGATCCGTACGGCGTGTCCTCGAGCGGGCGCTCGACGCGCGCGCCCGCCGCGATGGCGCGTGCGTGATGGGCATCCGGATCGGCCAGCGCGACATAGACGCCGTCCACCACCGTCGTCCAGACGTTGGCCGGATTCGGCGGACCGGCCGAGCTGACGCCGATGGTGCCGGTGCCGAAATGAAGCTCGGCGTGCGCCACCGACCCATTCGGTCCGTCGTAAACGGCGCCGATGCGAAACCCGAACGCCTGCTCGAGAAACTGCAGCATCGCCCGCGCATTGCGGTAGCGGATGACCGGATGGATTCGCGTGCCCATCGACGCAGCCTACCGCGCTTTCACGCGCGTGCGCCTGGTGTTCTTCGCGGGCGCGCAGATGCGAAAGCGAGCCATTCTCGAGACCTCGTCTCTCGGCCAAGCCTTCCAAGCCCCAAGCCTCCACCAAGCCCCAAGCCCTCCAAGCCCTCCAAGCCTCAAGCCCTCCAAGCCTGTTCTTCACGTTGACAGCTTCAACTGAACCGCTTCGTCGGTGGTGGCCTCGAACGAGAGTGGTGGCCGCCGCTGCCATCGCGCGGCGAGGCGGATGATCGCGACGATGAGACCGATCGCGGCGACGTAGCTCATCACACCGTCCACTGATTGCACGGCCCATAGCTGCATGTCGTCCAGGCGGAACGCGAAGAAGTGGATGCCGATCAACGCCGCGGGGCCGGTCACTTTCAACGCCGTGGGATCGACATCGCTGGCGCGTGTGAACGGAAGACTGGTGGCGCGTGAGGCCAGCAGTTCGCACAGCAGCCAGCCGGACGCGAGATGCATCAACGCGATGCCGGCGACGGCGCCCGGTTGCCAGAACGCGCTCGTCACCAGCATCGTCAACAGCGTGATCGGCATCACGCCCAGCACCAGCATGCTCATCGCCGTGGCGCTGCGGCAGCCGGGCATCGATGCCGAGGCGGTCAAGCGGAACGGCCAGTTGGCG
>JADZCY010000315.1 GCA_020851325.1 Acidobacteriota bacterium | reverse complement strand
GTCTTACACCGCGCCGCGCGTCGAACCCATCCGTACCAAAACGCCGCGGCCATCAACGTACACGCCAGGCCGGTGCGTGCCACCATAGCGCCCAGGCCGGCGCCATCGTCCAGTCCGAGTAACCAGCTCGCGAGCCACGCCACGGCGCCCGCCGCGCCGGCCACCAGCACCACGGCGAGTACCACCGGATCGAAACTGCGCAAGCCAAGGCGCGAGTGCACGAAATACACGCGCAGCAGGTTCATCGCCAGCAACGACAGACCGGTGGCCCAGGCCGCCCCGACCAGACCGTGTTCAGGGATGAACAAAAGATTGAGCGCGACGTTGCACACCACGCCCACTGCGGCCGCGAGAGTTTCGTGACGCTGGCAGCCGACCACCACCAACAGCATGCCCGCGCTGCCGAGACAGCCCTGCACCAACAGGCCGAGCAGCAGGTAGCCCATGGCATCGGCGCCGGCCACGAAGTCGGGACCGAGCAAGGCCAGCACGTCGCGGCGGCACAGCATCACGAGTACGAACAGGCAGGCGCTCACGCCCCCGACTGCGCGCATCACAGTGCGATAGCTGTCGGCCAATTCGGCGTGACGGCCATCGCGATGCAGGACCGGGTAGAGGTGTACCGCGCCGGCATTGAACGCCAGCATCGCCATGTCGAACGCCGGACGTAATTGGATGCAGGCGCGGAACACGCCCGCTTCGGCCGCGCCGCGCATGTTGCCGAGCATCAGGATGTCGGTCGCGCCCATGATCACGTACAAGAAAGTATTGAGCATGATCGGGAAGGCGTAGCCGTACAGCGAACGGAACACATACACCGGGCGATGCCAGCCATCCTCCCGCATGAGCAGCCACGCGACAACCGCGCCGCCGACCAGGGTCGCTATCAGTTGGCCGATGCCGAACGCGGTCGCGACGATGCTCGCTGGCGCTCCCGGCGTGGCGTACACCAGCAACACCACCATGAAGCACAGCGGCGGCGTGAGGTTGCGGATCAGGACGTAATACTCGGCGCGACCAAAACCACGCGTGATCACGCCCAGCACCTCGGTCAGCGCCATCAGCGGAATCGGCAGTGCGAACAAGCGCAGGAAGGGAGCGGCGGCCGGCTCGTCGAGCAATCGAGCTGCGATTGTCTCGGCGCCAAACCACAGGGCCGCCGACAGGGTGCAGCCCACTGCCACGGGTAGGATGACGGACGCTATCACCGTCCCCCAGACCGCGCCGAGCGCCCCATCCTGGCGCTGCACCGGCAGAAAATGCATGACCGCCGAGCGGAGACCGAACAACGACAGGGTCTCGGCGATGCGGACGATTACGAGCGACAGTGCGTACAGCCCATAGGAAGGTACGCCCAGAAATCGCGCCACCAGAATCTCGTTGCCGAACACCAGGGCGGCGCCGAGCGCCGCCCCGAACAAGGTAATCCAGCCGCGCCTGAGTATGCCCTGGTCCGCGCCGCGCGCGCGCGGCGTACGCGCATGACTCACGGGCGTTCCTCCCGTACCCGCCGCGTGCTGCCGGAACGCCGGCGCACGCATGCGGCATGTTCGTTGCCGTGGTGCGCGGTGTCGCGCCTCACGGCATTCGTCGTTGCAGCCGCAGGGACGAATACGTAGCATCGAACGAGCCGCGGATGATCACCCACGATTGCGGCTGTATCCCGGGATCGCCATTCGCGCATCATCCAACCACAGACAGAGAGCAGATATGAACACGAGGTTCAAACGCACGTGCTGCCTGCTGGTCATCGTCGCGTTGCACACCGGCTGCGCAGTCGCCAAACCAAAGGACAAGCATGAAGATTTACCGTCGTCCGGCGCGGAGTTCGATCGCCTGAACATCGTCGGGGACACGATCAAGAGCGGCATCTTCGATGTATCGCTCGAGTACGACGACCAGGGCACGGGCTGGCTGGCCTATTCGTGGATCCAGATTCCAAAGTTTGTCGAGACTCACCTGGCGAAATCGACGGACAACGGACGCACGTGGAACTTCGTCGGCATTCTGGAGAAGTCGGCACCCGGTACGTTTGAAGAATACGGCAAGACTGTCAAGGGTGCATGGCGTGAGGAAACGCCTTGCCTGCTGTTCGATCCGACCGACGTCCCCGCACGTCGCTGGAAGCTCTTCACCAACCGCTACTTCGTCGCCGAACCCTACAAGCCGCTCGACCGGCGCATGTCCGATGGCACGATCAACATGCGCACCGCGCACTCGCCCGATGCAACTTGGTCGGCCCCGGTGTGCATTCTCGGCAAGATCGGCGACTGTCTGATGGATCTCAGCCGGGCCGACCCTAGTCTCGCCAACGTACGCATGACCACCGAGCCCGGCACCATCGCCGCAGGCGGCCGGATCTACCTGACCGTGGACGCCGGATCGACCGACAGTGGTTTGGGCGAATGGGAGAACTATCGCGTCGTGCTGCTCTCTTCGGGCGATCACGGCAAGAGTTGGCAGTACGTCGACACCTTGTTGACTGCGGCCGACGCCAAGCCCTTCGGCTATCGCGTGTTCACCGGCACCAGCCTGGTGCGCACCAATGGACAGATCTATTTGTTCGCCACGCCGTCCGGCGCTTACGAAGGCAAGAACCAGGCGCACGATGGCCTGATGGTGATGAAATTCAGCGACCTCGCCCGTGGCCGCCTGGTCCGCGACAAGAACGGTACGCCGGCGGTGTTCATGCGTATGAAGCCCAATCGCACCAATGGAGGGCTCGCCGACTTCGATGAGCAGAACACCCACGGCGGCATCCTCATGCCGCAGATGAGCCTGCGCAACCTGCCGGCGGTGTTCCAGACCTTCGAAACCAGACGGCGCGTCGAGGAGAGCCGGTGAGCCGGCGCTCGCGCTCTCGTCATTCGGCGTGACTACGCGGGTCACCACGGGCCAAGCAACGTGACGGAGATGGTCACAGCGGCATGGAACGCCGCGGCAGCGCGGCGCGGCGCGCGCTGGCCGTGGCGCCTGCTCGGCGTGATCCTCGCCCTCGCGGGCGGGCCCGTGCTGGCCTTCATCAGCTACCACCTGTGGAGTCTCGACAGCCAGCACCTGGTGGTGATCGTGGTGGCGGTGGCGCTGTCGGCGCTGTCCATGCTGTTCCTCCCGCGGTTCTCGGATTTCCTGCTGGTCAGCCTGATGTTCAGCCTGCCGCTGGCGTCCTTCACCAAGTCGTTCTTCTTCACCCAATGGGACCATGACCCGCGAGCGAAGGCCGCCATGCGGTTCTCGGGCATCGTCGCGGTGTCGCTGCCCGATATCCTGCTGCTCGCGCTCTACACCATGTGGTTCGCGAACATCTTTATGTTGCGCGCAGTGCCGTTGCCGCGCCTGCACCGGCACGATCTCTTTCCGTTGCTGCTGGTGGCGGCCTGCCTGTTCTCCATGCCTGGCAGTCCGGTACCCAAGGCGGCGCTGTTCGGCACCGTTTTCACGCTGCAGCACGTGCTCATGTATTTCTATCTGTCGCGGCACATCGAGCGGCGCCACCTGCCGTGGATCGCGGCCGCCTTTGGTGTGGCGATCCTGGGTGAGAGCCTGCTCGGCGTGTTTCAGTACCTGACCGGCAAGTGGCTGTCGCTGGCGTGGTCGCGCGGCGTGGGGGGGCTCGACACGCAGTACGTCGTACCCGGCATCGAACACGTCAAGCGCGCCACCGGCACCACGTTCGACTCCCACGCCTATGGCATCTACCTGGCGATGCTCGCCCCGCTGCCGTTCATCCTGACCTTTGCCGGCGCCACCCGCGATCGCCTGCGCCTGATGTGGGGCGGCCTGTTCCTGCTGGCCTGCGTGGCCATCGTGCTGTCTTTCTCGCGCTCGGCGTGGATAAGCGCGGCGGTCTCGCTCAGCGTGGTGTGGATCATGCACGTGGCGTGGGGCGAGCGCCGCGTGCTGACGCCGACGGCGGTCTTCGCGCTGTTCCTGCTCGCACTGTCGCCGTGGTATGCGCCGCTAATCTACACTCGCATCTTCCAGACCGACTCCTCGCTGCTCACCAGCCGCTTCGACCAGTTCCCGGTTGCCTGGGACATCTGGAAAGACCACTTCGTGTTCGGATTCGGCGTCGGCAACTACATGGATGCACTGAATCATTACAACCGTCCCGGCGTGCTCGATCTGCCCGTGCACAACATGGCGCTGTGGGTCGCGGCCGAGGCCGGGCTGTTCGGCCTCATCGCGTTTTTCGGCGTGATGTTCGGCGCATTGCGCCGCTGCTGGCGTGTATTGCGCGAGCGACGTGAACCCTACACCCGCTTCGCTCTGGCGACGTTCGCGGCCCTGCTCGCCTACCTCATCGACGGCCTGACCGACCCGCTGTTCCGTGAACCGACGGTCTACACGACGGTATGGGTGCTGGTTGCGCTCAGTGTCGCGCTGCTGCGCATGGACCAGGAGGCCGTCACCGTGCCCGCACGTGCGCCCGCCACAGGAACGTCGGCGCCCCGGCCCATGCGCGCCGCCGGAGGTGGCAGATGAGCGCCGAGATCCACGCCCACGAGCGCGTCACCGACCCGACGGTGCATCCGTCCGATGCGCTGATGAAAGTGCCGTCCTTCGGGCCCTTGGAGGACGCACCCTGCGGACTGTGTGGAGGAGCTGATAGTCGGCTGCTGGTCGTGCAGCACTGGTTCGGCGAGGACTTCCGCGTCGTGCAATGCACGACCTGCGGCATGATCCGCACCAATCCGCGGCCGAGCCCCGAGTGGAAGGCGAGCTTCTACGATCCGCGATGCAACGGCCTCGCCGAGACCGTGGGCCGCGATTTCGTCTACGCGCCGGCAGCCGACCGACTGCCCTCCTACGCGCGGCTGTTGCGTTTCATCCTGGATTTCGTGCCGCGTGGCAAGCGGCTCATCGACGTCGGCGCCGCCTCCTGCGTGTTCGCGGGCATGGCGCGCGATGCCGGCCTGGAGGCGGTGGCTTGCGATTATTCGAGTGACGCGCTGGCTCACGGCGCCGAGCACTACAAGGTCGAAACCCTGCAATCTCCGGCCGAGGCGATCGCTGCGCCGGATGCCAGCTTCGATGTTGTCACAATCTTTCACACCATCGAGCATCTGCCCGCGCCGCTCGAGGTGCTGCGGGAACTGCACCGCATCCTCAAGCCGGGTGGCATGGTGTTCCTCGAAACGCCGAACTACACACTGCACGCGCTGATCCAGACTCGACTGCGGTTTCTCATGCCGGTCTACCGGTTTCTGACCAAGAAACCACTAGGATTGCCGTGGGTGCCCTTCGATCACTACTACCACTGGACGCCGCGACATCTGTGCGATGCGCTTGAACGGGCCGGCTTTCGCCAGGCGCGTGCACGCCACATCTTCGGCTATCGCTCGAACACCAAACCGAACGTCCTGTTCTGGAGCGCCTACATGGTCTACGACGTTCTGGCGCAGCTCATTTACCTGGCCACTTTCCGGCGCTACGACCTGCGGCTGGTGCTGCTCGCGACCGCCGTGAAGTGACCGCCGTTTAGGCGCCGGTTTTCCTCTTCACGTATTCTGGCAGGACCGCGCGGTACTCGCCGACCGCCGCGCCTGCGACCGTGCTGCCATTGCGCAATAGGGAGGAACCTCCGGATGGCCACCCGCCATGCCCCTCCTCATGAGTCTGCCGTGCGTGGGTCATGGGCGGCCGCGGTTTTCCTCGTCGCCACCATGCCACTCGCGGCACAGGCCGGCCAGATTGGCTACGACGCTGCGCAGCGCACGGTCGCGGTTGCCGGGACGACAAATACCGACACCGTCACCGTGGTCGACGAGGCGCCGGGCAGCATCCGCGTCGCCATCTCCGTCAACGGCAACATCGAAAGCGCGGTGTTCACCGCCGAACAGGTCCAGGCCGTGATCATCGATTGCGGAGCCGGTGACGACCTGGTCATTGCCACCGCCGCCGCGCGCGTGATCGCCTTTGGCCGCGACGGCAACGACACCCTGTCCGGCGGCACCGGCAACGACGTGCTGCAAGGCGGCGGTGGTAACGATCGGCTGCTGGGCAACGCCGGCGACGACATCCTGGTTGATGACGCCGGCGACGACATCCTGCTCGGGGGACCCGGCAACGATCAGCTCGCAGGCGGACTGGGCAATGACTCGCTCGGCGGCGAGGGCGGCAACGATCAACTGGTCGGCGATGACGGCGACGATCGCCTGGCGGGTGACGCCGGCAACGATCGCCTGTTCGGCAATGCCGGCGCCGACTTCATCAAGGGTGGGGCCGGCCTCGACACGCTCGATGGCGGTGCCGATGACGACACCCTGGAAGGCGGCGACGATACCGACATCCTGTACGGTGGTGACGGCCACGATGACCTCTCGGGCGAAGCCGGCAACGATTTCGTCCAGGGCCAGGACGGCAACGACAACCTCAACGGCGGCACCGGCAACGACGTGCTGTACGGCGGTCCCGGTCGCGATGTGCTCGCCGGCTTCGACAACGACGACGTGCTCTACGGCGAAGCCGATAACGATAGCCTCGATGGCGGCTTCGGCAACGACCAGCTCTACGGCGCCGCCGGCGACGACGACCTGATCGGCGGCGATGGCAACGACTACCTCGACGGCGGCGAAGACCACGATTTCCTGCTTGGCGGCGGTGGCAACGATCAGCTCATTGGCGCCAATGGCGACGATCGCCTGGACGGCGACATCGCCGATCCGGTGTTGAGCGGCGGCGCGGGGAACAACGAGATCTCCACCACACGCAGCGCCACGCGCTTCGGTATCGTCGCCAACCCGGCCAACGATCCGTTCAGCACCGAAGAGGATTTCTTCCGTGCGCTCGAAAAGGCACGCGCCGTCGCCAGTCAGGTGTCGCTGTTCTACTCCTTCCGCGCGCAGAACCGCCTGCCGATCATGCTGAGTTTGATCCCGGTCATCCACCAGCTCGACATGACCAGCATCGTGCAGATAGGCGTGCAGTTCCTCGGCGAACCGAGCACGCCGCACGACCTGCCCCAAACCTTCGGCGACCCGGGCGTGCGCACCCTGTTCCTGGACAACTTGCGACAGATTGCCGAACTGCACCCCAATACCATCGTGCTGTCGCCCGAGGTGAACATCATCTACTGGGTCAATCGCACCGAGTTCGGTCTGTTCGCCTCGCTCTACCGCGAGGCCTATCAGCTCATCAAGCAGGTCTCGCCTGTCACCGACGTCGGGGTGTCACTGCATTACACGCTGTTTCGTGGCTGCGAGCAGTTCGACGTCCTCGACGTCCTCGGACCGCGGGACTTCATCGGCTTCACCACCTACCCGATCTGGATGCTAGACGCGGGCATCATCAACAGCGTCGCCGAGTATCCGCCCGAATGGTGGTCGTGGATGCGCTGGGCCTACCCGAACGAGAAAATCATCATCGCCGAGTTGGGCTTTCCGAATTCACGCGACAGCACGCCGGAGCTCCAGGGCGAGTTCATGGCGCGTCTACCGGAGTTGCTGGCCGGCGTCAGGCCGGAATCGATCAACTGGACGCTGCTGTCGAATGTCACCTTCTTCGATCACAACCTGCTGACCGACACCACGCAGGACTTCCTGCTCGACATCGGCGTCGACCCCAACATACTAATGGGCCGGTTGAACAACATCGGTCTCCATTCCCACCCGGGTACGCCCAAGCCGAGCTGGTTCGTGGCGTTGAAGAACCGCTACACCTGGCCGGAGCATCCCGTCGGACCGCCGGGGCCGCTGGGCGTGGAACGGCATCCGGTGGAGACCCTGCCGCAGATCTGCACTCATTTCGACCCGACTGCACTCCCCTGAGCGACACCGCGCCCGGCGCCGCTCAAGCGCTCGACTGGTCGTCGCGGTGGTGGGCGATGATCGCGTCGAGTTCGTCGGCGAGCACGGCGCGCGGCCGGTAGCCGAGCGTATCCCGCAGGCGGCTGATGTCGGCGATGGAGTAGCGCAACTCGCCGGCATGCGGCGGCAGATGGATGGGGCGGATGTCGGGCGCGAGGCGTGCGCAAAGCAGCGCGGCGATGTCGTTCACCGAGGTCGCCCGCCCGGTGCCTACATTGAATACTCCGCTGCCCAGCGACGAATTCATCGCCAGCAGGTTGGCGGCCACCACGTCGCTGACGTGGACAAAATCGCGCCGCTGCTCACCGTCGCCGTAGATGGTCGGTGCTTCGCCCGCGAGCAACCGGCGAATGAAAATCGTGATCACGCCCACGTAGGGGGTGAAGGTCTGACCCGGACCGTAAGTGTTGAAGTAGCGCAACACGTGGCAGTCGATCCCCATTTCGCGCGCGAGTTGCAGGCAGTACTTCTCGGCCGCGAGCTTGGCCACGCCGTAGGGTGAGATCGGCTCGCAGGCGTGGTTTTCGTCGATCGGATCGGGCGTCGGGCTGTCGGCATAGACCGCCATCGAGGACGCGAACATCAGGCGCCGCACCCCGCTGCCGGCCGCGCTGCGCAGCACGTTCAGCGTGCCCATGAAGTTGGTGTCCGCGTCGGCGAAGAACTCCTTGATCGAGGCGCGAATGCTCACCCGCGCGGCCTCGTGGAACACCACGTCGACACCGTCCAGGGCAGCACGCACGTCTGCCTCGGAGCGCACATCGCCGATGCGCAGGTGCGCACCCCGCGGCACGTTCTCGACCTTGCCCATGGACAGGTTGTCGAGCACCACCACTTCGAGCCCGGCACCGAGCAGGGCTCGCGCCAGGTGTGAGCCGATGAATCCCGCGCCGCCCGTGACCAACGCCCGGCGGAACATCTCAGCCGATTTCCACGGTGGAGAACAACCGACAATCGATCTGGTGTTCGGGGGTGAGCACGAAGCGATCGACATCGGCGCGCAGATCGACCTCGGTGTAGGGAAATATCACGCTGTTGGTGATGCTGATCGGGTGCTTGATCACCGCACCGTCGCCTACCACCACGTTGTGCAAGCGCGCCTGCGGGTGGATGTCCACGTCACGTCCGGTGAGCAGCGGCAGGTCGCGATTCTTCAGTTCGAACAGGTTGCACTGGAGCACATCCCCCGGCGAGGTTAGGTTGACATCCCAGCGGATCACCTCGGCCGGAAACACCGGCAGGCCATCGTCGATCATGATTTGCACGGAATCGGTGATCTCGTACTCGTCGCGCATGGCGGTGCGCGGCGTACGGCGCACGGCATCGAAAATCGGCAGGTCGAACAGATACAGACCACAACCCTTGAGCGTATTGTCGACATAGCGCGGCTTCTCGATGACGCGTACCACGCGCCCGTCGGCGTCGCAGCGCACGGCAAAATTGCGCCGGATGGCCGCCGGGTCGCGCTCATGCTTGACCGCCAGCACGGCGCCCGCCTGGCGCTGGCGCAGTGTATCGACCATGACACCGAGGTCGTCGGTCTTGAAGAAAATGTCGCCGAGCGCGAGAAAGAACGGCGAGGCGATGTAGGGCTCCATCTGGCCGAGGGCGGCGGCGATGCCGAGCAGCTTGGTTTGTTCGACATATTTGAGCCTGACACCAAAGGCCGCTCCGTCGCCGAGCATGCGCACCAATTCGTGACCGAGATGACCGATGACGATGAAGATCTCGTCGATGCCCAGCGCCTTGAAGGTTTCGATGGAGTAATGAATGAGCGGTGTGTTGCAGATCGGGATGCCGGGCTTGGGGTAATGTTCGCTGAACGGATGCATGCGCGTGCCGCGACCCGCGGCCAGGATGACGGCGACTACTTTGTCCACGCTGGAGTTCCTATTGACAATTCTTCACATGCCGCGGGGCGCCGCCCGTAACTCGCGTCCCGTGCCTTGCATCCGTCACTGGCGGCGGCCCGCCGCAGTATACTGCCGACGCGCGGCCCCTCGACGCGCGGAGCCGACGCGTTAGCGCGAATGCAGCCGATGAGCATCAAGCTTTCCATCCTGGTAGTGACGTGGAACTCGTGGGGCGATCTCGAGCGCCTGCTGGAATCCGTCCTGCGTGCGGACCTGACCGATACCGAAATCCTGGTGTTCGACAACGGTTCGGTGGATGACACCCCGAACCGCCTGCGCGCGTGCTACGGCGAGCGGGTCAGGCTGCACGTCAGCCCGGTCAATCTCGGGCTGCCGCCGGCGGTGAATCGCGGCTTCGGTCTGGTGCATGGCGAGTACGTCATGCTGCTCGACGTCGACACCGAGGTGCGCGCCGATACCGCCGCGCGCCTGCTGGAATTCATGGAGAGTCATCCCGAGGTCGCCCTGGCCGCGCCGCGCATCCTCACCCCGGAGGGGCGCGACGAGGGCACGGCGCGCAATCTGCCGTCGGTCATGAACGGCCTGTTCGGCCGGCAATCGCGCCTCAGTCGGATGTTTCCCGGCAACCCCTTCACCCGCCACTACCTCGAGGTCGAACATTATTCCGAGCACGCCCCGTACCGGGTGGAACAGGTCTCGGCGGCGTGCATGTTCATGCGTCGCAGCCTGCTCGACGAAGTTGGTCCATGGGACGAGGTCTATCGTTGCTACTGGGTGGATACCGACTGGTGCGCGCGGCTCAAGCGCCTCGGGCGCCAGGTCTACTGTGTGCCGCAGGCGAAGATCACCCACTACGAAAACAACCGCGCCGGCAAGAAGAAGAGTTTGTGGCGAATTTGGCATTTTCACACCGGCGCGTTTCGCCTGTACCGCAAGCACTATACCTTCGGCCTGCTCGACCCACGTATGCTCGTTGCCGGCGTGGCGCTGCTCGCGCGCACCGCACTGATGGTGGCCTTGAACGAACTCAAGCCCGCAAACCCGCCGGCCGCCATGCGCGAGGATCGCGCGAGCTGAGCCGCTTGCTCGGTGCGCCGGCGCGGGAACCACATCCAGCGACGATTCGACCATGGCCGCCGAACTTAAATTGAGTGTCGTCATCGCCACCTACCGGCGCTGCGAGGTGCTGCGTGAGACGCTCACCAGGCTGGCTGCGCAAAGTCTGCCCGCCGAGCGTTTCGAGGTCGTGGTGGTCGACGATGGCTCACCGGACGACACCCCGCGCATGGTCGAGGCGCTGCGCGGCACACTGCCGTTCGCATTGCGCTTCCTCAGACACGAGAATCGCGGGCCGGGCTACACCGAGAACGTCGGCATCCGCGCCGCCGCGCACGATCTCGTGCTGTTGATGGCCGACGACATCTGGGCGCACCCGCGCATGCTCGAGGAACATCTCGCGACCCACGCGCGCTACCCGGCGGTGCACGTCGGCGTGCTCGGCGGGGTCAGCCAGTCGCCACGCCTGCCGCCCACCGTCCTGCACCGCCACTGGGACCCGTTCCAGTACCAGCGCTTTCACCACGGCGAGGAACTGGACGGCGTGCATTTCATGGCCTGCAACATCTCGGTCAAACGCTCCTTCCTGCTCAAACACGGCCTGTTCCTCGAGCGCCATGGCGCGGCCCACGAGGACATCGAGCTCGGCTACCGGTTGCGCGAACGCGGTCTGCGCCTGGTCTACAACGCCAACGCCAGCGCCGAGCACCATCACGCCGAAACCCTCGACGGCATCTGTCAGCGCGCCTACGAGCGCGGGCGTAATTTCGATCTGCTGCTCGGCACCATGCCCGCGTCGTTTGCGCTGCCGCTCTACAAGATCATGGACCGCGCGGCCGGCTGGCGCGCCTGTCTCGGCATGCTGCCGCGCGAACTACCGCGCGCGGTGCTGTTCAACGGCTTGACCGTGCCTTACCTGTGGCGACCGCTGCTCGACGCGGCCGAGCGTCACCCGCTGGCGCGCATGTTCGCCAGCAGCGCCGCGTACCGCGGCGTGGCCGGTCACTACCTGCGCGCGGGGATCCGCACCCTGGGACCCTTGCCGCTCGCGCCGCGGCGCGTCCCCGCCACCTGACCGCTCCGCACGCACAGCACCATGCACATCGGCATCTTCTCCAGCCAACTCGGCACCGTCGGCGGCCCCTCGGTCGTCGACCTGCGCACCATCAATCGCCTCGCCGCGATCGATCGCGCCAACACCTACTCGATCTACGAAGTGACGCCGGGCGCGACCCGCGAGCTGCAACTGGCCGACAACTTCACGGTGCGCAGGCTGTCGCCACAGGGCAAGTGGCCGGGCGTGGCCTTCGCCCTCACGCTGGAACTGCGCCGGCGCCCGGTCGACGTGCTGCACGCCTCGTTCGTGCCCCCTCTGATCATTCCGCGCAAGCTGGTGGTGACCATGACCTGTTGGAGCCAGTACGCCGAGCCCGAGGTCTATCCGCCCCTGATCCGTTGGCGGCTGCAGTACCTGCTCGACCGCGGCTGCCCGCGCGCCGCAGCGGTGTTCTGTTACACCGACTACCTCAAGGGCAAGGTCATGGAACGCTTCGGCCTGCCCGATGAGCGGGTGTTCGTGACGCGGCCCGGGCTCGGCCCGGAGATCCGCCGTCACGAGGATGCCGACAGCCTGAAGAACTTCCTAGGTCAGTTCGGCATCGACCGCCCCTACATCCTGTTCATCGGCTCCCTGACCCGGCGCAAAAACGTGCCGCGGCTGATCGAGGCCTTCCACCGCCTGCGCCAGGAGGCCGGGATCGATCACCAGCTCGTGCTGGTGGGAGAAACCCTGTTCCTGGCCGACGACATCTTCGCCACCATCACGCGCCTCGGCCTCGAGCAGCACGTGGTGCTGACCGGGCGACGCCCCCACGCCGATCTCCCGGCGTTCTATACCGGCGCCGACGTGTTCGTGTTCCCGACCCTGTCCGAGGGTTTCGGCATGCCGCCATTGGAAGCCCAGGCCTGCGGCACGCCGGTGGCGGCGGCGCGCGTGTCGTCGGTGCCGGAAGTGGTGGACGACGCGGCGGTGATGTTCAATCCCTATGACGTCGATGACATGGCAAGCGCCATCCAGACCGCGATGGCCGACCTGCCGCGGCGCGCGGCACTGGTGGCCGGCGGCCTGCAGAATGCCAGCCGTTACAGTTGGGACAACATGGCCCGCGAACTCCTGGCCGGCTACGCCGCGGTCCACGCCGCGGGCTGAGCAACGGAGCGTCCTGCCTTGGCCGACTCGACACGGCGTCCGGACTTCTTCCTGGTCGGCGCGCCACGCTGCGCGACCACCGCGATGTTCGCCTTTCTGCGCAGCCACCCTCAGATCTTCCTGCCGCTGCGCAAGGAAGTGCATTTCTTCGGCAGCGATCTCACGCGCCGCCCGGGCAATCCCTGGTTCATCACCGATCCGGCGCGTTACGCTGCACTGTTCGCCGGCGCACGGGCCGACCAGGTGCTGGGCGAATCGTCCGTGCTCTATCTCTACTCGGCGACCGCGGCGCAGGAAATCAAGCGCTACGCACCGCGGGCGCGCATCGTCATCCAATTGCGTGAACCGGTCGAGATGCTCTATTCCTACCACGGGCAGAATCTACTGGCCGTGCAGGAGGACATCGAAGACTTTGCCACCGCCTATGCCGCCGCCGTCGATCGTCGCCGTGGCCAGCGCATCCCGCGCTGGTGCGTGATGCCGCAGGGACTCTACTATCCGGACGTGGTGCGCTACACGGAACAGGTGACGCGCTATTTCGAGATCTTCGGCCGCGACCAAGTGCACGTGATGCTATACGAAGATTTTTGCGCGAACCCCGAGCGCGAGTTCTCGCACGTGCTGTCGTTTCTGGGGGTGGCGGACGACTTTCGCGTGCCGTTCCGCCCCATCAACAGCCACCGCGAGGTGCGTTGTCGCCGCTTGCAGGGCGAGACTCAACTGCCGTGCGCACCGTTGCGCCTGGCGCTGAAAGTCCTGCCGGACAGCGTCGGTTTTCTCGCCTTGACCGCGCTCGCAGCCCTTAATTCGCGGCCCGTCCGCCGCCCGCACCTGCCGGCCGACCTCCAGACACGCTTGCGCGCCGAGTTCGCCGATGAAGTCGCGCGCCTCGGGCAACTGCTGGGGCGCGATCTCAGTCACTGGTCGGCGCCGGTGGCACGCGCATGAACGGGCCCGACACGGTCGAGCCGGTCTTGCCGCCGGTGGCCGTGGTCTCTGTGACCTACAACCGCTGCGAGCCGTTGCTGGTTCTCTTGCGCCAACTCGCGGCGCTGAACTACGACCCCGCGAGCCTCGACATCTTCCTGGTCGACAACGCCTCGAGCGACGACACCGTAGCGCGCGTACGCGCCGAGTTCCCGGCCGTGCACCTGGTGTTGAGCCGCGAGAATTCCGGTGTCGCCGCGGGCTTCAACCGCAGTGTGCAGGAAGCGCTCGACGCCGCGCGCGACTATCGCTACCTGTGGCTGCTGGACAGCGACGCCGAGGTCGAACCCGACACCTTGATACGCATGGTCACGGCGCTGGAACAGGACCCCGGCATCGGTGTGGTCGGCTCGGCGGTCTACGATCCGCTCGAGCGCTCGCGGCTGGTGACCGCGGGCCTGCGCATCGATTGGCAACGGGTCGATGTGCCCTATGTGCTGCCGAGCAGCGATGACGGCGAGCGCCTGATCGACGTCGACCTGGTGCCCGCCTGTTCCATGCTCACACGCGCCTCGCTCTATGGAAGCGTGGGTCTGTGGGATCTGCGCTTCCCCTTGTACTGGGGCGACACCGACTGGTGCGCGCGCGTGCAGCGTCACGGTGCGCGCGTGTGTTGCGCGGTGGATTCCCGCGCCTGGCATCGCGACTGGTCGAACGTGATCCGGGGCTTCGGCGCGTCGATCTTCATCCGCGATCACGTGCGCGGCGCGCTGCTGTTCCACCTGCGCCACGATCCGCAGGCCTCGCTCGCCGCGACCCGCCGCCTGATCCTCAAGACCTGCACCAAGTCCGCGCTCGAGCGCCTGACCCTGCGTCACGGTTACGCCGAGGCCTACCTGGCGGCGGTGGACGATCTGCTGAAGGGGCGCTTTCCCCGCGATTTCGCCAATGCAAGCAACGAGCCTGCCCTCCTGCCGCTGGAGCAGGCAGTGATGGAAGTGGCACGCCACCTGCCGCCGCGACCGGTGATTCTGCTGAACCAGATAGCTGATCCCGCGTATCGCGCGCGGATCCGCGCTGCCTTCGACAGCCGTGTGGCCGATATCGCCTGGCGCGAGATCGCGCCCGAAGGCGCGGCCGGCGAGTGGTCCGAGTACCGGGTGTTCAACCCCGGCCAGCTCGTGCGTCACCTGAGACGCATGCTGCGCGGCTTTGGCCGGCCCGATTTGAACATCTGCGACGTGTCGCGGCCGCTGTTGTACAACTTCGCCGCCGGCCGGCGCAGCCTGTTGCTGGACCACGCCGGCCGCGGCGTGCTCGTCACCAACGGTGTGTTGGGCGACGGCCTGCGCAGCGTGTTCGCCGTGCTGCGCGGACTCAAGGCCGCGCTGTTCGATCTGCCGCTGGCCGCGCGCTTCTGCGTGCCGCTGCGCGGCGCGGTGCGCGACAATCGGGGCGCCGTCTAGCGCTGCGCGCCGCGATCACACTGTCATGGCCAGCCCTTCCATCGTCGATCTCAGTGTCGAAATCACCACCTTCAATCGCAAGGACACCCTGTGTGAAGCACTGCGCGCGCTGGCGCGCCAGACGCTCGACGGCGCGCGTTTCGAAGTAGTGCTGTCCGACGACGGTTCGACCGACGGCCTGCAGTCCGCTGTGGCAGCGCTCGCCACCGACCTGCCCTATGCGCTGCGCCTGGTGCAGAACGCGCACCGCGGCCCCGGCCACGCGCACAACTGCGGGATCGAGGCCTGCCGTGGCGAGCTGGTCGTGATGCTCGCCGCCGACATCATCGCCGCGCCGACCCTGGTGAGTGAGCACCTGCGCAGCCACCGCGAACATCCAGCGCCCGAAGTCATGATCGTCGGTGGACTGACTCAGTCACCCGCCCTACCCGGCAGCGCCTTCCAGCGCGCCGCCGATCACGCCGTCGAGCGAGTGTTCCGCAACCAGTTCGCCAATGTCGAACACGGCGGCTTCCTGGTCAGCAACCTGTCGTTCAAGAAATCCTTCATGTGTGCGCACGGCATGTTTCGCGAATGGCCGCCGGCCGCCGGTGAGGATATCGAGCTCGGCTTCCGCTTGCGCACGGCCGGCATGCGCTTGCTCGACAACCCCGCTGCGCTCGGCTACCACCATCACGAGGAGTCCATGGCGAGCGTCGCACGGCGCGCCTATACCGCCGGCTACAACAGCCATCACTACGTCGAGGCGATCGATACCACGTGGGTACGGCGCCGTTTTGGCAAGACAGCGGAGTCCGCGGGCGTGGGGGAGCGCGCGCTGGTGGGAGTGCGCAGTGCGCTGCGGCAGTTACTGGTGAACCGGATCAGCAACGCGCTGTTGGTCGAGCCGCTCCTGCGCGGCGCCGAGCGCCTGCCGGCGCTGGAGGCGCTGACGCCGTTTCTGTTCGATCGCTTCAACGCCTATTACTTCAATCGCGGCCTGATCGACCAGCGTCGCGGCCGGCCCTGCCGGTTGCCGGTCTTCGCCGACTGAGCGCTGCGCGCGGACGGTTCAGAACGCGCCACGCCGTGCCAGCACCAACCACACGGTACGCAGGAGAATCTTGAAATCGTAGAAAATGCTACGGCGTTCGCGGATGTATTGCAGGTCGTAGTGCACCACTTCCTGCAGGGCCAACCGTGCGCGGCCGTTGGTCTGAGCAAGTCCGGTGATGCCGGGCTTGATGGCGAATTTCATCATCTGCTCCGCGTCGTAACCGCCGAGCACATAGGGCACCTCGGGGCGGGGACCCACCAGACGCATGTCGCCCATCAGCACATTCCAGAAGTTGGGTAGCTCATCGAGCGTGAGTTCCCGCAGTCGCCGGCCGATGCGCGTCACCCGCGGGTCGTTGTACAGCCGGTACATGCCGCCGTGATGCTGCTTCATGTAGGCGAAGTCGTAGAGCTCGGGGTGCCGCTCCCGTGCGTCGACATACATGGTGCGGAACTTAACAAAGCGGAAAGTGGTGGGTACGTAGTACAGGGTGTCGGGCTCGAACCGCCCGCTCGGCGCCTGCAGATCATCCCGGCCGATGAGCTCGCGGCCCGGCACGACGCGGCTGCGCGCCAGACGGTCCTGCACGAACAGCACCGGTCCCCGCGAATCGAGGTGCACCAGCAGCGCGACGACGAGCATCAAAGGCAGCGACAACACCAACGCCACCATCGCGACCAGGATTTCCAACAAACGGTAGATGCCGTCGCCCGGTACGGCCGGCAAGGGGTCGCCCACGGGAATCGCGTAAGGCTTGTGCAGGCTTGTGGCAGGCGCCGCGATTTCGCTTGGTGCTTGTGCGTTCATGTCAGCGCTCTCCGCTGTGGCTGCGGCAGGGCTGCCGTGGCGACGCCAGGCGCGGCCGGTTCAATACCCAAACTGGCGCATGAGATAGGAGGACAGCACGGCCAGCAGACCACCCGCGGCGATCAGGAACGCGTAAGTAAACATGCCGAACAGCAGGCGCTTGAGCCCGGCCAGGACACCCGGTCGGGGAGCGTGATTGGCGGGTTTCTCGGCGTCGTTCGTCATGCTGGCGGTGAATCCTCGGCGCGCCGGCCGCCAGTGCCGCGCCGTTCCGGTCCGCTGTAGTCAGCGCTCGCGCCGTTGCCGCGCCGATCGCGCTGACGACGGCGCTCGACGCCATCCCACATGCCGACGACGTTGCTGACGGTGCGATGGACGAACTGGGCCATCTGATCGGAACGGGCAAAGGCAAACAAATAGGCAAGTCCGAACGAAATACATATCGCCAGCCCGCCGGCGAGCGCGACGTGGTAGACCTTGATTGGCGAGACCGGGATGGCCGGAACGCGCGCCTTGTGCGCCACCACCACGGTGCTGAGCACGTCGCTCGCCTGGACCTCGGCTTCGTGGTACGGGTCGCTGATCTGCACGAGGTCGCGCTGTGCGGTGCGGAGATTCTGTATCAGGGAGTCGTACTGATGCTGTACGAGCGGCAGGCTCGTGAGCCGGCGTTCGAGTCCGACCAGTGCTGCGCTGAGTGTCGCCTGTTGTTGTTGCTGCGCACGCAGATCGATCTCGGTGAACACGCGTTCGGATTTCAGACGCCGGAAGTCCTCCGGCTGCAGGCTGCCAGGCGCGGCCTTGCCGACGCCGACACCACCCTTACGTTCCAGCGCGGCAAGCTTGGCCTGGGTGCTGGCAACGATACTGTCGAGCTTGATCTTCTCCAGCGTCAGGTCCGAGTAGCGCGCCACCGCGCGCTCCGTCTCATGTTCAACCGAGGCGATGCCGTTGCGTGACAGGAGCGTCTGGATCTCCTGCTGGTAGCGCTCGATCTCGGCCATCTTGTGCTCGCGCAGGGTGCGCAGTTGCCGCAGGCGCTGGGCGCCCGGGTCCTGCTGTTCCGCGAGCACCGCGTTGACCACCTTGTCGGCCACCGCGTCGACAATGCGCGCGGCGCGCGCCGGGTACTTGTCTGTGAACGACAGGTAGAACACGTAGGAGTTGTGGTTGGTGAGGTTGAGATGTTCGCGCAGGCCCTTGAGCGCGGCGGTGCGCGGATTGTCACGCACCACGCGCCCGAACTTGAGCACGGTCCAGGTGTTGTCACGCAGGTCCTTGATCCAGTCCTTGGTGCGATTGAACCACTGCACCAGCGGCGGACCGCTGTAGACCCGCGGCTCTTCGGCGTCGAGGTTCAGGTCGTCGATCACCGCGAGCATCACCGGCTCGCTTTTGACCAGCAGTTGAAGATTGTCGTAGATCAGATCGAACGGCGCGGTCGGCAGTGGCGCGCCAAAGGCCATGGACTCCTTCTGGCGCAGGCGTGTCACTTCCTGCGGGCGGAACACGATGGTCGTAGCGGCCGTGTACTTCTCCGAGTAGAGATACGTCAGCGCCAGGGACGACACCACCGTGGAGGCGCAGAACACCAGCACGTACCACTTGGCCTCCAGCACCGGGCGGAGCAGTTCCCGTAGCGGGTGGGACAATTCGGGCTGGACTGTCATGGCGGGAGCTTGACCTTTCAGCGCGTGCCGCGTGGGTTGGACCGAGGGTCGCCGCCGTAACTCATGTCAGGGACCCACCACCTGCACGCGGCTGTTGCCGTCGCCGATCTGGTTCAACCAGGTGTATCCGACGTTGAAGCGCAGCGCCTCCGGAATGATCTGGTTGATGTACTGACTGACGAACTTGTCGATATGCGCAATCTTCGACATCGGCACATGGACGATATCGTTGCGTTGCAGGTAGATATCGTTGGCGGCGTTGACCAGTACTTTCTCGACGTCTATCTGGTAAGCGATGAACTTGCCATCGACCTGGTGGCGCAGCACCAGCACCTGGTGGGTGTTGGCCGTCGGCAGCATGCCGCCGGCAGCCGTGATCGCCTGCACGACCGTGAGTTGACCGTTGAGGGCTTGCTGCGCCGACGTCTTGACCTCACCGCCCACATAGACGGTCAGGCCCTTGGACTCGACGACCGATACCGTGATAGGCGCGGCGTCGGCGACGAATTTGCCGTAATCCTCGGACAATTGCCTGGCCACTTCCGCGGGCGTGCGGTCAAACACCTGAACGTCCTGCAGCAGAATGAGTGAAATGCGCCCGTCGCGTCGAACCATGACGTCCTGGTTGAGCTGCTGGTCGTAGTAAGAACGGATCGCAAGACGATCGCCGACCTGGATGCGATATTCCGGTTCCAGCGATGGCTGGAACATCGCCGCCTGACTGCCGTCATTCGGTGCGACGGGCACCACAGGGTCGATGAGCGGGCTACGCACGCAGGAACTCAGCAACAAAGCGAGCAGAACCCCGAGTGGCGCTAGGCGCAGATGTGTTTTCATTCTTCTCGCGGTTGCGCGTCACTCGTGTGTGGGCCGTCGGCGACGGTGATGAGCCCGCGGCCTCGATCGGCACTCGCCTGGCATCGTGTCGCCATCGCGCCGAGCCGCAACGGATCGCACGACAGTGAGCAATGGCCGGCCAACCTGCTTCGATCGCGGCCCGCGCATCACACTCGGGCGCCGGGTAATTCTAGGCAGCCGCCCGGACGAAGCCAAGCGCGCGAGCCTGACGCTCAGCGCGTAATGCGTAGCGCGCGACGATCCATCAACTGCCGACGTTCGGCGCCCGCGTGGGGCTCGTCGCTCTGGCGGCGCTCACCCTGGCCGCGACGCTCGACGCGATTCCACCGTTCGTCGGCCGCGGCGCCGCTCAACAGGTGGCGATACTCGGCGTGGATGTACTCGCGCAGTGCAGCGCGCCAGGGCCGCATGAGATTGACGCCGAGGCGTTCGAGATTGGCGTTCACCAGCATCTCGGAGCGCGGCCGCGGGGCAAAGTACTCGGCGGCGAAGTAGTCGGAGCCGACGCGCTCGATCCCGATGTCGTCGCGCCCGCAGGCGGTGACGATTTCCTGCGCGACGTCGTAGCGGGTGCCGGAGCCCTCGCACACCATGTGATAGGTGCCGTACCGCTCGGTGTCGAGCAGGCGGAAGAGGTTGTTGGCAAAGTCGTGGGTGTAGGTCGGCGTGCCCCAGCGGTCGTCGACGGCATGCAGCACGCGCCGCCCGTCAGCGATCTGCTGCAGAATCTTCGACACGAATTTGTGGTCCTTGGCCGGGCCGCCGCCCACCATCCAACCGGCACGCACCACATAGCAGGCGCCGCCCACCGCGCGCACGTGCTCCTCGCCATCGAACTTGCTCTGCCCGTAGACCATGATCGGTCGTGCCGGATCATCCTCCGTATAGCACTCGCTCTTGCCGCCATCGAACACGCCGGCGGTGCTGATGTAGACCAGAGTGCTGCCTTGGTCCCGCGCCAGTTCGGCGATCCGTCGCGTGCTGACCGAATTGACCTCGTCAGCGACATCGGCGTGGGTTTCACAGAACTCGAGATCGGTCTCGGCTGCAAGGTGCAGGATGAGATCCGGGCGAAACTCCGTCACGAGCTGGCGGACCCGGGTCTCGTCCCGTACGTCGAGCTCTGACAGCCAGGATTCCGTGAGCACCTTGTCGGTGGCCATCACGGTGGCACAACGCTTGAGGAAGTAGGGATAGATAGCGTTGCCGAGCATGCCGCCACTACCGGTAATCAGTACGCGATCGAAGCGTTTCATCGAAACCTGCCTCTACTCATGTTCGTATTGTTGTGTCCCCGGCCGACTGCACGGCCGCGGCCCGTAGCGGAATACCGCGACGCACCACCGTGACCTCCGCAACGAAGCAGGTTCACCTTAGCGGAACATGATCCGCGAATTCCGTGCTTGGTTGGCAAATGCACGTCCGGTCACCATTCATGCGCCGAGCCCCCGTCGTGGCGCGCGCTATATCGTCTGAGAGTAACCAGGCAAACATGTCCAAGCGATTACACGAAGTATTTCACACTTCCACCAGTCGCCAGTGCGCGGCAACTTGCAGTTCACATTAGACTCAGGACAAACCGGTGCGGTAGCGATCTGAATGTAGATTGCTCCATTCCCCAGAGTTCGGGACCGCAGGTTGACAACCGTGGCAAGTCTTTCGTCCCTCGGCCGCGCATTGTGCCCGCGTCCGGGCGGACGTTAACGATGGAGGTCCGCCCATGACCAACTTCATAAAGCCCTTGGCCCGCACCCTCACTGCTGTGGCGTGTGCGGCGGGATTGATGACCGCCACCGCCGCCCCAATCGCGCCCCCGGCAATCCTCGCGCCGGTGGTTGGCGCCGATGTAGACGTGTCCTACTTCTACGCACCTTCGGGTTCGTCGCTGGCCATCGAGCTCTACGACTTGGTGTCGATCGTCGATCCGCTGCCGATCGGTACGCGCTTCGGCATCTACTTCCGGGGCGCGCCGGAGACCCTGATCCCGCTGTTCGATGTCGCCGACGAGGGACCGCCGACGCAGCTTGCCCTGATCAATTTCACCGACGGGACGGTCATCGATCTCGATGCCCTGGTCCCGCAAGCCGGGTTCACTCCGTCTGCGGCGCCGTTTGGCTTCTTCATGCAGACCCAGGGCGCGAACCCGTTGTTACTGTATTCCGATCCGGGTCTGAATCCTGCCGGCTTCGATTTCTTCGCCGCGTTTCCGCTCACCGCGCTAGCAAATGGCTTCGTGCTCGACTTCACCTCGCCGACCCTGCCGGCAGAGATACCGGGTCTGCAACTCACCGTGATGACCGGGCTAGCGCCGGTGCCACTGCCGCCGGCGCTGATGTTGATGGCGCCGGCGCTGCTGGCGCTCGGCATGCGTCGCCGGGTCGCGCGGACGGCCTGAGGGCGCCGCGACAGGGCGAGACTGGACCACGGTCGCCTGCCCCGGAGCGGGCGACCGACCAACCGCGAGACCTGCCGAGCGCATCGCGGGCCGCAGTGGCCCTCCGCCCGCAAACGGGATGGCCCGCGCGTCACCATGCATCTGAAGATGCGGCGGCGCGAGGCCGCTATCCTGCTCGTCTACCCTTCCGCCGGGCGCCTCGACGCCACGGTATGCTACGCAGCGCTACGCGGTTCGTGCCGCGCGAGTCGCGCAGGCGCTCGGGGGACCGTGCGTGCCCGCTGAATTGCCTTGTGCGGCAACGCATGCGCTGGACCGACAATAACAACTCCGGAGGCAGCAGACCGATGAACGTTCTTCGACCCAGGCTAATCAAACAACCGCGATTCTTGTTGATGTACTCGGCGCTGCAGTTCGCGCCGGAGGAGATGGCCAAGCCTGACGGATCGCTCAGCCTCTGCTACCTGGCCGGCGCTCTGCGCGAGGCGAAATACGATGTCGATATCCTCGATGTCTCGGTCGGCAACGCCAAGGACAAACTCGAGGACACCTTCTTTCGCACCACCCGCCTGACCTCGGGGCTCATTCGCTGCGGCATGAGCCGCGAGCGCATCATCGAAGAAATCGCCGATTATGACGTGATCGGCATTTCGTCGATCTTCACGACCCAGACTTCGATGGTGCTCGACCTGATTCGCCTGGTGAAGGAAGTGGCGCCGGAGAAGCTCGTGATCTCGGGCGGTGTGAACGCCCGCAACCTGCGCAACCGGTTCTTCAACGCGGGTGTCGATCTCATCTGCCTGTCCGAGGCCGAGGTGACCATCGTGCAAATCGCCGAGGCGCTGCGCGGCCTGCGGCCGCTGGTCGAGGTGCGCGGTATCGCCTTCCAGGACGACGCCGGCCGGGAGGTGATCAATCCCCAGGGCCCCATCGTGATGAACCTGGACGACCTGCCGTTTCCCGCCTGGGACATGCTGCCGAACGACAAGTACTGGGAGCTGTCGCGCCCCCACGGCGGCCAGTTTCCCGCCGGGCAGCGCATCCAGTACGCGGCGCTGCAGACCACGCGCGGCTGCCCGTTCCAGTGCCTGTACTGCCACATCTCGAAGGAAGAGGAGAACAGCCCCTTCGGCGAGACCGGCACGTTCCGCATGAAGTCCGTGGGCCGCGTGATCGAGGAGATGAACCGGCTGAAGGATCTCGGCGCCCAACATCTGTTCTTCGAAGACGACAGCCTGTTCGCCAAGAAGAAGCGCGCCTACACGCTGTTCGAATCGGTACGCCATATGGGCTTCGAGTTGGCCGATGTCAATGGCATCAACATCTGCCACCTGATGAAGAACGATCGCAAGGGCAAACTCACGGTCGACAACGAGTTCCTCGAGAACCTGTCGGCGGCCGGCTTCCGCTGGCTGCACCTGCCGTTCGAGTCGGGCAACAAGCGCCTGATCGAGAAGTACTCCACCAGCAAGTGGAACATCGAGAAGACCGATACTGCGTCGATGATCCGCGGCTGTACGGATGCCGGCATCCACACCGCCGGCAATTACATCATCGGCTATCCCGACGAGACCATCGACGAGATCTACACCACCGTGCTGTCCGCCAAGCGGCACGTGGAGGAAGGGCTGAACCACGCCGCGATCTTCGCGATGGTGCCGTTCCCCGGCACCAAGATCTACGACATGTGCGTCGAGGCGGACATGCTCGATCCGGACTTCGACACCGACCTCATGAAATGGACCAAGTCGACGCTCAAGAACACGCCGGTGGCGCCCGAGGCGCTCGAATACATGCGCCAGCTCGCTTGGCTCACGGTCAATCGGCGCGACTTCGTCGAGTATAAGATCGGCATGCGGGTCAACCGCCCCGTCGAGGGCTGAGGATCTGCCGACCGTGGCCGACCGTATCGACGCGCTGACGCCGACAGGATCGCGCATGAACGAGAACATCGTCGTACTGGGGGCCGGGCTGACCGGTCTGTGCGCCGCGCTGCGGGCTAATGCACCGGCGTACGAAGCCGCCGATTCGGTTGGCGGCGTGGCCGCGTCGGATCGAGTCGACGGCTTCGTGTTCGACCGCGGTATTCATGTGCTGCAGACCCGCAACCAACAGGTGCTGGATCTGCTGGACGAGATCGGCGTCCAGACTGCCGTGCATGAACGCAATGCGCACATCTACTCGCATGACTGCTACACACCCTACCCATTCCAGATCAACACCGCCGGACTGCCGTTACCGCTGCGCATCCGCTGCGTCTGGGATTTCCTGCGGCGCGAGGAAAACGAGGAACCGGCCAATTACGAGGAATGGATGTACGCCAACCTGGGGCGTGGGTTGGCGCAGACCTTTCTCATTCCCTACAGCGAAAAATTCTGGGGTGTACCGCCGGCCGAGCTGACCCACGACTGGACCGGCAACCGCGTCCCCAAACCCTCCACCTCGCAGGTGCTGCGCGGCGCGCTGTGGAATCGCAATACGCCCGTCGGCACCAACGCCACATTCCGTTATCCCGTGAACGGTCGCGGCTACGCGGCCATCGCCGACGCGCTGATGCGACGCGCGCCGGCCGTGTACTTGTCGCACCGTGCGACAGCCATCGATCCGCTACGCCGCCGGATACGTTTCCAGGACGGCAGGGAGGTGGGCTATCGAGTGTTGATCAGCACTGTGCCGCTGCCGCATGTGATCGACTTGCTGGCCGATTTTGCGCCGGCCGAGGTGCGAGAGGCCGTGGGGAGGCTGCGCACCAACAGCATCCTGGTGGTGAACCTCGGCGTAGCGCGGGCCAATCTGAGTGACCGCCACTGGGTGCACTTTCCCGGCAAGGACATCAGTTTCTTCCGCATCAGTTTCCCGGCCAACTTCGATCCCGCCGTGGTGCCGCCCGGCATGTCGTCAATTTCCGCCGAGGTGGCCTATTCGCCCGACCAGCCGATCGATAGGGCGATGATCGTCGAGCGCGTCATCGCCGATCTGGTAAAGGTCGGTGTGCTGCGCCCCGACGACCGTATCGTGCTGCGGGCGACGAGCGACATCCCGCTCGCCTATTGCATCTACGACAAGGCGCGCAAGGGCGCCGCCCGGCTGGCCGGCGACTGGCTGATCGAACAGGACATCGTCACCTGTGGTCGCTACGGCCTGTGGGCTTACTTCTGGAGCGACGAGGCGATGATGAGCGGCCTGAATGCCGCCGGCAAGGCGCTACGCCTGCTGAAACAGGCGCCGGCCGAACCGCCATGTCCCGCGCCGGCGATTCGCGCTGAGGCGCGACATGTAGCGGCTGTGCGCCGCGGGCAAGCAGGAACCGAGCAGTGCAGGTAATCGCCACCGACATCCCCGATCTCAAGATCATCGAGCCCCGTTGCTTCGGCGACGAGCGGGGATTCTTCTTCGAAAGCTATTCGCAGCAGCGCTATGCCGAACTGGCGGGCATCGGCCAGGACTTTGTGCAGGACAACCACTCCCGCTCGGTAGTCGGTGTGCTGCGCGGGCTGCATTACCAACTCGGTCGCCCGCAGGGCAAGCTGGTGCGCGTGGTGAGCGGCGAGATCTTCGATGTCGGAGTGGACCTGCGGCGCGGTTCGCCGACCTTTGGCAAGTGGGCAGGGGTGGCGCTGAGCGCCACCAACCGCCGGCAACTGTGGCTGCCAGCCGGTTTCGCGCATGGTTTCTACGTGCTGAGCGAATGCGCCGAGGTCTTGTACAAGGCCACCGACTATTACAGTCCCGGCGATGAACATTGCCTATTGTGGAACGATCCCGCAGTCGGCATCGCGTGGCCGTTCGCGGGCGCCGTGCCACTCTTGTCGGACAAGGACCGGTGCGGCAGGCCGTTGGCGGATCTGCCGCTGTTCCCGTGAATCCACGCCCCATCCTGGTGCTGGGCAGCAGTGGCCAGGTCGGCTACGAATTGCTGCGCGCGCTGGCGCCGCTCGCACCCGTGGCGGCAACCGATCGCGCGAGTCTCGATCTCACCGACAGCGAGGCGCTGCGTGCACGGGTGCGGGCGCTGCGACCGGCCGCGATCGTCAACGCCGCGGCCTACACCGCAGTCGACCAGGCCGAAGCCGAGCCGGCGCAGGTCGCGGCCATCAACGGCGTCGCGCCGGGCGTGCTCGCCGAGGCCGCCGCCGAGGTCGGCGCGGCGCTGGTGCATTACTCGACGGACTATGTGTTCGACGGCCGCGGCGAGCGGCCCTACCGGGAGGATGATGCGACCGCGCCGCTCGGCGTCTACGGCCGCAGTAAGCTGGCCGGCGAGCAGGCCGCGCTCGAGCGGCATGACGCGGTCATCGTACTGCGCACTGCCTGGGTCTACGCCACGCGCGGCAAGAATTTCCTGCTCACGATGCAGCGCCTCGCCCGCGAGCGCGACGAGTTGCGTGTGGTCGCCGATCAGTGGGGGGCGCCGACCTCGGCGCGCTTCATCGCGGCGAGCACCGCCTCGATCCTCGCCCAGACCCGCCTGTCGTCCGCCTACATCGCCGCACACCGCGGGATCTATCACCTCGCCGCCGCCGGCAGTGTCCATTGGTGCGACTTCGCGCGCGCCATCCTGGCCGCAACGCCGGGCGCGGAGCACGTGCGGGTGGCGGCCATCACCACCGCCGAATACCCGACTCCGGCCATACGCCCGCACTATTCGGTGCTCGACACCACTCGGGTCGCAACCACTTTCGGTCTTTACATGCCGCCCTGGCACGAACTCCTCGAGCTCGCGCTCCGAGATCAGGCCGGATCCGCGCGCGCATGAACGGATCGCGCGCGACGCTCAACCACCGTGGACTACGGACCGACGATCACGGCGGCGGGCTTGGCAGACTGGGCGCTGCGCCGGCCTGCCCATGCAGAATCCTGCCCAGCGCACCGTCGACATCGAGCATCCGTTGCACGGCGCTATCGCGCACCGCCCGGCGCTCTGCGAGCGTTCGTGCGTCGGCGTTGCCGTCACGCGTGTCGAGCACGCTGTGCAGCAGCACCGCACGATCTTCTGCGGACATGGGCGTTGTTGGTATGGTGCCGACCAGCCGTGCCAATGGGTCGCTGGCCGGCACCGGGTGCGGCAATGAACTCAGCGGCTGGGCTTGGCCGCTGGCGGCGAACACGATGATCTTCACTACGCGGTCTTGGGCGTCGTCACGCAGCAGCAGATACGCTGGAAGCTTGCGCAGCAATTCCTTGAGGCCGTCTTCGAGCGGGCGATCGAGTCGCGCGGTCACGGGAAAGCGCGCGGCGGCGGCGTCCATGCGTACTTCAATGCCAGTCTGGCGACCGATACTGGCCAGGACAGTGGCGAATGGTACCTGGCTCACGTCCACGCGCAGCCGGCCTTGTTCGACCACCACCACCGGTGCGGCCAGCGGCTGCGCAGCGCCATGCAACGTCCAGGTGACAACGAGGAGCACGAGCCACAGGCAAACCATGGCGTGCAGTGCGCCGACGCACGACGGCCGCGGAGTTCGAACCATGCACTCTCCCACCGCGCGCCAGCAGTCGACCAGCGGACCAGCGCACATGCGTGGCATTCTAGGATCGCCGACCACACCCGTCGAGCCAGTATCCGCGGCGCGTGGCGGCGGTGCGCGAATACCGGCCATGCACTCGGAGCACTCATCGCAATGAAAGGCATCATCCTCGCGGGCGGCAGGGGCACGCGGCTCTATCCGCTCACTTCCGCATTGAGCAAGCAGTTGCTACCGGTCTACGACAAGCCGATGGTCTATTACCCGCTCAGCACGCTGATGCTGGCGGGGATCCGCGACATGCTGCTGATCAGCACCCCGCAGGATCTGCCGCTGTACCGTGCGCTGCTCGGCAGTGGCGCGCAGTGGGGGGTGTCGATCGAGTATGCTGAACAGCCGCACCCCGAGGGTATCGCCCAGGCCTTTCTGATCGGCGCCGATTTCATCGCGGGCGATCACGTCGCGCTGATCCTCGGCGACAACATCTTCTACGGTCACGGCCTGCAGGAATCCCTGCAAGCGGCCACGGCCTACACGCACGGCGCGACGGTGTTCGGCTACCGCGTGGTCGATCCGGAACGCTATGGCGTGGTCGTCTTCGATCGCGCCGGCCGACCGTGCGAGATCGTCGAGAAGCCGGGCGCGCCACCGTCCAACATCGCGGTCACCGGGCTCTATTTCTACGACCATCAAGTGGTGTCCATCGTACGCGGGCTCAAACCCTCGGCGCGCGGCGAACTCGAGATCACGAGCGTAAACTCGGTCTACCTCGAGCGCGGTGAACTGCGTGTGCAGCAGCTCGGTCGCGGCTCGGCCTGGCTCGACACCGGCACGCACAAGTCACTGCTGCAAGCCGGCAATTTCATCCAGGTGCTGGAGGAGCGCCAGGGACTCAAGGTTGCCTGCCCGGAGGAAATAGCCTGGCGCATGAACTTCATCGACGACGCGAGGCTGCGCGACACGGCACTCGCGCTGCGCGGCTCGGGCTACGGCGAATACCTGCTCGGCCTGCTCGACGAACAGCATGGTTTTGGGAACGCACGCTGATGATCCGCCATCTCCTCGTGACCGGCGGCTGCGGCTTCATCGGCTCGAACTTCGTGCGCTTCGTGCTGCGCGAGCGACCACGCTGGCGCCTGACCAACATCGACGACCTGACCTACTCGGGCAATCTCGCCAACCTCGCCGACATCACTGACGATCCACGCTATCGCTTCGTCAAGGCCGACATCAACGACCGGCCGACGGTCGACGCGCTGGTCGCCGAGTGCGAAGCGGTGGTGCATTTCGCGGCGGAAAGTCACGTCGACCGGTCGATCCAGGACGCGCGGCCGTTCATCGTCGCCAATGTGCTCGGCACCCAGAGCCTGCTCGACGCGGTGCGCGGCGCCGGCGGCCGACGCTTCGTGCACGTCAGCACCGATGAAGTCTACGGCTCGCTGCCGCTGGACCGGCCGGAGCTGCGCTTCAGCGAGGGCACGCCGCTGCACGCCAACAGCCCCTATTCCGCCAGCAAGGCGGCCAGCGACCTGCTGGTGCAGAGTTATCACCACACTTTCGGCCTCGACGCCCTGATCACCCGCTGCTCGAACAACTTCGGCCCCTACCAGTTTCCGGAAAAGGTCATTCCGTTATTCATCACCAATCTCGCCGAGGGGCACAAGGTGCCGCTCTACGGCGATGGTCTGAACGTGCGTGACTGGCTGCACGTGGAAGATCATTGTGAAGCCATTCTGGCGGTGCTGGAGGGCGGACGTGCAGGCGAGGTCTACAACATCGGCGGCGACAACGAGCGCAACAATCTCGAACTCACCCACGCGATCCTCGACATCATGGGGCTCGGTCACGACATGATCACCCCGGTCGCCGACCGGCCGGGACACGACCGGCGCTACGCCATCGACGCCAGCAAGATTCGTCACGAACTCGGCTGGACGCCGTCGCGCTCAAGCTGGCCACGCGCACTGGCTGACACCGTCGCCTGGTACCTCGAACACCCGCACTGGTGGCGCGAGATCAAGAGCGGCGAATATCGTCACTATTACGCGCGCCAGTATACCGAGCGATGAATCACGCCGCGGTCACGGCGCAATCCGCACAACCTCGGCAGCCCCCATGACCCTCAAAGAGACGCAGTTGCCCGGCATCGGCACCATCACCTGCCTGCGACCCGACCAGGTGGCCGAACTACACGAGCAGGTCGAGCACTATTTCCAGCACGGCATCGACGTCTGGCCGGGCTGCACGGTCGTCGACGTCGGCGCCAATCTCGGCCTTTTCTCGCTGACCGTGCTGCAACGCTGCCACGGCGATGCCACCAGCTACATGTTCGAACCCGTGCCGTCGATCTTCGCCGCGCTCGAACAAAACGCGCGGCGTCACGGCAGGACGCGGCTGCACCCGGTGTGCTGCGGCCTGTCGTCGCGCGCCGGCAACGTGCAGTTCGCATATCGCCCCAACATGCCGTCGCTCTCCACCGCCTACGTCGACGACGAGGCCGAGCTCGAGGAACAGGTCAAGCAGGCCATTCTGCGCAACCTCGGCGTGACCCACTGGCGGGTGCGTTGGATCGGCTGGGTACCGGCCTTCCTGCGCCGGCGCATCCTCGATCGCGCCGTGGCGCAGATGTTCGCGACCGAACTGGTGGAGTGTCGGCTACGCACCTTGTCGGAAGTCATCGCCGAGTTCGGCATCGAGCGCATCGACCTGTTGAAGATCGACGCCGAGAAGAGCGAACTCGACGTGCTGGAAGGCATCGCGGACGCCGACTGGCCGAAGATTCAGCAGGTGGTGATGGAAGTGCACGACATCGACGGCCGCCTGGTGCGGATCCGCAAACTGCTCGGCGCCCACGGCATCGGCCCGGTGGTGACCGCCCAGGAACCGGCACTACGCGGCTCGAACGTGCACGACCTTTTCGCCCGCCGCGTGACGGCGCCTGACCAGGCGTCCGTAACCGCTCCACCAAGCGTTCAATTACCCGCGGGTTGAGCGCCGCTTGAGAAGCCGATGGCGAAGCTTTCGGACTGTTCTGTGGCGCCCGAAGTCCGCGAAGGCCACAACGCAACCCCATACAGATCAGAGGGTCACGCGCGGACGAATCGAGCGGTCGGATTGCGGCATCGGATGGCGAAGGGGACCCGCGAACGTCATGCTTGGTCGCTAAATATCGACAACTACCGACGTGTCACATCATGCAGCCATGGAAAGCTCGCATCAGACCATTCTGAATCTTGCCGCACAGCGCGGCCAACGGCGCGCGCCGAATAAAGGCGGCAGATGATTGGCGTGCGCCATCATCCAACGGAACCGTGTCTGTCCCGCAGGGCGTCGACCAGAAATTCGACGAAGGCGCTGACCTTGACGCTCACGAGACGTCGCGAAGTGTGCAGCACCCAGATCTCGGACGTCTGATGCGGAACAGTGCTCCATAGCGCAAGGCGACCGTCCGAGGCGGCTTCGTCGACAACGGTGCGCGGCAGCAGCGCGACGCCGGCACCGGCACAAACGGCATCACGTACCATCAGCAGCGACGAGAGGCGGATGCGCACGTCCGGCACGACCTGGAGTCGCTCGGTGACCTGCCATGGGCCCTTGTCGACGAGATGAGTCATCGCGACGGCGGGCACATGACGCGGCGTGCCGTCTCGGGCGGGACTCGGCCGCTGCATCCCCGGCGGGGCCACGACGACGAGCGCTTCGCCTCCGATACGCCGGCCGACCAGCGACGCGTCCGTGCGTGGATTCACGCGAACCACGACGTCGTAGCCTTCGTCGACGATGTCGACGTAGCGATCTTCGGCGATGATCTCGAGCTCGACTTCGGGGTAGCGGCGACAGAACTGCGCGGCAAGCCGCCCTAGCATCGTCTGCCCGATTAAAAGCGGCACGCTGACCCGCAGCTTGCCTCGCGGCTGTAACGACCCCTCGCGCAAGGACTGCCCCACCTCGAGAATCTCGGCCACCAGCGCGCTCGTTCGCTCGTGCAGCGCGCAGCCGTCCTCGGTGAGCTGCAGCTTGCGCGCGCCGCGCTCGAAGAGCCGCACACCCAGACTGTCCTCGAGCGCCATCACGCGACGGGACAAGGTCGCTTTCGGTCGTCCGCTCACGCGGCTGGCCTTGCCGAATCCGCCTTCCGAGGCGACCAGGTTGAAGTCGGTGAGGAGGCCGAGGTCCGTTTTCGAATGATCCATAAATGGAACAGTATATTTAGATTTTGTGGCTTGAGATTCAAAGTATGGACAATCTACCCTGTAGCAGACTTGGAAGCGAACACGCTGCGCAGGCAGCCGAGAAACACATCAGAGGAACGTCAAGATGACCACGATTTGGGACAAGGCAAAAATTGGGCGGCTCACGGTGCCGCACCGCTTCGCGATGGCCCCGATGACCCGCAGCCGCGCACAGCCCGACGGCACGCCTGGCCCGCTCATGGCTGAGTACTATGCACAACGTGCGTTGCTCGGGCTGCTGATCAGCGAGGGCACGCAGCCGTCGGACGACGGGCAGGGATATCTATCGACACCCGGCATCTACACCGACCGGCAAGTCGCGGGTTGGCGGCGTGTGGCGGATGCGGTGCATGAGGCTGGCGGGCGTCTTTTCATTCAGCTGATGCACGTCGGGCGCATCAACCACCCGGACAACACACCCCATCACCGGCAAGCGCTCGCGCCGTCGGCCGTCGCGTCGGGCGGAAAGATGTTCACCGCGCGCGGCCTGATGGACGAGCTCGTGCCGCGTGCCATGTCGATCGACGAGATCCGCACGACGATCAACGATTTCGCTCACGCCGCCGTCCGCGCCATCGAAGCAGGTGCCGATGGCGTCGAGATCCACGGCGCCAACGGCTATCTCGTGCAGCAGTTTCTCTCGGTGAACGCCAACGTGCGTGACGACGAGTATGGCGGCTCCATCGAGAACCGTGCCCGGTTCGCCATCGAGACGGCATCTGCCGTCGCGAACGCGATTGGCGCCGACCGTACCGGCATCCGCCTGTCGCCCGCGTCGACCTTCAACGGCATCGAGGAAGGAGATGAATACGAGTCGCTTTATCGTCACCTGGTCAGTAAGCTCGCGAAGCTCGACCTCGCCTACGTACACATCGTGCACGGCGGCAACGAGGGGCTGGTGCAAGACATTCGGCGGCTTTGGCCGAACGCGCTGCTGCTGAACCGAGGCGGCCAGCCGCTCGAGAACATCACATCGGACGTCGAAACCGGGCTCGCCGACGTCGTGACCGTTGGCCGCTGGGCGCTCGCGAATCCCGACTTCGTCGAACGTTATCGCATCGGCGCGCCCATGAACGAGCCGAATCCCGATACATTCTATGGTGGGGACGCGCACGGATACACCGACTATCCTCGGCTATCCGAGCGAGCCAACGACGAGGTCGCCGTCAATTAAGGCGGAAGGCGCGACGCTTCGAGGACCTGCCGGCCGCGGCGTTATGCCGCGGAACACGGGAATGAGCCAGGAGCCGGCTCCCCCGGCGCCACTGCGCTTGGATGTTCAGTAGCCAGGAACTCACGCAGCAGCCGGCACATCATCCGTATAGGCCACGCCTGCCGATAACGAAAGCGGAATCCCCATCAGCCTGCTGTTTCGTTTGCGTCCGTTAGCGTCACCAGATCAAGTCAGGCGTTCGACAAATCCCTCGATCGTCGCATTCACTTGAGCCGCTTGCTCGAAGTGCGGGAAGTGGCCCGAGCCATGTACTTCTGCGAAAGCGGCGTTTTTAAAGTTGGACGATATGTACTGCCGGTCCTGCGCCTCTTGCAGGAAGCCGCCCATCAACCACAGCAATAGATAATCCCGAAAAACGCCCCAAGACCCAGAGCAAACTCGCCACCAAACCGACTGGGAGTTTCCATAACGCCTCGATGACCGTTTTTCGAAACTTGAGGATGGCGCTGCAAATCAGAAGCCCAAGAAAAAAAAGCGCTCCGAAAGTCAAAAGCTGATCGCCATCTCGTCCGCCGGAGGAGGCTGGGGCACTTGCTACGCGATTTGCCGCATCGACAGCAGATTTCCTTTTGCACGCCGCTGCCACACCACCTGAACAACCTCAACCTCGCTGTCGTGCAGAGCGTCGATGCGCCTGAAAACGTCTCGGTGCTGCATGTCGCCCCCGGACTCGCCGATGGTGTACTCCGGTCGCCATTCGAGCAGCGCCGTGGTTCGCTCGATTTGCATCCGTCGTCTCCCAGGTTCGGCGCGTGTGCTTCGAAACCTCGTTCCGCGCAGTCCCGATCGCATTCAAGCAGAACGAGTCATCGCGCGGACCGGCCGGCGGACGCATTCGAGCCGTGTGCAGGACATCTGCGTTTGGTCACCGTCCTTGTTGATGGTACGGTGGCGAATGGTCTATTGATATAGACATCGTCAAAGAAAGACCCAGGGAGGGGACCCCGATACAACCATCTGCTGCGCATCCGCGCTTCGTTCGTTCGCTGATTCACTGCACGCTCACGCTCGGCCTCGTGCCCTGGAGCGGATTCGCACTCGCCGACCGGGACTCGCACGAGCCGCGCATCGTGCTGCCGGCCTTCGTAGTGCGTTGCGATACGACGCCCGATGTCGCGCCGTTTCGGGTCGCCCGTCCGGGCTACTGCGTGAACGAGAACGGTGAGGCCATCGCCGATCCGGCCGCGAACCCGCAGGTTCCGGCGCTCGAGCCGAATCCGGAACTGCGCTGGGAAGCGTTCGACGAGTACTGGCGCAAGATTCATGGGCCGAAGATCGTGCACGTCGACGGGCCTGGCGACACGGCGACCGGGCGGCTCCTGCGCTACGAGCAGCAGCATCGGATCCCCGGCGGGCCGACCAGCGCCGCCGCGCCGCCGTATCGTCCGCAAGTCGACGCCAACGGCCTGCTCGTCACCGATCCGCAAGCGAGAGTCGCAGACTACGTGCGACCGAGCTTCGATGGTCTGGCCCAGCTCGCGTTCGCCACGCGCGCCGACTTCAATGCCTTCTTCGGCGTGCTGCCGGGTGACAAGTACCTCGAGAAGATCGTTCCCGACGAGAAGGTCTTCCTGAAGGGCTTCGTGTTCAACATCTCGGAGGAACACATCCTCATCCCGGACAAGGGCACGCGCGACCCGATCATCCTCGTGAAGACCCTGGAGCGCGGCCCGCAGTTCACATCGCGCGAAGCGTTCCAGGCGCGCTGGCTCGCGGAGCGGACCAAGGTCGTGGCATCGAGCCCGACGTCGCGCAAGCTCATCGAGCGCTATGCGCAGCTCCACAACATCAGCAATCCGGCGGACGGCGCGTTCTACGATCCGGTGGGCGACCGCTACGACGTGGTTGAGGTCCTGTCGTTCGCGAACCCGAGTCACCTCGAGGAATATCTCGCGAGTCCGGATTACGCGAAGGTCATGACGGATGACGCCCGGTATGTTGCGCGCACCGAATTCTTCACGGCCGTGAACTACGTCATCAAGAACGACGAGCGCAACGAACACGAGACCTCGCCGCGACGTCGGCACAAGCTGCCGGGCGAAAAGTAAGGCGGGCAAGTGCAGGCGCCGGCTACGGCGCCAGCACGCCGATCCGGTATTGCGCCAGCAGCCGCCGCGCATACGACGAATGCGGCCGGCCGGCGTCCTTTGTACGGAAGGCGGCGCTGGCCTCGCCGCCGCAGTGGCGAAGCATCGCCGCCGGGTCTGCCGGGTGTTCCGGTTCAGCCGGTCACCGGCTTCCTTCATCATTCCGGGCCCGAACTCACCTGACCGAGCTGTGCAGACACTCACGAGTCTTCGACGTCTTCGGGACAGCCACGATCTTTATGCATGTCGCGGCACGACAAGCGAATTCGATGGTGGGTGTCCCCGATTGGCGCCTCTTGCTCATACAGTCCTCCGTTCACCACTGAATCATCAAAGTTCTGGTGTACGCGGAATCGAGGCAAAAGGTCATCCATCGCCGCAGTCGGTAAGGGGCGAGGAAAGACACGTCGGAGCTTGCAACGAAATGTGGGTGTCCCAGCGATGCTCCTTCCTCTTCAGCGTGTAATTTCACCTGTCCAACCACCCTGCCCCGCTTCATCAACCCGAGATCGATTCGCAAATTATCGGATAATGACGCGCAAGACAGGGATTTCTGGGTGGGCGCTATTGAGGCGCAGCGCTTCAGCGCCCCTCGAAACGGGGCGTGCGCTTGTCGAAGAACGCGGCCCGTCCCTCGGCCCAGTCGACGCTCGCGTTGATGGCATCGACCTGGGCACGCGCAATGCCGGCGCGCTCGGTCGGGCCGCGCGGCATGACATCGGACACGAAGCGCTTGAGCATGCGTGACGGCAGCGGAGCGTGTGCGGCGATGCGTGTCGCCCAGTCGAGCGCCGTGCGTTCGAGCGTCGCAGCCGGCACGACTGCGTTCGCAAAGCCCACTTCGTAAGCGCGCCGCGCGTCAATCGTCTCGCCCATCAGCATGAGCTCCATCGCGATCTTGTGCGGGATGCGCCCAGCCAGACCTGCAATCAGGCCGCCCGAGAAGCCGATCTTGACCTCTGGATAGCTGAAGCGTGCATCTTCGGCCGCGATGAGGATGTCCGCCATCATCGTGAGTACCATGCCACCGCCGACACAGTAGCCCTGCACGGCGGCCACGACGGGTTTGTCGACCGCCACACCGACGCCCGGGATCGCGCGGTAGAGATCGTGCGGAACTGCGCTTAAGTCGGCACCGGCCGTGAACGCGCGATCACCGGCGCCCATCAGCAGCGCGACCCGCTGCGTGTCGTCGGCCATGAAGCGCGTCCAGGCCGCCTCGAGACCGCTGACTATTGCGGCGTCGATGCGATTCAACCGATCGGGCCGGTTGATGACGATGCGGGCCACCGGCCCTTCCACGCAATAGGCAACGGCTTGTTCAGTCACGGTCCTTGCTCCCAGTTCGAATCGATGCGTCGACGCGCGCCACGACTTGACTGGCGAAGACACGTACTCGCGTCGCCGCCATGATCGGCGCGATGGCTGCTCATGGTTCGATGCTGCTGCGACTCACCCCGCCACCGGCCCGGCGCGCAGTTGCGCCGTCGCCTGTTCATCGATCTCGAAGATCGTCGTCAGTGAAGTATCCGGTACTTCTCGCAACGCCACACGGTAGGCCTCGCGGGCCTGCGCCGGCGTGATCCAGCCATCGAGCACGTCGTCGAGCACGCGCGCCGGCTCGCGCTCGCCGGCAGGCCCGTAACCACCGCCGCCACCGTTGGTATAGACGAGGCGATCTCCCGGCGCGAGCGTCACTCCTTCCGCCAGCAGACCGATCGCGCGCTCGCCCTGCGCGGTGTTCAGCACGGCGGACTGGGCCGTTCCAGCGCCGCCGCCGAACAGTCCCCAGATCGGGAATTTGCCACGGCCGGCGAGCGAGGTCAGGAGCCCGGCGTATTCGAAGCGCACGACCCGACGCACGCAGTTGCCGCCGCGCCGCCGTCCGACGCCGCCGCTGTCCGGCACGATCGCGAGTTCTTCGATCACGAACGGGATGCGGCGTTCCTCGGCCTCACATGGCGTGACCGTGGTCGTCGTCGTGTAGATCGACATGG